>JAPSIC010000164.1 GCA_031179165.1 Brevibacterium sp.
CGGCGGCCGGACAGGGCGTACTGCTCGATCAGCCAGAAGGTGCACATGAGGAAGGAATACTCGTTGCCGGGGAGGCCGTCGAGGCCCGATTCGGTTCGGTACCTGCGGACCATGCCCGCGCCATCGACCAGGTCCTGTTCGATCTTGGCCACGGTGCCCAGCATCTTCGGATCCTCGGGCCGGACGAGTCCGGTGTAGGGCAGCTGCAGGAGAGAGGCGTCGGCCTCCCGATTGGAATAGGTCTGGGTGAAGGAGTTCAACTCCGAGTCGTAGCCGTGGTCGAAGATCTCATCGCGCAGGCGGGAGCGCAGCTCCCTCCATTTCCGCACCGGTCCGGCCAGACCGTGCACCTCGACGGCGCGCACTCCCTGGTCGAAGGCGGCGAACATCATCGCGCGACCGTGAGTGAAGTAGTCGGCTTCGCCGCGCATCTCCCAGATCCCATGGCCCTTCCGGTCGAAGTTGTGCTCGAGGAACCGCAGTAGGTTCTTCTGCAGACCCCACGAGTACTCGTCCTCCTTCTTGCCGGCGTCGCGCAGGGCTGCCAGCGCGATCATGACCTCGCCGACGACGTCCGCCTGATACTGCCGGTGCGCACCGTTGCCGATCCGCACCGGGCGGGACTCGGCATAGCCGCGCAGGTGGTCCAGCTCGTGTTCGAGGAGCTGGCGTTCGCCGGCGACGCCGTACATGATCTGCACATCGTCCGGATCGCCGGCGACCGCGCGCAGCAGCCAGTTGCGCCAATGCAGCGCACCCTCGGTGAATCCGTGGGAGATCAGCGTGTCGATCGTCAGCGAGGCGTCGCGCAGCCAGGTGTACCGGTAGTCCCAGTTCCGTTGCCCGCCGAAGTCCTCCGGCAGCGAGGTGGTCGGTGCGGCGACGATGCCGCCGGTGGCGCTGTTCGTCAGGGCCCGCAGCACCAACAGGGACCGGAGCACGAGGCCGTCATGCTTATTCCGAACCTCGACCCGCTCCGACCAGTTCTGCCAGTAGCCGATGGTCTGGTCGAGTGCGCGCTGCGGGTCGGCGGGTTCCGGCGGCTGACGATAGGACGGATGCCACGTGAGCACCCAGTCGAGCGACTCGCCCGCACCGAGCTCGAACTCGCCGATCAGCCGGTCGGGCACCGCCCCCTGGTAGTCATCGGGTCGTCCCTGCACCTCGGCATCGAGGTCGATGCTGCCGTCGTCGTCGGCGTCGACGTCCCCCGAGCAGTCGGAGTCGGAGGGGTCGGCGCAGCTGTGGCGCTCCTGCCAGGCGTGGTCCGGATGCAGTTCGGGACCGGTGAGGAGCAGGGCGTTGGGCCCCGAGACGGACAGGAGCCCCGATCGCTCGGAGTCCTCCAGGCGGACTTTCCGCGTCCACGGTTTGGCGCGGTTGTAGTCGAAGCGGATCCGCAGATCGTGCTCGACGGTGACCGTGCCCTCAAGGCACGTCACTCTGCGGACGAGATCGGCGTTGTCCCCGCTCAGCGGCAGGAAGTCGAGCACTCGGAGGCGACCGGTCGGAGACCGCCACACGGTCTCGACGACGAACGTCCGGTCGAGGTACTGCCGCGAGACGACCTCGCCGTCGACGGCGCGCAGCTGCCAGCGTCCGTCATCCGGGGTGCCGAGGAGGGCGGAGAAGACGGCGGGGGAATCGAACCTCGGCAGGCAGAGCCAGTCGATGCTGCCGTCGCGCGACAGCAGCGGCCCGGTCCGCAGATCCGAGAGGAGGGCGTAGTCTTCGAGCGGAGTGCTTTCGGCGCTTCGGTCTCCCATCCGTTCAATCTAACAGACACGGTGACGCTGCCGAGGGGACGGATTCCGTGCCCGGTCCGATGCCGCGGCCGGGCTGGCGATCGCGAGCTGCGGACGTCGCTCCTGCGGCACGCACACCGGTCCACGACTTCTCGAAATCTCAAATCTCGCCTTGTAGGGTGGCCCCATGACAGCCATCTCGAACCTCGTCATCCTCGGCGCGACCGGGGATCTCACCTCCCGACTGCTGCTGCCCGGGCTCGGAACTCTCCTGACGACGCGCACCGACACACGGCTGAGAGTCATCGGCTCCTCCCAGACGGCCGAGGACTCCTGGACCGAGACGGTCGACCAGGCGTTCGCCTCGGTCGAGGCGACGGGACCCGCGGTCGAACACGTCCGGAACACGACGAAGTACGTGCAGTGCGACGTGACGAAGAAGGCCGACATGGAGGCCCTGCTCGAATCGCTCGACGGTCCGTCCTGTCTGTACTTCGCCCTCCCGCCGTCGGTGACGATGAAGTCCCTCGACGTTCTGGCCGAGCTCGACCTTCCCGACGGTCTGCTCCTGGCCCTGGAGAAGCCGATCGGCACCGACCTCGAATCCGCTCGGGAGCTCAACCTCCTCGCCTCCCGCCTGGTCCCGGAAGGACAGACCTTCCGGGTCGACCACTTCCTGGGCATGCCGGCGGTCCTCAACTTCCTCGGCATGCGCTTCGCCAACCGCGTGGTCGAGCCCCTCCTCAACCGCGACCACGTCGAATCGATCGAGATCGTCTTCGACGAGACCCTCGGACTCGAGGGTCGGGCGGGGTTCTACGACCCGACCGGAGCCACACGTGACATGATCCAGTCCCACCTTCTCCAGGTGATGGCCCTGATGATGATGGATCCTCCCGCCCGCTTCGACCACGTCGAGCTGCCCGCCCTGACCACCCACATCCTCCGCGCCACACGCATCTGGGGCGACGACGCGGCCACCTCCATCGTCCGCGGGCGCTACACCGCCGGAACCGTGGGCGGCGTGAGCCTGCCCGACTACGCCGCCGAGGAGGGAGTGGACCCCGCCAACGAGACGGAGACCTTCGTCGAGGTGAAGCTCGAGGTCGACACCTGGCGGTGGAGCGGGGTCCCGGTGACCCTGCGCTCCGGCAAGGCGATCGGCGATCCGCGGCAGGAGATCACGGTGAGGTTCCGGCAGCCGCCGCACGCCTACCCGCAGTTCCCCCACGACGGGGATGTGCCCGAGAACGTCCTGCGGCTGAAGTTCGAAGAGGATCAGGTCCTGCTCGAGCTGAATATGGGTGGCCCGTTCGATTCGCGGGGCATGACCCGGGTGACCGCGCAGACGGACACGGCCAAGCCCGAGCTGTCGGCCTACGGAAGCGTCCTGCGCGGAATCCTCGACGCCGACCCGACGCTGACCGTGCGCGGTGACGCCGCGGAGGAGGGATGGAGGATCACCGAGGAGATCCTCGCCTCCTTCGCCGACGGCTCCGTACCGCTGCGCGAATACGAGGCGGGCAGCCCCGGACCGGCCTGAGCAGGCGTTGGCCTGCGTTCACGAAACATTCAGCCAATCGGGCGGGGCCCTGACGTAGCATGGATCAATGACGACGAACCCCGGATACGCCGAGCCCCAGGTGCGAAGCCGAGACTCGGACGAACCACGCAGTGCAAGCGCCCCCATCTACACCGCCGCGGTCGAGAACATCGGCGGAACCTCGGGGGAGGTGAGGGTGAGGGACGGGCAGAAGCTCGCCACGGCCCCGACCTCCCACACCGAGCGGGGCAACAATCCCGAGCAGTTCCTCGCCATGGCGTGGAGCACCTGTCTCGGTGAGACCCTCAAGGTGGTGTTGGCCGTCGCCGAGGTCGACGCCCTGTCGCGAGTGCGGGTCGAAGTCGAGCTGCACAAGGAGAAGTCCGGCGGGTACTACTTCGTTCCCCGGGCCTACATCTCCATCGACGGACTCTCCACCGAGGAGATGGAGAAGTACGCCGGGCGAGCCCATGCCCGGTGCCCGATCTCCAAGCTCCTCAAGGGCCAGGGCAATCCGATCGTCGAGGTCGAGACGTACAAGAACCCCGACAACTTCGAACTCAGCTGACCGGCAGCCGGCGAGTTCGCCGGACCGGTCAGCCGGCCATCGCGGCGACCACCGCTCGACCGGCGGCAGCCGAAGGCCGGCACGATCAGCCGGTGCCGACCTCGCCGGCGATCGACGCCAGCAGCTCGGCGGCGGCTGCGGGCCGGGCCAGCCACCCCCAATGGGATGAGTCCAGGGTGTGGACCCGGTAGGGATTGTCCGGCGTGAGTTCGTCGGCCTCGCGGATGAGCCGATTCTGCATCGCCGGCGGCAGACTGCGGTCCGCGCCGAGGCGGATGTAGGTCCGCGGGATCGTTCCCCACGTCGCCGGCTGGACACAGTCCTCGGCGGTCCCGGCATCGAGGTTCTCGTCCGGCTGGAGGGTGTTGAGGAACGCCCGGAACTCGTCGGGGCTTCCATCGGCGAAGAAGAGTGCGCGCAGGCCCTCGAGCAGCTGCGGATCGCTGGAGCGGAAGTTGCAGCGCAGCACGCCGAGCTCCTGCGGGTCGCCGACCAGGGCGGCACCGATCGTGGCGTTGTCGACCTCCGCCATCTCGGGTTCGGCGTTGTAGGCCGCGGCGTCGAGCGTCACCGGCGCCCAGGATGAGACGTAGACCAGATGGTCGATGAGCTCCGGGTGGGCGTTCGCGGTCGCGGTCAGGGTGATCCCGCCGCGGCTGTGGGCCAGGGCGATGACCGGACCGTTCTCCTTGGCCCGCGCCAGCACCTCGGCGAGGTGGGCGGCGTTGTCTGCCAGGGTCACGCCGCGCAGGGAGCCGGGGGACGTCGCCAGCTCCGCCGGGTTCTGCGGAGCCTGGTAGCTCTCGGGAAATGTGGCGGCGAATCCGTGGCCGGGCAGATCGGGAGCGGCGGAGCGGACTCCGCGCAGGGCCAGCTCGGCCTGGAGCGGCGCGAAGGAGAACGAATTCGCGAACGCCCCATGGACCAGCACGACCGTCGGAGCGGACTGACCGTTCGTCGTTGAATGAGTCATGGACTCACCATAGCCCGGTCGGCCTGACACTACAGTGGAGAGCGCACCGCGCAGCCCCACTCGTCGGAGGCGACGAACTGCGTGCCGGGAGACCCAGGAGCCGTCGTGACATTTCAGGAAACAGTGGTGCTCGTCCTCGACCTGACGGGCACCTTCGTATTCGCGATCTCAGGAGTCCTCCTCGCCGCCCGGCGCAACTTCGACATCACCGGCGGCCTGGTGCTCGGTCTGCTGGCCGGCATCGGCGGCGGCCTCATCCGCGATGTGTTCCTCGACCGGGTTCCCAACGCGCTGGCCCACCCGATCTATCTCGTTCCGCCCCTGGTCGCCACCCTCCTCGTCTATCTGATCGGCCGCCACACGGTCCGCGCCCGCATCTGGATCGTCACCTTCGACGCCATGGGCCTCGGCCTCTTCAGCCTCACCGGCACCGCCATCGCCCTCGACGCCGGCGCGAACCCTCCCGCCGCGCTGCTGATGGGGGCGCTGACCGCCTGCGGAGGCGGGCTGCTGCGCGATGTCGTGGCGAATGAGGATCCGGCGATCTTCCGCGGCACCGACCTCTATCTGATCCCTGCCCTGCTCGGATCCGGGTTGACCATCCTCGCCGAGGCGAGTGACTGGCTCAACATCGTCACCTCGGTGATCATCGCGTCCCTCGCCTTCGGGTTCCGGATGCTCGCCTGGAGGAAGCAGTGGCGTGTTCCGCAGCCGATGCGGCAGTGGTCGTTCCGTGGCAAGGACGGGAAGTCGCGGAAGAGATCCTCGGTGTTCCGCAGGCCGGACTGAACTGGATCTCCTCACCGCGATGGGATTGCGCGGTCATCAGCCATGACCGGCGCTGATCACCCTGGTCCTGAACCTGATCAGGCGTGATGGGTTCTGATCACGCTGGTCCTGAATCTGATCCCGAGTACGCTGGTGTTCGCGGTGATTCTCGCCGTGGTCACACGGTGGGGCCGGATCTGCAGCCATCTCGACGAAGAGAGTGAAGCCATGTCCACGACATACACATTCGATGTCTTCTCCAGCCTCGACGGTTACGGCGCTGGGACCGATGAATGGTCCGGTTACTGGGGCAAGCAGGGACCGGAGCTGCTCGAGCACCGAGCGACGATGTTCGACCAGGACCAGCTCATGGTCTTCGGCCCCGACACCTACCGCATGATGTCCCAGATCGTGAACACGGAACCCGAGGCGATGGACCCGTGGGTGCAGAAGATGAGTGCGACGCCCAAGATCGTCGTCTCCCGGTCGATGGACCCGAATGAGTCTCTGGCCTGGGGTGATACCACTCTGCGCCGAGGCGATGCGGTGGAGGTCGTCGCCGAGCTGAAGAAGACGGCCGGGGTTCCCCTGCGCTCGCACGGCAGCCTGAGAATGAACTGGTCGCTCATGGCCGCGGGGCTGGTCGATCGTCTGCAGGTGACGATCTTCCCGGTGATCACCGGGACGACCGGACTCGAGCCGGTTCTCGGGGGCGCTGCCGACTTCGATCTCGAGCTGCTGGAATCGACGAGGCTCGACGGCGACATCCAGGAGCTGGTCTACGCACCCCGGGTCCACCAGCCCCGTCCGCGGTGAGCCCTGCGATCCGCGGGCATGGCGTCCGAGGGGCGTCGCACCTCATGCGGTTGTCTCCGGCGTGCCCTGCCGGCTGGGATAATCGGTGCCTATGAAGGCGCACGAGAAGGTCATGGACTGGGTCACCGAAGAGCTCAAGAGCGGGCGCCTGCGGATCGGCGACCACCTGCCGGGGGAGAGGGCGCTGGCCGAGGAGCTGCAGGTCTCCCGGGGTGCGATCCGCGAAGCCCTCCGAGTCCTCGAGGCCCTCGGGACGATCGGCACAGCGACCGGCTCGGGACCGCGATCGGGGACCATCATCACCGCCGCGCCCGCGCAGGCACTGACACTGGCCCTGAACATGCAGCTGGCGACCAGCCACGTCGAAGCCTCCCACGTCTACGAGGTGCGTCAGCTCCTCGAGACCTGGGCAGCCGAGCACGCGAGCCAGGACGCGTCGTGGGACTCGGCCGAGTGCCTGCTCGATCTCATGGACGATCCGGATATGCCGCTCGAGGACTTCCTGCCACTGGACGCCGAGTTCCATGTGGCGCTCTCGCGGGCGGCGGGCAACCCGCTGATCAGCACCCTGATGGATGCGCTGCGCACCTCCATCGCCGATCACACCCTCAGCCGTGCTCGCGCGCTGCCCGACTGGCACAGGACTGCGAGGCGGCTGCGGGCGGAGCATCGGGCGATCTGCGAAGCGCTTCGGTCCGGAAAATCGCCGGCCGCGGCCCGCCTGCTGCGCGAACACATCCAGGGCTACTATCTCGAGACCTCGAAAGGCCCCGAGGAGCCCACGGCCTGATTGGGCCTTTCGAGGTCTCGAGATAGTAGCC
>JAPSIC010000165.1 GCA_031179165.1 Brevibacterium sp.
CTGCCCGCCGAGGTGGAAGGTCGTGAGTGCGGCCAGTCTCACCTGGCGACTCGAATCTGGGTGCGGCTGAGCACGTCCGTCTCACCCGCCCGCACCGTGGCGTCGATGCGCAGGGTGCCGGCCTCGGCGTCGACGGCGCCGACCTTCGCCTCGAGGGACAGGGACGCGGTGGGCGTGGCGGGCGAGCCCGATGCGGCGTCGGGGACGAGCACGGGGGCGGAGAACCGGGTGCGGTAGTCGACGATCGCACCGGGGTCGCCGAGCCAGTCGGCGATGGGGGCGATGACGAGCGCCATCGAGAGCATCCCGTGGGCGATGACGCCGTCGAGGCCCACCTCGGTGGCGAACCGCTCGGACCAGTGGATGGGATTGTGGTCGCCGGAGGCGGCGGCGTAGTCGATGAGCGCGGCCCGGGACAGGGGGATGTCCTGGGTCAGGATCGTGTCGCCGACGCTCAGCGTGGTCAGGTCGTTCATTCCGCGTCCCCTCTCACGACGATGGTCGAGGTCACGGTGACCACGGGAGCCTCCGCGGGGTCGGTGATCTCCGTGCGGGTGGTGATCATGGCGTTGCTGCCGGCCGCGCGCACTCCGTCGACATGGGTCGTGGCGTGCAGCCGGTCGCCGGCGACGATGGGCCGGGTGAAGCTGAACTGCTCGGAGCCGTGGACGACCTTGGAGAAGTCGATGCCCGATTCCGGGTCGGTGATGTAGGCCGATTCGCTCTTCTGGGCGATGATCACGGCGAAGGTCGTGGGGGCGATGACGTCCGTGTACCCGAGGGCGGTGGCCGCCTCGGTGTCGAAATGGCAGCGGGCGCTGGCTCCGGTGGCGTGCGCGAATTCCGCGATCGCCTCCCGTGACACCTCGTAGGGTCGTGGCAGGGAGTAGCTGACCCCCTGCTTGTCCGTGTTCACCGGCATCGTCGTACTCTCTTTCGCTGATCGTCCGTGGCTCCAGCCTAGCGGCCCCTGGCCCACGCCCGGGAATCGACCCCGGGCCCGGGAATCGGCCCCACGCCCGGGAATCGGCCCGTGCCCGCTCACCGGGCGAGATGCCGACGTCACCGGCCGCAACAATCACCCGGACGCTCGTGCACGGGCGGGTGGACCTGGTATAAGTTGTCCACTACACATCTCTTTCGCTGTCGGAGCCTCCTCCGGGACGCTCCGGGACCGGGAGCGGGTGTGGACGCGGACATCAATGAAGATGGAACGCTTGACGTCTTCACAAGGAGAAGTGCGATGACGAACGACTCGTCGGCCCCTGCCCCATCAACCCCTGCCACTGAGACGAACGCGAGCCCGCCGCCGAGGAAGACCGGCACTCGCGCATCGACCTCGACGTTCGGACCCGCAGTGACCGCCTCCGCGCCGGTGAAGAAGCCGGACGACACGACCGGTGGCAAGACGGCCGCGGTGAAGAAGGCCGAGGTGAAGAAGGCCGCAGCCGTCAAGCCCGACACCAAGAAGAAGAGCGGCGGGGCCAAGAAGTCCGAGAGGAAGAAGCCGCAGGCGCTCAAGGCCGACCCCGTCAAGGGGGAGGTGACGGAGACGAACGGGACGCGCGTGGTCAAGGACGCCGTCGCCGTCCCCGCGCCGGGCCGGCCGGAGAACTCCGCCGCAGCCGTCGACACCACCGCCTCGACCGACACCACGGCCTCGGCCGGAGCCGGCGCGCCGACCGCGACCGCCGAGGTCTCCTCCCCCGTCGAGACCCCCGCCACCCGCGCCCATGCCGCCGCCTCGGCCGGGGCTCCGACCGCACCCGCCCCGAGCGTGTCGGAGCCGGCAGCCGGCGGTGAGGTCCATGTGGGCACGGATGCGGCGTACGCCGGCGAAGAGGCGGACCGGGTCCAGCTCCGTCGCCCCCTGCGCAACATCTCCGAGGTCCGGCACTTCTTCCGCACCAATCAGACGCCGATCTACTTCATCGGTGCGACGCCGTTCAACCTTCTCGGCCTCGACCGGTGGGTCCGCAACTTCTCCTACATCACGTACTACGACGGCTGGGACGGCGCGCATCCGCGGGTGTTCTCACCCCGGTACAAGCCCTTCGTCGAGTTCGACAGCGGCGAGGCGATCAACAACTGGCTGCTCCTCAACGCCGAGGTGCGCGCGCACATGACGCGCAATGTCCCGCACGGGGAGCGCCCCAAGGTCGCGATGGTCTTCTTCGACGAGGAGACCGAGCGGATCTGTCGGGAGCTCGGCTACGACCTGATCCTGCCCTCGGCGAAGCTGCGCAACCTCCTCGACTCGAAGATCGAGACGACGAAGCTCGGCAACGAGGCCGGGGCGTACTCGGTGCCCAATGTGCTCACCACCGCCGACACCTATGAGGAGCTCGTCGCCGAGAGCACGAAGGCGGGACTCGGCACCGACCTCGTCGTCCAGACCCCCTACGGCGATTCCGGCAAGACCACCTTCTTCATCGCGTCGGAGGCCGACTGGGACCGCCACAGCGAGGACATCATCGGCGAGCACCTGAAGATCATGAAGCGGATCAACAACACCCCCGTCGCGGTCGAAGCGGTGCTGACGTCGAGCGGCACCCTCGTCGGTCCGTTCCTCACCGAGCTGGCCGGCTTCCCCGAGCTCACTCCGTACAAGGGCGGCTGGTGCGGCAACGAGATGACACCGGACGTGCTCACCTCCGACCAGCGCACCCGTGCCCGCGATCTCGTCAGGCGGGTCGGTGAGGGACTGCGCAAGCGCGGGTACCGGGGCTTCTTCGAGGTCGACGTGCTCGTCGACCTCGACTCCGACGACGTGTACCTGGGCGAGCTCAACCCGCGCATCTCCGGCGCCAGCGCCATCACCAACGTCACCGCCGGCGCCTACGCCGACGTGCCGCTGTTCCTCTTCCACCTCCTCGAGTACCTCGACGTCGAGTTCGATCTCGACATCGACGAGATCAACGAACGGTGGGAGGAGCTCTCGGGCGCCGACGAGTGGAGCCAGATGATCATCAAGGAGACGGCTCCGATCACCGAGTACATCACCCACTCGCCGATGACCGGGCAGTACTACCTCGACCAGTACGGCACGCTGACCTTCAAGCGGGCCGCCCTCGACTGGCACCCCCTGCAGAACGGCAGCGAAGTGTTCTTCCTGCGCATCTACGGTGCCGGCGAATACCGGTGGAAGGGCGCCGACCTCGGCGTGCTCGTGACGAAGAACCCGCTGCAGACGAGCAACGGGGACTCGAAGACGCTGAGCATCAGGGCCAAGCACTTCATCGATTCGATCCGGGCCATGTACGCGGGCGTCCCCGTCGCGGCCGAGGATCCGTCCCCGGCCCTCGGCGGACCCGGCGCCAAGGGCGACTGACCCGAACGGCTCCTGAGAAACCCCCGGCGGCTCGACCGTCGGGGGTTCCGACGGTTCCAGCGGCGAGTGCCTCCGGTTCACGGCACCGCGGTGATAATCTCGAACGAACCGCACACCCGGACGAGCAAAAGGGCAGACCGTGACTGAGACTTCTTCGGCGCAGACCGTGGGCATCATCGACAAGGACAACTGGCAGCATGCCGACAACGTCCGGTGGTCGTTCCAGAACCTGTCGCAGATCCTGCCCACCACCCCGATCTCCCGCGGCACCGGGCCCGTCGCCGATCTTCCCACCGACCTCCAGGACCTCGGTGAGATCGAGGTCCCGCAGACGCCCTTCAGCGAGGCCCGCAGCGTGCGCAGCGTGATCGAGTCCAGCGACACGGACGGCTGGATGGTGCTGCACAGGGGAACGGTGCTCACCGAGGAGTACTTCACGCCGATGCGGCCAGACACCCCGCACCTTCTCATGTCGGTGAGCAAGTCACTCGTCGGGACGGTCGCGGGAGTGCTCGTGGGCGCCGGGGATCTCGACCCTCAGCGCCTCATCACCGACTACGTTCCCGAGCTGGCGGCCTCCGGCTACGCCGGTGCCACGGTCCGCCACCTCCTCGACATGCGATCGGGGATCAGGTTCTCCGAGAACTACCTCGACCCGAACTCCGAGGTCAGGCAGATCGAGGCGTCGATCGGCTGGTCCGAGGACGAGCCCGAATCCCCCGGCCTCGGCATGTACAGGTACCTGACCACCCTGGAGCGGAAGTCCGAGCACGGCGGCCCGTTCGAGTACCGCTCCTGCGAGACCGACGTGCTCGGCTGGGTGTGCGAGAAGGTGGCCGGGGAGAGGATGCAGACACTGATGTCGCGGCTGCTGTGGGCGCGCATCGGCGCCGAGCACGATGCCCTCATCGCCACCGACCAGTACGGGGTGGGGATGTTCGACGGCGGCATCAACACGACCCTGCGCGACCTCGCCCGGTTCGGCTACCTCTACGCCAACCGCGGCGTGTCCCTGACCGGCGAGCAGGTGGTGCCGACCTCCTGGATCGGTGACACCCTGACGGGCAGCGCCGACACCCGGCAGGCCTTCACGGACAGCCCGGGAGACAACCGGATGCCCGGCGGCATGTACCGCAACCAGTTCTGGTTCCCCTATCCGGACTCGCACGCCTTCCTCGCCCTCGGCATCCACGGGCAGATGATCTACATGAACCCCGGCGCCAGCTTCGTCGGCGTCAAGCTCTCCTCCTGGGGCCTGCCGCAGGATGCGACGAAGCTGTTCCCGACCATCCGCGCCTTCGACGCGATCGCGGGCACCGTCTCCGGGGCCGCTGCGAAGCCGGGACCCGTCAGGCAGACGGCGAAGGTGACGGGCTGAGCTCCGGCTGCTCGTCGAGGCCCAGCGCCGCGATCTCGGGGGCGGGTTCGCCGAGGAGGTCGCGGGCGATCGCGTCGCCGATGAGCGGGCCCATCGTCAGTCCCCCGGCACCGAACCCCGACGCCAGCCACAGTCCGGGCGCCCCGGGCACCTGACCGGCGAACGGCAGCCCGGAGGCGCGCGCGGACATCGGCCGGATCCCGACCCGGGTCTCGAGGACGGTGGCCTCGGCCAGCCCCGGTGCGATCGACAGGGCATCGTCGAGCACCTGCCTCTGCCCGGCGGCGGTCGGCCGCACGTCGAATCCGCTGCCGTCCTCCCGGGTGGCGCCGATGACGATCCGACCGGAGTCGAAGGGCGTGATGTAGTGGGGGCCGAGCGGATGCACCGTCGGCCACCGGGACGTGTTCGCTCCGCGCAGCGACAGGTGGATCAGCTGCCCGCGCTGCGGGCTGATCGCGAGCGTCTGCCCCAGCCGGCGGAGGATCTCGGTGCTGCGGGCCCCGGCCGCGACGACGACGGCGTCGCAGCCGATCGTCGCCGAGGTGGTCGTCACCGCCGAGGCGGAGACGTCGACGGCGGAATCCCTGACGATCTCGGCTCCTGACGCCACCGCTGCGGTGAGCAGTCCGTCGCGCAGCGTCCGGCCGTCGACGCGCCCTCCCCCGGTGACGAGCAGTCCCGACAGCTCGGGATCGATGGGCGGGAAGGCGGATCGGAGCTCGGCCGGATCCAGTTCTGCCACGTCCCCGGCGACCGCTCCTGCGCTCGCCGCTCTCTCGCGCACGAGCAGGGCGGCCTCGGCGAGCCTGCCGGGGTCCCGGTCGACGATGATCGCCCCGGTCCTGCGGTAGCCGATCTCGATCCCGAACTCCGCCAGGCGCTCGAGCAGCTGCGGATAGAAGCCGCCTCCGGCCGCGTAGGTCCGATAGTAGGCGCCGGTGCTCGTCGACACCCAGGGAGCGATGATGCCGGCGCCCGCGGCCGTCGCCTGCCCGGACATCGAGTCGTCGACGACGGTGACGTCCGCGCCCCGGGAAGCGAGACCGAAGGCAACCGAGGCGCCCGCGATCCCGCTTCCGATCACGGCGATGTGAGGAGACTGTGGCATACGGTCACTCTACTGGGAGTCGACGCCGATCCGGGAGCGGGACTCTGCGAGCATGCCCTGTCGGGTCGGGATCTTCTTCCGCTCCCGGCCCTCTGCCTCACCGAGCGCGATCTCGGCCGCCTCGAGCAGCCGGTAGCCGTCCCAGTCGGTGTAGTCGACGCCGCGGTCCTCAAGCAGCTCGACGATCGCCGACTCCTCGGGGCGGATCGGTTCGGTCAGTGCACCCGCCGCGCGGTCCTCGAGGATGTGGGTGATCGTCTCCAGAGCATCGCCCTTGGTGTGCCCGATCAGACCCACCGGACCGCGCTTGATCCAGCCCGTCGCGTACACGCCCTGAACCACATCGGCCTCGGCGGCCTCGGCCTGGTCGACCGAATCGACGACGCGTCCTTCATGGTTGGTGATCACGCCCTTGCGGGGGTCGAATGGCAGCTGCGGCAGCGCGGTGCCGGTGTAGCCGACGGCCCGGTAGACGGCGTCCATCTCCCAGTCGACGAACTCGCCGGTGCCGTCGACTCCGCCGTTGCCGTCGAGGCGCTGCCTCTCGGTCCGCAGCCCGGTCACCTGGTCCTCACCGAGGATCTCGACCGGGGCGTGGAGGAAGTGGAGGTGCAGCCTGCGAGGCGCACCCTTGGGATCGCGCAGCGTGAAATCGGTCAGGGTCTTCGTCACCTGCTTGACCTGGTTGTTCGAATGGATCGACGCCATCGACGCCTCGTCGAACTCGAAGTCCTCCGGGTAGACGATGATGTCGACGTCCTTGACATGCCCGAGTTCGCGCAGCTCCAAGGGCGTGAATTTCGCCTGTGCGGGACCGCGCCGACCGAACACGTGGACGTCGGTGACCTTGGAGGACTTCAGCCCTTCGTGGACGTGGTCGGGGATCTCGGTGGTGAGCAGGTCGTCGGCCTGCTTCGCGAGGATCCGGGCGACGTCGAGGGCGACGTTGCCGTTGCCGATGACAGCGACCTTCTCGTGCTCAAGCGGCCAGGTCTGGGGCACGTCGGGGTGGGCGTCGTACCAGTTGACGAAGTCGGCGGCGCCGTAGGAGCC
Source organism: Brevibacterium sp. (assembly GCA_031179165.1). Taxonomy (GTDB): domain Bacteria; phylum Actinomycetota; class Actinomycetes; order Actinomycetales; family Brevibacteriaceae; genus Brevibacterium. The sequence continues at coordinate 6,874 of JAPSIC010000165.1, forward strand.
GGGCAGGCCGATTCCGTCGAGGGCGAGGTCGGCGTCCTTGATGCAGCCGGTGGAGAAGATCACCGCGTCGTAGAGGTCGGTGAGGTCTTCGAGGTGCAGGTCGGTGCCGTAGTCGACGTTGGAGAACAGACGGATGTCGCCGCGGTCGAGAACCTTGATCAGGGCGTTGATGATGCCCTTGATCCGCGGGTGGTCGGGGGCGACGCCGTAACGGACGAGCCCGAAGGGGGCGGGCAGCCGTTCGAACAGGTCGATGCTGATGTCGAAGTCTCGTTCGGCCTTGGTCAGGAGGTCGGCGGCATAGATTCCGGCGGGTCCGGCTCCGATGATGGCGACGCGGAAGGGGTGGGTGGTCATGG
>JAPSIC010000026.1 GCA_031179165.1 Brevibacterium sp.
AGGCGGGCATCCCGCTCATCGACGACGCCGGCGCGGAGATCTTCGAGGCCCTGGCCGAAGAGGACGAGATCGTCATCGAGGGCGAGAAGGTGCTGCGCGGCGACGAGGTGATCGCCACCGGGCTCCTGCAGACCGCCGAGACCATCGCCGAGGACATGCACGAGGCCGAGGCCGGAATGAACTCGGTGCTCGTCGACTTCGTCGAGAACACGATCGAGTACATCCGCAAGGACTCGGACCTGCTCTCGTCCGAACTCGTCGTGCCCACGGTGAGGACGACCTTCAAGGACCGCCACGTCCTCATCGTCGTCCGCGGCTACCACTACAAGGAGGACCTGGCGATGCTGGCCTCCTACATCCGCGAGTACCGACCGATCCTCATCGGCGTCGACGGCGGCGCCGACGCGATCCTCGAGGCCGGGCACAAACCCGACATGATCGTCGGCGACATGGACTCCGTCTCCGACTCCGCCCTGACCTCGGGCGCTGAGATCGTCGTCCACGCCTACCGCGACGGCCACGCCCCCGGCGTCGAACGCGTGCATTCGCTCGGCGTCGACTGCGTGTCCTTCCCCGCCTCGGGCACCAGCGAGGACATCGCGATGCTACTCGCCGACGACAAGGGCGCCAGCCTCATCGTCGCCGTCGGCACCCACGACACGCTCATCGAATTCCTCGACAAGGGCCGCAAGGGAATGGCCTCGACCTTCCTCACCCGCCTCCGGGTGGGCTCCAAGCTCATCGACGCCAAGGGCGTGTCCCTGCTCTACCGGCAGCGGATCTCCAGCCTCCAGCTCAGCGTGCTCATCCTCGCGGGCCTCGTCGCCCTCGGCGTGGCCCTGTTCGCCACCGCCGCCGGGCAGACGTTCCTCGGCCTCATCGGCGCCCAGCTCGACGGGGTGTTCGGCTGGATCGGCTCGCTCTTCGGCGGGGACCCGGCCGTCACACCCGAATCAGCAGTCTTCGGCGCAAGGATTGACCAGTGATTGATTTCCGCTACCACCTCGTCTCCCTCGTCTCGGTGTTCCTGGCCCTGGCGGTGGGGATCGTCCTCGGCGCCGGTCCGCTGAAGGAGCCGATCGGGGCGTCCCTGCAGAGCCAGGTCGATGCGCTGCGCACCGACCGCGACGACCTGCGCGGCAAGCTCGACGCGGCCACCGGCAACATCGAGAAGCAGAACGAGTTCATCACCACCGCCGCGCCCGAACTCACCGGCGGGATTCTGGGTGACACGAAGGTCAGCATCGTCACCGGACCGCAGGCCGACCCCGAGCAGGTCGAGGCCGTCGTCAACCGGATCGCCGAGGCGGGAGGCACGGTCGCCGTCGACGCCTCGTTCGTCGACTCCACCCTGTCCCTGGCCGACTCCGCCGAGTTCCTCCAGACCCTGCGCACACTCGTGCCCGCCCTGCCCGAGGACGACGCCACCGCGATCCGGACCGCGCTCGTCATCGCCCTGACGGGCAAGGCCTCGACGCTGCCCGAGGGCAAGGAGCGCGACGATGCGGTCAAGCAGGCCGGCGCCCTGTTCGACGCGTTCGTCGACGCCGGGCGCCTGCGCACCGACTCCGACCACGCCACCAACGAGCTCTTCCTCGTCATCGACAACGAGAACTCGCATCTGGCCGACCAGGACGAGGCGACGGCGGAGGCCAGTGAGGGCCAGGCCAAGCGCACCGTCATCACCGACTTCGTCACCGCCCTGACCGCCGAATCGAAATCCGTCGTCGCGGCCGGGGACGCCGGATCCGCCCAGAACGGCCTCGTCTCCGTCCTCCGGACCGAACGCTCCAAGGCCAGCACCGTCGACGGGCTGGCACTCGGCGCCGGCCCGGTCATCACCGTGCGCGCCCTGGCCGCCGGGAACGACGGACGGCACGGCCACTACGGCTTCGCCGACAACGCCGACCAGGTCCTGCCGGAGAAGGAGTGAGATGATCCGATCACTAGTCAGCGCGGGCGTCGCGGGTGTGGCGTCCTTCGCCGTGACCAAGACCGTGATGAACTCGAAGCTGCGCCGTCACGAGAAGGTGCTGCGGACCAACCACGCCGGCAACGAGGTCTCCCTCGTCGAGGGCCCGGCCCTGGCCGCTGGCCTGCTCGCCGGCAGCGTCCTCATCGAGGACCCTCGGCAGCGCGCAGCCACCCTGCTGGCGACCTCCGTCTCCGCCGTCCTCGGGGGAGTCGACGACTTCTGCGAGGCCGGCAGCTCGAAGGGGCTGCGCGGCCACCTCGGCGCCCTGGCCCGCGGCGAGGTCACGACCGGGGCGATCAAGGTCACCGGGATCCCCCTGGCCGCCATCGCGGCCGCCGCGATCCTCGGCACCGACACGCCGGCCTCGGCGGGGCGGGCGCGAACCGTGCTCGGCACGGCTGTCGACGCGGTCGTCGCCGGGGGAGTCATCGCCGGGACGGCGAACCTGCTCAACCTCCTCGACCTGCGGCCCGGACGGGCGCTCAAGACCGGATTCCTGACACTGGGCCTGATGGGCCACAGCCATGGAATCACCTGGGTGCCGGCCGCCGCGGTCGCCGGCGCCGGCGCCGGTGCCTGGGACGATGACCTCGAGGGCACGGCGATGCTCGGCGACACCGGGGCCAACGCCCTCGGCGCGGCCCTGGGCACCACCCTGGCCGCGCACAGCAGCCCCCGGCAGCGGGCAGGACTGCTGGCCGTTCTCGCCGTCCTCACCCTGCTCAGCGAGAAGGTGTCGTTCACGAGCGTCATCGAAGCCACCCCCGGCCTGCGCGAACTCGACGCATTCGGGCGTGACACGTGTGAGTAGGCTGGTGCGGGTCTTCGCCTCCGCGGCCCTGCTCGTCTCGCTCATCACGCTCCTCACCCGGCTCGTCGGGTTCCTCCGGTGGCTCGTGTTCTCACCCACCGTCGGGGCCGGAACGGTGGGCACCGCCTACCAGTCGGCGAACCAGGCTCCCAACATCCTGTTCGAGGTCGTCGCCGGGGGTGCCCTGGCCGGGGCGGTCATCCCGCTGCTGGCCATCCCCCTGGCGCGGGCGGACAAGGAGTCGGCCTCCCGGATCGCCTCGGCGCTGCTGACCTGGGCGGTGACGGTGACGTTGCCGCTGAGCGTGCTGCTCGTCGTCCTCGCCGACCCGATCGCTGGCCTCCTCGTCGGTTCGGAGACCGGAGCGCACACGCAGACCGCGGCGTTCCTGGTCATGTTCGCCCCACAGCTCGTCCTCTACGGGATCGGCGCCGTCCTCACCGGCGTCCTGCAGGCACACCGGAAGTTCCTGTGGCCGGCCTTCGCCCCGCTCCTGTCCAGCGCCGTCGTCATCGCCTGCTACATCACCTACCGCGCCGTCGGCGGCACCGACTCCAGCTGGGAGTCGACGATCGGCTGGCTCGGCTGGGGCACCACCGCCGGCGTCGCGGCCCTCGCCCTGCCGCTCGCCCTGCCGACCCGGTCGACCGGGCTGCGGCTGCGGCCCAGCTGGTCCTTCCCGCCAGGGGTCGCCCACCGGGCGTTGCGGCTGGCCGGGGCGGGAATGGTCGCCCTGCTCGCCCAGCAGGGCGCGGTGCTCGTGACCATGGTCGCCTCCAACCAGTCGGGGGGCACCGGCACCTTCGTCCTGTTCAGCTACATCAACGCCGTCTACCTCCTGCCCTATGCGGTGCTGGCCGTGCCGGTCGCCACGGTGATGTTCCCGTCCCTGTCGGGTCAGGTCGCGCGCAGCCAGGACACCGAGTCGACGCCGGGCAGACGGCGCGAGGCGGGTGTCGCGCTGCGGCACACGACCGCCACCACCTCGGCGTTCATCCTCACCATCGGCCTGCTGGGGACGGTGATCCTGATGAGCGCCGCCGGCCCCCTGCAGACCTTCTTCACCGCCATCGACGCCGCGACCGGCCGCTCGGAGGTCCCGTTCGAGGCGATGACCGAGGCGATCACGGTGATGGCGCTGGCCGTGCCCGGCTGGTCGTTCGTCGCCTGGGGCACCCGGATCTTCTACGCCATGGAACGCTCCCGCCACTCCGCCGTGGCGACGACCACCGGCTGGGTCCTCGTCATCGTGGGAATGCTGGCCGCGATCATGATCACCGACGCCAACGACAACCCGGGCCGGACGCTGGTCGCGATCTGCAGTGGCTACGTCCTCGGGATGAGCGTGGCGGCGGCGCTGCTGCTGGTCTCCGTCCGGCGGACACTGGGACCGGGCGCCCTGCGGCACGTGCCGCGCCGGACCGCACTGTCCCTGCTCGCCGCGGCCATCGCCGCGGTCGCCGGGGTGCTCACCTCCCGGGCACTGTCAGACGCACTCGGCACCGCGGCGCTGTCGTCGGTGGCGACCGGGGTGCTCTCGGCGCTGCTGGCCTGCATCGTCTTCGGCGCCGTGCTGTTCCTCGACCGCCGCTACATCGCCGAGGTGCGTGAGGTTCTGCTGGGAGGCCGCGACGACGCCGAGGAGACCTCCGTGGCCGCCGGGCTGCAGGAGTCGCAGTGGACCGAGGACGCGAGCCGGGGGAGCCCGGGCTCGGGGACCACGGGCTCGGGGACCACGGGCCGGGGCCAGAACCCGGGGACCACGGGCTCAGGGACCGCGGGCCGGGATTCGAACGGGAACGAGGAGGAACGATGAGGATCGTCTATGTGATCGGCACCTCGACCGGCGGGGTCGGCACGCATGTGCGGGCCCTGGCCCGAGATGTGGCCGTCGCCGGCCACGAGGTCGGCGTCATCGGGCCGCGGGCCACCGACGACCACTTCGGCTTCTCCCGCCTGCCCGGAGTCCGCTTCGCCGCCCTCGACATGGGCACCGGGATCGGCCCCGGCGACGTCGGGCTCGTCATCCGGCTGCGCGCCCTGCTCGACTCCTTCTCCGCCGACCTCGTCCACGCCCACGGGTTCCGGGCCGGGCTCGTCGCCCTGCTCGCCACCCGCTCGCTGCCGGCTCGTCCGTCCTTCGTCGTCAGCCTCCACAACCAGGCCGGGGGACAGGGGCTGCGGGCACGGGTCGAGTCCGGGATCGAGACCCTGCTCGCCAAGGGCGCCGACCTCACCCTCGGCGCCAGCGCCGACCTCGTCGAGCGGGCACGCGCTCTCGGCGCCCACGATGCCCGATTCGTCCCCGCCGCCGCCCCGCAGGTGCGACACGTCCTGCCCGATGCGGCGCGACGGACCCGCGAGGAGCTCGCCCTCGAATACGGCTTCGACCCCGACGCGATCATCGTGCTCTCGGTCGGCCGCGTCGCCCCGCAGAAGAACTACCCGATGCTCGTCCGCGCCCTCGGCCGGCTGGGCGCGCTGCGCGCCGGCGCTCCCGTCGAGGACGCAGGGCGGCCGGCGGAGGACGTCTCCGTGCGGTCGACCCAGGGTGCCACGGGACGTCCGGGCGACGCGGCAGCTCGACCGGCCGCGCGGCCCGAACTCGTGTTCCTCGTCGCCGGGGCCGCCGACGACGCCGTCCTCGAGCAGGTCCGCGCGCAGCACCGGGACCTGGGACCCGCCACGGCGGTGCCCGCCCTGCACTTCCTCGGACCCCGCGACGACGTCGCCGAGCTCCTCGCCGCCGCCGACATCTACGTGCTCACCAGCGTCTGGGAGGCCCGGGCCCTGGTCCTGCAGGAGGCGCTCATCGCCGGCAGGGCCATCGTCGCGACGCGCGGCGGCGGAACCGAGGAGCTCATCGGGGAGGCCGGCGTGCTCATCGACTCCGACGACGACCTGGCACTGGCGAGTGTCGTGTCCGAACTGGCCGCCGAGCCCGGGCTGCGGGCCGAGCTCGGGGCCCGGGCCGCCGCCGCCGGAGCCCGGCTTCCCGATGAGGGCGACGTCGCCGAAGAACTCCTGACCGTGTACTCCGAACTCAAGTCCGCCCGGGTAGGCTGGTCGGAGCGTTGACCGAATGAAAAGGATGAGGATATGAGCGAAGCCGGCGAGACCCAGCCACTGAGTCCAGACACGCGAATCCTGCATGTGCTCGCCGAGACCACGGGCCCCGTCGTCGAGGTCGCCAAACTGGCCGTGCTCGGCCACCTGCGCGCCGGATACAAGGTGGCCGTCGCAGCCCACCGCTCCCTGCTCGGCACCTTCGGCGTCCCGCCGGAGCTGGCGGAGAACTTCCGGGAGATCTCGCTGACCGCCCGCCGCCGACTGTCCACCGCCGACCCCGGCTCCGCCTTCACCCTGCACAAGTACTACCAGCACGTCGACGTCGTCCACGCCCACGGCCTCCACGCCGCGACCCTGGCCGGTCTGGCGTTCACCGGCCTGCCCGCCCGCCGCCGACCCCGCCTGATCGCCACGATCGAGTCATTCGACTCCGGCAACGCCGTCGAACGCACCGGGGCCGAGATCGTCTCCCGCACCGCCACCGCCGTGCTGGGCACCACGGAACCCGTCGTCGACTACTTCGGCGACACGGTGCCGGTGGTGGAACGGGCCGAACTGGTCCACCCCGACATCGACATCGACCTGACCGTGCGGACCCCGCGCGCCGAGGTGCGCGAGCAGCTGGGCATCGAGGTCGGTACCTGGATGGTCGCCAGCCCCATCGCCCTGCGCGATCACACGGCACTGGCCACGGTCCTCGACGCCGCCTCCCAGATCAACGCCCGGAGGCCCGACCGCAGGGTCGTCACGGTGCTGACCGGGACCGGCAAGGATCGCCGGACCATCGCGCGGGCCTTCGCCGACCGCGACGTCATCGTCGCCCCGGCCGACGACCTCGTCGACGTCATCGCCGCCGCCGACGTCGTCATCGCCAGCGAGCAGATGACCGGGCTCAGCCATGAGGACCTGATGCAGCTCTCCCGCCCGGCGGTGTTCATCGGCAGCGCCCGCCGGGCGGGCATCTGGGGCAGCGCCGCCAACGCGGTCGCCCCCGACAGCACGGACGAGCTGCTGCGTGAGATCAATCATCTTCTCGACGACCCGGCCGGCCGCGGATCGCGGGCGATCGCCGCGAAGAAGAGGGTGATCGACGTCAGCAACGGCGCCGCGATCTCCTCGACACTGCTCGATCTCTACGGAGAAGTCCTCGAGCCGGAGAACGCTCGGAGCGAACTTTGATAGAATCAAACCCCGTGGTGAATCGAACCGGCCCAGGCGGCACAAACACGGCAAAGCACATCTTCGTCACGGGAGGCGTCGCCTCCTCGTTGGGCAAGGGGCTGACGGCCTCGAGCCTCGGTCATCTGCTCACCGAGCGCGGACTCAAAGTGGCCATGCAGAAGCTGGATCCCTATCTCAACGTGGATCCGGGTACCATGAACCCGTTCCAGCACGGTGAGGTCTTCGTCACCGAGGATGGGGCGGAGACCGACCTCGACATCGGCCACTACGAACGCTTCCTCGACATCGACCTCGACGGCGCTGCCAATGTCACCACCGGCCAGGTCTACTCCTCGGTCATCGCCAAGGAGCGCCGCGGCGCCTACCTCGGCGACACCGTGCAGGTCATCCCGCACATCACCGATGAGATCAAGTCGCGCATGCGCGCCCAGGCCGAACGTCCGGTGGCCGACCGCCCCGACGTCATCATCACCGAGATCGGCGGCACCGTCGGCGACATCGAGTCCCAGCCGTTCCTCGAGGCCGCACGCCAGGTCCGCCATGACATCGGACGCGAGAACGTGTTCTTCATCCACGTCTCCCTCGTGCCCTACCTCGGACCCTCCGGCGAGCTGAAGACGAAGCCGACCCAGCACTCCGTGGCCGCCCTGCGGTCCATCGGCATCCAGCCCGACTCGATCGTCCTGCGCTCGGACCGGGAGCTGCCCGATTCGATCAAGACGAAGATCGCCTCCTCCTGCGACGTCGACGCCGAGGCGGTCGTGTCCTGCGTCGATGCCCGCAGCATCTACGACATTCCCAAGGTCCTCCACGACGGCGGACTCGACGTCTACGTCATCCGCCGCCTCAACCTGCCCTTCCGCGACGTCGACTGGACGAAGTGGGACTGGGTGCTCGACCGCGTCCACCACCCCGCACACGAGGTCAACATCGGGATCGTCGGCAAGTACATCGACCTGCCCGACGCCTACCTGTCCGTGACCGAGGCCCTGCGCCACGGCGGCTTCGCCAATGACGCCCGGGTCAAGATCCACTGGATCCAGTCCGACACCTGCGAGACGCCCGAGGGCGCGGCCGAGCAGCTGTCCGGTCTCGACGCGATCTGCGTCCCCGGCGGCTTCGGCATCCGCGGCATCGAGGGCAAGCTCGGCGCCCTCGAGTACACCAGGACGAACGGGATCCCGACCCTGGGCCTGTGCCTGGGTCTGCAGTGCATGGTCATCGAGTACGCCCGCAACGTGGCCGGCATCGACGAGGCCTCGTCCTCGGAATTCGATCCCGACACCGCGGTGGCCGTCATCGCCACGATGGCCGAGCAGCTGTCCATCGTCGAGGGTGAGGGCGACCTCGGCGGCACCATGCGCCTGGGCACCTACGAGGCGCATCTGCTCGACGACAGTGTGGCCGCACGCGCCTACGGGTCGACCGTCATCAGCGAGCGTCACCGCCACCGCTACGAGGTCAACAACTCCTACCGCGACAAGCTGGGCGAGGCCGGGCTCGTGTTCTCCGGAACCTCACCCAACGGTGAGCTCGTCGAGTTCGTCGAGCTGCCGGAGTCGACCCACCCCTACTACGTCTCGACCCAGGCCCACCCCGAGCTGAAGTCGCGTCCGACCCGGCCGCACCCGCTGTTCGCCGGACTGGTCGCCGCCGCCCTCAAGCTGAAGTGAGCCGGCCGTGAGCGGTGACAGGACAGGGCAGGAGCCGGTGAGCGAGCTGCGCGACGAGGTCCACACCCCCGACATCACCTCCTCCGAGGTCGTCTACCACGGGGCCGTCTGGGACATCCGACGCGAGACCTTCGACCTGCCCGAGGCGAGCGGTCTGGTCCGCGACGTGATGGACCACACCGGTGCCGTGGCCGTGGCCTGCGTCGACGAGCAGGATCGGATCCTGCTCATCAAGCAGTACCGTCACCCCGTGAGGGCCCGGCTGTGGGAGGTCCCCGCCGGGCTGCTCGACGTGGCAGGGGAGGACCCCTTCCACGCCGCCCACCGCGAGCTGGCCGAGGAGGCCGACCTGCGGGCCCGCCGCTGGGAGGTGCTCAGCGACTCCTGTCTGTCCCCCGGGGGCAGCAGCGAATCGATCCGCCTGTACCTGGCCCGCGACCTCGAGCTCGTCGCCGAGGCGGATCGCCATGAGCGCAGCGACGAGGAAGCCGGTCTCGAGTTCCGCTGGGCGACGATCGACGAGGCCCTGGCCGCCATCGCCGCCGGAGAGCTGACGAACGCGGCGGCCCAGCTGGCCGTGCTCCAGGTCGCCAATGTCCTGCGCTGCGAAGCCGAGGGCAGGCCCGCGCCCACGCGACCCGTCGACGCGCCGCGGCTGCTGATCGACTGAGGTCGCGCCCATGGCCCGGCACGGTGCCGAACTCCTCCCCGAACTGCCGAGCTCCCTGGCCCGGGCGTTCGAGTCGTACCTGAGCTCCCTGCGCTTTGAGCGCGGACTGTCGCTCAACTCCATCGACGCCTACGCCCGTGACCTCGGCCGGTACGGGAGCTGGCTGCAGCAGCGCGGGATCCGCCACCTCGGCGAGGTCGATCGCAGCGACATCGAAGCCTATGCGCTCGACCTCGCCGAGGGGGAGCTGGCCCCGCGCACCCGAGCCCGGGCGCTGGTCGCGGTCCGCCGCTTCCACTCCTTCGCCGCCGCCGAGTCGGTCACCGACTCCGATCCCGCCTCCGAGGTCAGCCCGCCGCAGGAGGGGCTGCGGCTGCCGAAGGCCCTGTCGCTGACCGACATCGAAACCATGCTCGCGACGACGGCGGGGGAGGAGCCCGTCCAGATCCGGGCCGCCGCCCTGCTCGAACTCCTCTACGCCACCGGTGCCCGCATCTCCGAGGCGGTGGGCGTCGACCTCGACGACCTCGATCTCGACGCGTCCCTCGTCCGCCTGTACGGCAAGGGCGGCAAGGAGCGGATCGTGCCGCTGGGCTCCCACGCCCGGACGGCGCTGGGCGCCTGGGTCTCGCGGGTGCGCCCCTCCATGGCCGCGAAGGCGAAGTCGCCCGGGCGCGGGCAGACAAGCGGTCGCGGGCACGTCTCCGGGCGGGACCATGCGGGGGCGCTGTTCCTCAACGCCCGCGGGACCCGGCTGTCGCGGCAGAGCGCGTGGCAGATCGTCAAGGACGCCAGTGAACGGGCAGGCCTGGCCGTGGAGGTGTCCCCGCACACGTTCCGGCACTCCTTCGCCACCCACCTGCTCGAGGGCGGGGCCGACATCCGGGTCGTGCAGGAGCTGCTCGGGCACGCCTCGGTGACGACTACCCAGATCTACACGAAGGTCTCGGAGGAGACACTGCGGGAAGTGTACGCGACCTCGCACCCCCGAGCGCGGTAGTGTTGGAGACAGCGAGTAACGAAAGGTGGCCGGCCGAGTGACCAATATGCAGCAGGCGTTCGATCTTCCAGCATCCACCGAGCCCGAACGGCTCGACTTCCCGGAGCCAGAAGCTCTGGACACCCACGGGCCCGCCCGCATCATCGCGATGGTCAATCAGAAGGGCGGGGTCGGCAAGACGACCTCGTCGATCAACCTCGGCGCGGCCCTGGCCGCCTACGGCCGCAAGATGCTGCTCGTCGACTTCGACCCGCAGGGCGCCCTGTCGGTCGGTCTGGGCGTCAACCCCTACGAGCTCGAGATCAGCGTCTACAACCTCCTGATGAACCCGCGGCTGGACCCGCACGAGGTCATCGTCGAGACCGACTTCGAGAACATCGACATCCTCCCGGCCAACATCGACCTGTCCGCGGCCGAGGTGCAGCTCGTGGGCGAGGTCGCCCGCGAGCAGGTGCTGTCCCGGGCACTGGCGAAGGTGACCGACGAATACGACGTCATCCTCATCGACTGCCAGCCGTCCCTGGGGCTGCTGACGGTCAACGCGCTGACGGCCGCCCACGGCGTCATCATCCCCCTGGAGACGGAGTTCTTCGCCCTGCGCGGTGTGGCGCTGCTCGTGGAGACGATCGAGAAGGTCCAGGACCGGCTCAACCCCTCGCTGGAGATCGACGGCATCCTGGCCACGATGTTCGACTCCCGCACCCTGCACTCGAAGGAGGTCATGACCCGCGTGACCGAAGCCTTCCACGACCGGGTCTTCGACACCGTCATCAACCGCACAGTGAAATTCCCGGACGCCTCGGTGGCGGCCGAGCCGATCACCAGCTTCGCCCCCAAGCATGCGGGTTCCGAGGCCTACCGCCGGCTCGCACGGGAACTCATCGCCCGCGGAGGCGCCCCCTGAGCGAGACCATTGTCGGCGGCAGCGCCGTCGATGCGACCCTCGCCCCCGAGGCCGGCGGCACCTCGGAGGCTCCCCGCGGCACCGACGCTGCCGGAGGGGACTCCGCCGGCGGCGGCTTCCAGGTCGAGCTGGAGAACTTCTCCGGCCCCTTCGACCTGCTGCTCGGGCTGATCTCCAAACGTCGCCTCGACGTCACGGAGATCGCCCTCGCCGAGGTGACCGACGAGTTCATCGCCTACACCACCGCGCTCAAGGACAAGGCCGACCTCGCCGAGATCTCCCAGTTCCTGCTCGTCGCCGCCACCCTGCTCGACCTCAAGACCTCGCGCCTGCTGCCCCACGAGGAGGGCGAGGACGAGCTCGACCTCGAACTGCTCGAGGCCCGCGACCTGCTCTTCGCCCGGCTCCTGCAGTACCGGGCGTACAAGTCGGTGAGCCGGTACTTCGCCGAAGCCCTGTCGGCGACCCAGGTCCGCGTCCCGCGCAGCGTCTCGCTGGAGCCGGAGTTCGCCGACGTGCTCCCGCCCCTGGACATCCGCATCACCGCCGGCGAGCTCGCCGGACTCTACGCCACGGTGCTGCAGCGCGACCACACCCCGCCGGTCGTCGACGTCGACCACATCCACCTGCCGCTGGTCAGCGTCTCCGAGCAGCGCGGCCACATCCTCGGGCTGCTGCGCTCCGGCGACGTCGACTTCCAGGACCTCGTCGACACCGCGGAGAACTCCCTGGTCGTCGTCGCCCGCTTCCTCGCCCTCCTCGAACTGTTCAAGGTCGGGCTCTGCGACTTCACCCAGGACGAACCGCTGGGCCGGCTCATCGTCTCCCGCACCGAGAACTCGGAGGACGGGGTCGACCTGCGCACCGAGGGCGCCTGGAGCGCCGAGGAGGAGGCTCCCCTCGAGGAGGCTCCCCTCGATGAGCCCGTCTCCGAGGAGGCTCCCCTCGAGGAGCTCGCCCCCGACGAGGCCCCCATCGAGGAGCTCGCCCCCACCGAGGAGCCGACCGACACACCTGCCGATGAGCCCGCCCCCGAGGAGGTCCGATGATCGACGACGAGATCCTCGCCGGGATCGAGGCGGTGCTCATGGTCAGCGACTCCGCGGTCTCCGCCGCCGACCTCGCCGCCGCGCTCGGCATCGACGAGGACACGGTCACCTCGGCGATCGCGGCACTCAAGGCCGACTACGACGGCGACGAGCAGCGCCGGCAGCGCGGATTCGAGATCCGCAGGGTTTCCGGAGGATTCCGGATCTTCTCCCGCGGGGACTACCACGAGATCGTCAGCGACTTCCTCACCGCCGGCCAGAGCGCGAAGCTGTCCCAGGCCGCGCTCGAGACCCTGGCCGTCATCGCCTACCGGCAGCCGATCTCGCGTCCCCGCATCGCCGCCATCCGCGGGGTCAGCGTCGACGGCGTGATCCGCACCCTGCTCCTGCGCGGACTCATCGTCGAAGCCGGGAAGGAGGCGACCACCTCGGCGCTGCTCTACGCCACGACGGCTCAGTTCCTCGACGTGCTCGGCCTCGAGCGCCTCGACGACCTCCCCGACATCGCGCCGTACCTGCCGGAGGACGCTGACGTCGACGAATTCGGGGCCGAGACCGCCGAGGTTCTCGGCCAGGACGAGGCCGAGATGTCACGAGTCGACGATTGATTTGAGACAATGGACCCATGAGTCCCTACCGTGATCCCAGAGCGCCCGGCGGGCGCCAGAATCGTCCGAACCGCAAACAGCGTGCGACCACCGGATCCCAGGCGTCCCAGCGGCGTGCCGCCGCGCCAGGCGAGGCATCGGACGCCCATGTCAGCGGGGGAGTGCGACTGCAGAAGGTCCTCGCCGAGGCCGGTCTCGGCTCACGTCGCGCCTGCGAGCAGCTCATCCTCGACGGCCGGGTGGAGGTTGACGGCAGCCTCGTCACCGAACTGGGGACGCGAATCGACCCCGAAACCCAGTCCGTCTACGTCGACACATTGAGAATTTCGACACAGAAGACGAAGGTCTACCTGGCGTTCAACAAACCCGCCGGGGTGGTGTCGACGATGAAGGATCCCGACGGCCGCAAGTGCCTGTCCGACTACCTCGGCGACCGGACCGAACGGCTCTTCCACGTCGGTCGTCTCGACACCGACACCGAGGGCCTGATCCTGCTGACCAACGACGGGGAGCTGAGCAACCGCCTGGCCCACCCGCGCTACGAGATCCCGAAGACGTACCTCGCGCAGGTCAAGGGGCAGCTGGCCAAGGACGCCAGCTCCCGCCTCAAGGCCGGCATCGAGCTCGACGACGGCTTCGTCAAGGTCGACGAGTTCAAACTCGTCGACTCGACCCCGGGCCGGTCCGTCGTCGAACTGACCCTGCACTCGGGACGCAACCGCGTCGTGCGCCGCCTGCTCAAGGAGATCGGCAACCCGGTCGAGCGTCTCGTGCGCATCCAGTTCGGGCCGATCGCCCTGGCCGAGCAGCGGCAGGGCAAGATGCGCTCGCTGCGCCCCGACGAGGTCGGAGAGCTGTTCGAGGCCGTCGGCTTGTGAGAGTCCACATCATCGGCACCGGTCTCCTCGGCGCGAGCCTGGGCCTGGCGCTGAGCGCACAGAACTACCGGGTCAGCCTCGAGGACACGTCCCCGACCGCCCAGCAGCTGGCCGCCGACCTCGGTGCGGGGGAGCTGCTCGGCTCCGACGCCCTCGATTCCAACGACCCCGACATCGTCGTCGTCGCGACTCCGCCCGACGTCGCCGCGCAGGTCATCACCGCAGCCCTGCGGACGTACCCGGACGCCACCGTCACCGATGTCGCGAGCATCAAGACCCGGCTGCTCGACTCGGTGCGCGCGATGGTCACCGCCGCCGAGCTCGACCGCTACATCGGGTGCCATCCGATGGCGGGCCGGGAGCGGTCGGGGGCCATCGCCGCCCGCCCGGACCTGTTCACCGCCCGCCCCTGGGTCATCTGCTCCGACGAGGACACCCCGGCCGACCGCCTCGGCGAGGTGATCGCGATGGCCGAGGCCACCGGCGCCTCGGTGACCCACCTCGACCCGCGCATCCACGATGCCGCCGTCGCGAAGGTCTCCCACGTCCCGCAGGTCGTCGCCTCCCTGGTCGCCTCCCAGCTGCGCCACGCCCCGATCGAGGAGGTGGCGCTGGCGGGGCAGGGACTGCGCGACGTCACCCGCATCGCCGCCTCCGACCCGAGGCTGTGGACCCAGATCCTGGCCGGCAACGCCGAGGAGATCCGGTCCGTGCTCACCGAGCTGCGGGGCGAACTCGACGAGGTCATCGCCGCGCTCGACCTCGGTCCCGGGTCGACGGGCGTGCTCGCCCGCGCGATCGCCCTGGGCAACGAGGGCTACGACCGGATCCCGGGCAAGCACGGGCAGGCGCCGACGAAGTACGCCGTTGTCACCGTCCTCATCCCCGACACCCCCGGCACCCTGGCCAGGCTGTTCAAGGACATCGGCGACCTCGGCATCAACGTCGAGGACTTCCGGATGGACCATGCGCCCGGGCGCCGGCTCGGCATCGTCGACGTCTCCGTCGTCCCGGCCGCCCAACAGGAACTTGAAATCGGATTGTCGTCGAAGGGATGGCAGATCCCGGAATCCGCCATCGAGAAAGAAGGAAATGCATGAGCGTCGTAGCAATTGACGGACCCAGCGGAGTCGGCAAGTCCAGCACCGCCAAGGAAGTGGCCCGCCGTCTGGGGTACAGCTATCTCGACACGGGCGCCATGTACCGGGCGATGGCCTGGCTGTGCCTCAACCGCGGGGTCACCGATCCCGTCGACGTGCTCGAGCAGGTGCGCGGAGTCGACCTCGAGATCTCGACCGACCCCGACGACTTCTTCGTCTCCGTCGACGGCATCGACGTGACCGAGGAGATCCGCGAATCCGAGGTCTCGGCCAACGTGCAGACGGTCTCGGCCGTCGTCGACGCCCGCGCCGAGCTCATCGACATGCAGCGCGACATCATCAAGGCAGCCGTCGGCGGCATCGTCGTCGAGGGCCGGGACATCACGACCGTGGTCGCCCCGGACGCCCCCGTGCGGATCCTCATGACCGCCCGCGACGAGGTCCGGGTGGCCCGCCGCGCCAAGGAGCTGCACGGCAGCGCCGACGCCGAGGCGCTCGCCGCCACCGCAGCGCACGTGACCGGCCGTGACGCCAAGGACGCGCAGACGACGCAGTTCCTCGAGGCCTCCGACGGCGTGCACACACTCGATACCAGCGACATCGACTTCGACCGCGTGGTCGAGACGGTGCTGAGTCTGGTGAAGGACACACAATGACAGAACCCGAGCACAGCGAATTCGATGAGACACCCGACGAGAGCCTCGTCGAACGTCTCGAGAGCATCAGCGAGGACGAGGCGGAGCAGCGAGCGGCCGCGCTCGAAGCCGGCCTCGAGAGCTACGACCTCGAGGACGAGGACCGGGCGCTGCTGTCCGGCCTCGGATTCGAGGAGGACGAGGACGAAATCCGCGGCGCCGACCCGGTCCTCGCGGTCGTCGGCCGGCCCAACGTCGGCAAGTCGACGCTGGTCAACCGCATCCTCGGCCGCCGGGAAGCGGTCGTCGAGGACGTTCCCGGCGTCACTCGTGACCGGGTCAGCTATCGCGCGGAGTGGAACACGAAGTCGTTCACCCTCGTCGACACCGGCGGCTGGGACTCCGACTCGAAGGGCATGGCCTCGCGGATCGCGATCCAATCCGAGGTCGCCGTCGACATGGCCGACGCCGTGGTGCTCGTCGTCGACGCCACCACCGGCCCGACCGCGACCGACGAGATGATCGTGCGGATGCTGCGGCGCAAGAAGAAGCCGGTGATCCTGGCCGCGAACAAGGTCGACGACGAGCGCGGTGAGCTGATGGCCGCCGAGCTGTGGGGCCTGGGGATGGGCCAGCCGTGGACGGTCTCGGCCCTGCACGGTCGCGGCGTCGCCGACCTCCTCGACGAGGCGCTGACCGTCCTGCCCGAGGTCTCCGCGGTCGAGACCCGGATCGAGGAGGGCGGACCGCGCCGGGTGGCGCTCGTCGGGCGCCCGAACGTCGGCAAGTCCTCCCTGCTCAACCAGCTGATCGGCTCCGACCGCGTGCTCGTCGACAACGTCGCCGGCACCACCCGTGACCCGGTCGACGAACTCATCGAGCTCGGCGGGAAGCAGTGGCGCTTCGTCGACACGGCAGGAATCCGCCGTCGCGCCCATCAGGCGTCCGGCGCCGACTTCTATGCGGCCCTGCGCACGCAGACCGCCCTGGAGCGCGCCGAGGTGGCCGTCGTCCTGTTCGAGGCCCAGGACCCGCTGAGCGAACAGGATGTCCGCATCGTCACGACCGCCGCCGAGGCGGGCCGGGCCGTGGTGCTGGCCTTCAACAAGTGGGACCTCCTCGACGAGGAGCGCCGCTACTACCTGGAGCGGGAGATCGAGAAGGAGCTCGCGCACGTGTCGTGGGCACCCCGCGTGAACATCTCGGCCAAGACCGGCCGGCATGCGGAGAAGCTCGTGCCGGCGATGGAGACCGCGCTCGAGGGCTGGGACATGCGAATCCCGACGGGACGCCTCAACGCGTTCCTCGGTGAGCTGGTCGCGGCGAACCCGCACCCGGTGCGCGGAGGCAAGCAGCCGCGCATCCTGTTCGGGACCCAGGCGCAGTCACGTCCGCCCAAGTTCGTGCTCTTCACCTCCGGATTCCTCGAGCCGGGGTATCGCCGGTTCATCATCAGACGACTGCGCGAGACCTTCGGGTTCAAGGGAACCCCCATCGAGGTGTCGATGCGCATCCGGGAGAAGAGGAAGCGCACCAGATGAGCGAACAGGCCCGCGTGCAGGGGGCGAAGCAGCCGGCGCCTCCGACGCGGGCGCTGATGGTCGCTCTCACCATCGCGGGCCTGGCCTACGCCCTGATGTTCTTCAAAGGACTTCAGGGCATCGTCGCACCGGTGTTCCTGGCGCTCAACTTCTACATCGTCGTCTACCCGCTGCAGCACCACCTGGCCAGGCTGAAGGTCCCGCGCTTCATCGGCGCCTGTGTCTCGGTGCTCCTGGTGCTGTGCCTGATCTTCGGCTTCTTCGGGCTCACCGCCTGGTCGATCACCGAGCTCGTGGTGACGATGCCGAACTACGGTGACGAACTCAACGCGATGTACCGCAGCAGCCTGGCGGTGCTGTCCGACCTGGGACTGACCTCCTCCGTCCTCGAGGAGCAGTTCCGGCAGTTCAACATCCGGTCGCTCATCGACGCGGCCTACCCGGTGCTGACCAATGTGTCGCTCATCGCCGGTCTGCTGACCACGGTGATCATCGCCGTGTTCTTCATCGCGATGGACTCCCTGCGCGTCGATGACCGCTTCCGGATGCTCTACGACGTCAAGCCCGAGCTGACCACGTCGCTGCTCGAGTTCGCCCGCGGGGTGCGGCGCTACTGGGTGGTCGCGACGATCTTCGGACTGATCGTCGCCGTGCTCGACGTCGTCGCCCTGGCGATCATCGGAGTTCCCCTGATCTGGGTCTGGGGCGTGCTGGCGTTCCTGACCAACTACATCCCGAACATCGGATTCTTCATCGGCCTGGTTCCGCCGGCCCTGCTGGCGCTCGTCGACGGCGGCTGGCAGGCCGCGCTGTGGGTGATCGTCGCCTATTCGCTGCTCAACTTCGTCATCCAGGCGATCATCCAGCCGAAGTTCACCGGCGAATCCGTCGGCGTCACCCCGCTGGTCTCGTTCCTGTCGCTGCTGTTCTGGGTGTGGATCCTCGGCTGGCTGGGCGCGCTGCTGGCCCTGCCTGCGACCCTGCTGCTCAAGGCCCTGCTCGTCGACGTCGACCCGCGGGCACGCTGGGTCAACATCCTGCTCGCCTCCGATCCCGCGACTTCCAAGGCGGACTTCCCGAGCCCCATGGTGGTCAAGGACGAACCGCTGACTCCCGAGGAACCCGAGGACGAGTCGTGGACGGCGGACGCCTCCGGACCGGGCGTGCCTGATGTGTCGGAGCCGGGGGCTCCCGGTGCATCCGGACCGGGGGCGCCCGGCTCGACCGAACCTGGGCCGTCGAATCCCACTGCCTCGAAGTCCTGAGTGTCGTCGATCAGCCTGGAACTCTGCGGCCAGGGGGCTGGTGGAAGGGCCTGTCGTCTGGTACGGAAACTCTCGGGAGTTCATCCGGGAAACGCTCGCCACTGAGGCACAGACTCGATAGCATGAGGTATGGCGACTCTACTGAATATTCATCCTGAGAACCCACAGAACCGTTTGATCGAACAGGCTGCGCAGGCCTTGAGGGATGGGGGACTGATCGCCTATCCCACCGACTCGTGCTACGCGTTGGGCTGTGCGCTGGGGAACAAGGCGGGGATCGAGAGGATCGCCCGAATCCGCCAGCTGGATTCCAAGCACCACTACACCCTGATGTGCCATGACTTCGCGCAGCTGGGGCAGTTCGTCAATGTCGGCAACTCCGATTTCCGCACCATCAAGTCGATGACACCAGGGCCGTACACGTTCATCATGAAGGCCACGAAGGAAGTCCCGAGGCGGATGATGCATCCGAAGAAGCACTCGGTGGGCGCGCGGATCCCGCAGAACGCCACGGCCCTGGCCCTCGTCGAAGCGATGGGCGAGCCGATCCTGTCCTCGACCTTGCTGCTGCCCGGTGACGAGGACCCGCTCAACCAGGCCGACGACGTGATGGACCGTCTCGGCAACGACGTCGACGTCGTCATCGAGTCCGGTGTGCCCGGACTCGTCCCCACCTCGGTCATCGACTTCACCGGTGGGGATCCGGAAGTGGCACGCGTCGGCGCCGGCGATGTCTCACGCTTCGAAGGCTGAGGGCACTGGCCCGTCCGCTCGGGCTGCTGGGGCAGCTCGGGCCGCTGGGGCAGCTGCAGACGCTCGGGCTGCTGGGGCAGCTCGGGCCGCTGGGGCAGCTGCAGACGCTGGGGCCGATGGGGACGCAGCCCTCTGACGAAAGGGCCCGGAATCGTGCAGCGGAGGCTGATCACGATTCCGGGCCCTTCTTTTCGCCCGAAATTCTGATCAATCAATCGTTCAGTGTCCGAATTGGTCTACTCTTGAGTGAGTGACAAGGAGACCGAGATCACGTTCGATCCCGGTCGAGCCTGCGACTGATTGCGGTCGGGGCTCAGGACTCCTTGCCGACACATCAACAGAACTGCCCACAGAATACGAAGGACGGGGAGAATGACACGCACAGCGATCATCACAGGCGGCGGCCGCGGAATCGGGGCGGCGATCGCCAAACGGCTGAGCTCGGACGGGATGAAGGTCGCCGTCCTCGACATGGGACCGACCGAGGCGACGGTATCGGAGATCAAGTCGTCCGGTGGTGAGGCGATCGGGCTCGAAGCCGATGTCGCCGACGAGGCCTCGGTGCAGACGGCGGTGGAACAAGTGGCCGAGAAGCTCGGCCCACCGACGGTTCTCATCAACAACGCCGGGATCCTGCGCGACAACCTGCTGTTCAAGATGAGCTACGAAGAGTTCCAGAAGGTCCTCTCCGTGCACGTGGGCGGATCGTTCCTCATGACCAAGGCCGTGCAGTCCTACATGGTCGAGGAGAAGTACGGTCGCATCGTGTCGATGTCGTCCACCTCGGCGCTGGGCAACCGCGGTCAGACGAATTACGCCGCGGCCAAGGCCGGCATCCAGGGGATGACGAAGACCTGGGCGATCGAACTCGGCAAGTTCGGGGTCACGGCCAACGCGATCGCTCCCGGGCTGATCGAGACCGACATGACCAGGGCCACCGCCGAGCGGGTCGGCGTCAGCTATGAGGAGTTCGTCGAGTCGGCGGCCAAGCAGATCCCGGTGGCTCGAACCGGTCGTCCCGAGGACATCGCGCACACCGCCTCGTTCCTCGCCTCCGAGGGAGCAGGCTTCGTCTCCGGTCAGGTCATCTACGTCGCCGGCGGTCCGCGGAACTGATCCGCGCAGGCATCGAATCAGAGTTCTGCTCATCAGAGTTGAGAGGTAAACCATGCGAGAAGCAGTCATCGTGTCCACTGCCAGGACACCTATCGGCAAGGCCTACCGGGGCGCGTTCAACGATACTCAGGCCCAGGAGTTGGCCGGTCATGCCATCGCCCACGCGGTGGAGCGGGCTGGTCTCGAGGGCGGTGAGGTCGAGGATGTGATTCTGGGTGCGGCGCTGCAGCAGGGCAGCCAGTCGACGAACATCGGCCGGCAGGGCGCGCTGCGCGCCGGCCTGCCGGTCACCGTACCGGGAATGACGATCGACCGGCAGTGCTCCTCAGGGCTGATGGCGATCGCCACCGCTGCGAAGCAGATCGTGATGGACGGTCAGGAGATCGCTGTCGGCGGCGGCGTGGAGTCGGTGTCGCTGGTGCAGAACGACAAGATGAACACCTACCGGGCCAAGGATCCGTGGTTGGTCGAGAACGTGCCCGGAATCTACTATCCGATGCTCGCCACCGCCGAGGTGGTGGCTGAGCGCTACGGAATCAGTCGGGAGGCACAGGACGAGTACGCCCTGACCTCGCAGCAGCGGACCGCGGCCGCGCAGGAGGCCGGTCGCTTCGACGACGAGATCGTGCCCTTGTCGACGACGAAGGTCGTCGTCGACAAGGAGACGAAGGAGACCTCGAAGCAGGAGGTCACGCTGGCCAAGGACGAGGGCAACCGTCCTTCGACCACATTGGAGAGCCTGGCGGGGCTCAACCCAGTGCTCGAGCCGGGGGCGGCGTCCAAGGTGCCGAGCATCACCGCGGGCAACGCATCCCAGCTGTCCGACGGCGCATCGGCGTCGGTGCTCATGTCGGGCGAGGAGGCGAGTCGTCGCGGACTGGAGCCCCTTGGCATCTATCGCGGCATGGCCGTCGCCGGATGCGCTCCCGACGAGATGGGCATCGGACCGGTCTTCGCGATCCCGAAGCTGCTGCAGACTCAGGGATTGAGCATCGACGACATCGGTCTGTGGGAGCTCAACGAGGCGTTCGCGGTGCAGGCGCTGTACTGCCGTGATCGACTCGGCATCGACCCCGAGAAGTACAACGTCAATGGGGGCGGAATCTCGGTCGGCCACCCCTACGGAATGACCGGTGCCCGCCTGGTCGGCCATGCACTGATCGAGGGACGGCGCCGAGGTGTCAAGTACGTGGTCGTGACCATGTGCATCGGCGGCGGTCAGGGAGCTGCAGGACTGTTCGAAGTCTGCTGAACCGGTTGGACCGGCCAGATCAGGCGCGACCTGGTCTCGAACGAGCTTGTCACGAGCGAAGTCGTCGCGGGCGCCGTGGTCGAGGGTGTCGTGGTCGAGGGTGCTGTCTCGGAATTCTTCTTCCGTGGCAGCGCCCTCTTTCGGCTGTCGAGGGTGAGGGTGTGGGAGCTCTGCTCGAGCGTGCCGTCGTGAGGCAATGGGAGCTCTGCACTCTGGTGTCGTCGTGAGGGAATGGGGGCTCTGCTCGATCGTGCCGTCGTGAGGTTGTGCGGCGTGATCGGGGAGGTGGGGGTGGCCTTGGGGGCTGGTGGTGCAACAGGATGGCGGCAATCGTTAGCGCTCCGGTAGTCCGGGGCGAGTTGGCGGTGGTGGTGCAGAGGTCGTGGGCAGACCGGTCCACCGGCGGAGGTGCAGAGGTCGTGGGCAGACCGGTCCGGCGGAGATGTGGAAGTCGTGGGCAGACCGGTCCGGCGGATCAGAAGGGTGGCGGTTCTCCGGAATCCCAGAACCATTCCCTGAGTTCGCCGCTGGCAGGATCCTTGAACGGGTTGACATATTCCGACCACCCGGGGGCACCATTCTCCGGAGCAGGCCCGGGGCGCGTGCGCGCAGTCCTGCGCTCGCCGATGCGAGGGGCCTCTTGGGCTGCTCGTTCCGCTTTGGATGCGCCGGGCTGGCGGGTTGCTTCGGTTTGGGGGACCGATTCAGTCTGGGGGACTGGGGCGATGTGGGGAACCGGTGTGGTGTCGCGGCTGCTGGCGAACAGTTTCTGCAGTATTCGCGCCTGCTCAGCGTTGATGGGGTTGTCCGGAGGAACCACCTCGGTGGTGATGCCGTGGCTGAATACGTACTCGAGACAGCCCGGGGAGGTCATCTGGACAGAGAACTTCCTGTCCGTCTTCGCCTGGTGATGGCGTTTGCAGAAGCAATGAAGGTTGCCGAACCGGGTGAGCCCGCCCTGCTCCGGGTCGTCGTGATCGTACGGGACGATGTGGTCGATCTCTGAGGTCACAGCCTTGCGGGTGCACCCAGGGGCTGTGCAGGTCATCCACTGAGCGACCAGGGTCCGGCGGACGTCGGCAGGAATCGCATAGCTGGTCGCCTTCGCGTCGAGCGGCGTGCCGGTGGCCGGATCGGTGAGGATCCTCGTCCAGGTCTTCGAGTGCGCGGCGATCTTGCGTGCCATGTCCGCCGGCAACGGGGATCCGTCGGGCAGCATTCCCGCCAGATCGCAGACAGCCATTTTCTCCCGCTCGGCAGGCCCGAACGTATCGCGCATCAGGGTGAGAAAGGGAACGGTGATGATCGTCGTGGCCTGATGCGAGAGCCAGTACTCGTGGGTCGGCAGTTCGAGGAGGACCTGGTAACTGCCGCATCCCCGAGTGCCCGGAATGCGAGTACGAGGCCCCATCTCCTGGAAGCAGGGTTCCGGGCCGGAGGGAACGCCCCATTCTGCGGCCCGTTCCCTGCCGGCATCCGCCTCTTCGCCGGTGCCGGGGGTCGACTCGCAGCCGGTGCCGGCATCCGACTGACCGCCGGTGCAGGTGCCGATTCCCTCATCCGATCCATCAGATTCCGATCCATCAGATTCCGAATCGTCGGCGCCGAAGGTGCGGCGGATGTAATCGGCGAGGCTTTCCAGACTCGGGCACGGCGCACCGTCGGGACGGGCGACGAGGTCGTCAATGGGGAAGTCTGTGCTGGTGGTCTCGCCAGAGGACGTGTCGTGGCTCGTGATCCGCAGCTTCAGCTGGGGACGTGTGCGGGTAGCGAGATCGAACATCAGTGCGTCGATTCCGCGGGTGTCGTCGAATTCGTCGCCGGGCTTGAGCTGATCGCCGAAAGACCCTGTGTTCCCGGCATAGACGGCGCGAGCGAATGCTTCGATGCGTCGATAATAGGCGTGGAGCTCGGGTGCGGGACCGGTCAGCGTGAGATAAGCGGTGCCGTCATCGCCGGTCTGGATGTCGACGCGCCGACGGGCGGAGACCTTCTCCAAGGTCTCAATGGCAGGCTGCACGGCGGCGATCTTGAGTGCAAGCGAGCGAGCGAACGTCTCACTGGTGATGTCGGCGCGGCGCTCGGCCAGATAGTCGTCGATGACGGGCAGATACTCGAAAGCGACATCGCGGCAGCGCCGAGTGGCGACGGCGACATGTTCGATGGTGAAGTCGCCATCGAGGCACCGCTGGTGGAATCTCGGCAGTCCGTGGACGAGCGTCAGGGCCGAGGCGATGTGTCGGTACGTGCTTCCGATGCTCGCGCCGAGCAGGGTCGCGAACTCGCAGAGGTCATCGGCTCCGGCGTTCTGATGGACCCAGCCGTCGAAGGAGCTGGTCGGGCGGAAATCGGGGAAGAGGGGGAGCGGCTGGGGAGGACACTGGCTTGCCAGCTTGTGCTCCCGGCGCAGAATCCGGCGTTCTCTGCGGCTGAGCTTCTTCTTCCCGCCCGCCCTGCGCCGAGACTTCATCGACGCCGGCTTCGCAGGGTGGTTGCTTGAACCAGCAGAGTGCCCGCGAGTCCCGGCAGAGGGGACGGTCGATGCAGCAGCCGGGGCGCTGGAAGCAGCCCGAGGGGCGGAGGAGGCAGATCCTGTGGTCCCGTTCTGCGCTTCCCGATGGCGCTTGACGGTCTCTGCCAGCGACGCGAACTCATACGGCTCTTCGTCCCTGGGATGAACCAGCCCGAGGTAGCGGACGACCTCCTGGAGGAACAAGGCGCTCGTGCCTGCGAACGCGGCGAGCTGCGCCTGATCGCTGAGGGAGTACAGGGCGAGCAGTTCGTGGAAGGGGGAGTCCTCGTCGACGGCGAGTCCGCGGCCGGAGCCGTAGGAGTCAGCATGGGCTGCAGCGTAGGAGTCAGCATGGGCGGGAGCAGAAGAGGCGGTCTGGGCGGCAGCGGGAGAGACGGCCTGGGCCTCGCGACTCGAGGAGTTCTTCATGAAGTCTGTCTCCTTCCCACTGCTCTGTGGTCCTTACTGCAATTCTACTGCTGAATGCTTCTATTGCGGATAACGATTCTATTACTAATAGAACTGAAGCAGAAGTTGCTCGTTTTCTCTATGTGGAAGCTCAACTCGGCTCCGATCAGTCGGCGCTCCAGCTGCTCCTTGGCCTCCTGTGTTTGTTTGTATGTCCAGGATCGCATTCGCCACTGACACGAGACTTTGACATTGACCGCGCCGTCAACGCCATCGACGGGTTGGTTAGACTCAACTGCGTGGCAGCGATCGACAAGGACATTCTCCGTTTGGCTCTTCCCGCCCTCGGAGCTCTGATCGCCGAACCCGTTTTCCTGCTCTCGGACACGGCCATGGTCGGCCACCTCGGCGCCGATGCACTCGGATCCCTCGCGATCGCCTCGACGATCCTGCAGACCGTCCTCGGTCTGATGGTCTTCCTCGCCTATGCCACGACCCCGCGGGTGGCCAAGCGGATGGGCGCCGGTGACCGGTCGGGAGCGATCACCGCGGGGTTCGACGGCATCTGGCTGGCTCTGTGCACCTCTGTCGTCCTGCTCGCCCTCGGCCTGCCGCTGCTCGGCTATGCGATCGCGGCGTTCGATCCGGCGCCGGGCATCACGGGCGGAGCGCACTCCTACCTCGCGATCTCCTGGTGGGGCCTGCCCTTCATGCTCGTCGTCATCGCCGCCACCGGACTTCTGCGCGGACTCCAGGACACCCGCACCCCGTTGCTCGTGGCCGCATCGGGCTGTGTCGCGAACATCGGCCTCAACGCGTTCTTCATCTACGGTCTCGACATGGGCGTCGCCGGCTCCGCGCTCGGCACGGTCATCGCCCAGGCCGGGATGTGCTCCATCTACGTGGCCATCGCGATCAGGGCGGCGGCGAGGTTCGACGCGAGCCTGAGGCCGCACTGGGCCGGGGTGTTCACCTCGGCGAAGACCTCCGGCTGGCTCCTCCTGCGCAACGTATCGCTGCGGGCCTCACTCATCCTCCTCGTCTTCCTGGCAACCGCCCAGGGGACAACTGAGCTTGCCGCCATCCAGGTCGCCCAGAGCATCTTCTTCGCCCTCGCGCTCGCCCTCGATTCGCTTGCGATCGCGGGGCAGGCGATGATCGGGCTGCAGCTGGGGGCGAAGGCCGCCGAGGCGGTGGCCGCGATCAACCGCCGCCTGTGCCTGTGGGCGCTCGTGTTCGGCGTCATCGTCGGCGCCGTTCTGCTGGCCGGTGCCGGCCTCATTCCCCGCGCCTTCTCCTCGGACCCGGACGTCGTCGCGACGCTGCAGACCCTGCTGCCGGTGCTCGCGCTGAGCATGCCGATCGCGGGCTACGTGTTCGTGCTCGACGGCGTGCTGATGGGCGCCGAGGACGCCAGGTACCTGGCTCTGGCACAATTGGTAGCCGTTGCCGGTTACGCGCTGCTGCTCATCCCGGTCACCACGCATTGGCCCGGAGCACTGGGGCTGTGGGCCGCCTTCTGCATCGGGTTCATCGGACTCCGAGCTCTGACACTGGGGTGGAGGGTGCGCAACCGCAACTGGATCCAACGTGCAGTCGAGAAGGGAATCTCATGAACGAAGACAAGACGATCGCCCCCGCCGAGGTGGGGGCCGGGGCCGCTGACACCGGAGTCACCGCGGGCGATGAAGGCGCGAACTCGTGGCTCCTGCCGCTGTCGGCGGACTCGGCCAAGAAGGCGATCCCAGCGTTCCTCGACCTGCGCTTCAACTGGTCGATGGACGCCGCGCGGGTGGAGCTGGACGAGCTCCTCGAACGCGACGATGCGAAGTTCTACATCGAGAACTGGGGCAGGACCGGTGACATCGCCGTCGCCGCCTGGGACGGAGTGCCCGAGGACACGAGCTTCGCCAGCGCCATGTCCGCGTCGAAGACGGGACCGACCCCGGACGACGCCACCGCCAGCGGCCGGGAGCGCGACATCATCGGCCTCGCCTGGCTGCGCCTGAGCACCGAGGAGTCGACCGGCCTCGGCTGGG
>JAPSIC010000027.1 GCA_031179165.1 Brevibacterium sp.
CGGCTTCGGACAGCCGTCCTTTGCCCCGCAGATTCTTGAATGTCGCGGTGAGCCTGTCGGAAAGAGTATTGAACACCTGCAAGCCTTCTTCACGATGAATTGGTCGACTCTCTAGCCTAGCAAGTCCGGGTCCCGCGACCGAAACGCCTGGCCCGTGAATGTGCACAGAAACACCGGACCGCACCCGGGGTGTCGCCCGAGGGCCGGCGAGGTGACTGCACGACCCGCGAGGTGAGCGCACCGCCGCCGAGGTGACTGCACCGCCGGCGAGGTGACGCCACGGCTGGCGCGGCGGTGCTCCCCCGCCGAGGCTGTCGGCGAGGGAGCACGCGCGGGTCCCGCAGGATCCCGGCTGGTGGATCAGCGGAACGAGTACGCCTGCTCGGCGTGTTCGAAGGCGTCGATGCCGCGCATCTCCTGGCGGTGGTCGATCCGCAGGCCCATCGTCTGCCGCAGGGCGATGGCGATGACCCAGGTGACCGACCCGGAGAACACGATGGCGACCACGGTCGCGACGATCTGGGCGACCACCAGGCTCAGTCCCCCGCCGTAGAGCAGCCCACCGGCCGAGGCGTCCGTGGGGACGGCGAAGAACCCGATGAGGACCGTCCCGATGATCCCGGCGACGAGGTGGACCCCGACGACGTCGAGGGCGTCGTCGTAGCGGAGCCGGTTCTTCACCTCCACCGCCAGGGCGGCGCCCGCACCGGCGGCGACGCCGATGATGATGGCGGCGTAGGGTTCGACGTCGGCGCAGGCCGGGGTGATCGCGACGAGGCCGGCGATGGCGCCGGAGACGCAGCCGATGCTGCTCGGGCGGTGCGAGCGGATCCGCTCCACCACGATCCAGGTGATCATTCCCGCCGCGGGAGCGACCAGGGTGTTGATCCAGATCAGGCCGGCCTGTTCGACGGTGGAGGCGGCTCCCCCGTTGAATCCGAACCAGCCGAACCACAGCAGGGCCGCGCCGACCACGGTGATCGGGATGTTGTGGGGACGGTGCGGGGTGGAGAACCGGGCGCGACGGCCCATCACGATGACCAGGACGAGGGCGGAGACACCGGCGTTGATGTGGACCACCGTGCCGCCGGCGAAGTCGATCGCCGGTCCGAAGAACTCCCAGATCGCCCCGTCCTCGCTGAGCAGTCCCCCGCCCCAGACCATGAAGGCGAGCGGGCAGTAGACCAGGGTGACCCACAGGGCGGAGAAGACGAGCCAGGTGGAGAACTTGGCGCGGTCGGCCACCGCTCCGGCGATGAGGGCGATGGCGATCATCGCGAAGGTCGCCGAATAGCCGACGGAGATCAGTGTCTCGGGTTCGCCGGCCACCGCCTCGGCGAGGCCGACCTGTCCGGCCGGGTTGCCGAACACCCCCGCGATCGAATCACCGGAGCTGAGCCCGTAGCCGTAGAGAACCCAGACCAGCCCGGCCACCGCCATGGCGGAGAAGACCATCATCATCATGTTGATGCTCGAGGTGATCCGCGTCATCCCGCCATAGAAGAACGCGACCCCGGGGGTCATGAGCAGGACCAGACCTGCCGCGACCATCATCCACACATTCGCTGCGTCGAGTTGCATGTCATCTCTTTCACATCCGTGCGGTTCCCCGTCGGAACCGACCACTGACAGTGTCCATGACGGATGTCACAGCGGTGGGTCGGGAATGTTTCCGGGATGTGAAGCGGGGCGGGCCCGACCGTTCGGTCGAGTCCGCCCCGCAAGGAGTCAGTGCCCGCAGGGGCCACGGCCCGCAGACGTCTGTGCCCTCACTCGAGGAGTGCGTCGACGAATCCCTCCGCGGTGAACGGCGCGAGGTCGTCGGCGCCTTCGCCCAGGCCGATGAGCTTGACGGGCACGCCGAGTTCGCGCTGGACGGCCACGACGATCCCGCCTTTGGCCGTGCCGTCGAGCTTGGTGAGGACGATTCCGGTGATGTTGACGGCCTCGGCGAACACCTTCGCCTGCTGCATCCCGTTCTGACCGGTGGTGGCGTCAAGGACGAGGAGCACCTCGTCGATGTCATGGCCGTCGTCGAGCGGCCGGGTCGCCACCCGCTTGACCTTGCCGAGCTCGTCCATCAGGCCGACCTTGTTCTGCAGGCGCCCGGCCGTGTCGATGAGGACGACATCGGCGCCCTCGACCTTGCCCTGTTCGACCGCGGAGTAGGCGACCGAGGCGGGGTCGGCGCCCTCGTGGCTGCGCACGGTCTCGACGCCGACCCGGGCGCCCCAGGTCGACAGCTGTTCGGCCGCGGCGGCGCGGAAGGTGTCGGCGGCGCCGAGGAGGACGGTCTTGCCCTCGGCGACGAGCACCCGGGCGATCTTGCCCACGGTGGTGGTCTTGCCGGCCCCGTTGACGCCGACGACGAGCATCACGGCCGGTTCGTCCGCGGTCCGCGAGGTCGCGAGTTCGCGGTCCATGCTCGGGTCGACGAGGTTGATGAGCTCCTCGCGCAGCAGCTTGCGGACCACCTCGGGGTCGCGGGTGCCGAGCACCTTGACCCGTTCACGCAGGGTGTCGACGAGTTCGGTGGTGGGTTCGACTCCGACATCGGCGAGGATCAGGGTGTCCTCGATCTCCTCCCATGCCGCTTCGTCGAGGTTGTCGCGCGAGAGCAGGTTGAGCAGCCCCCGGCCCAGGCCCGAGTTCGACTTCGCCAGTCGCTCCCGGAGTCGGACCAGCCGGCCGGAGGGTTCGGTCGGCACCTCGGTGCCCTTGACGGCGGCCTTCTCCTCGACGACCGCCTCGGGAGTCTCCTCGATCGTCGCGGTCTCGCCGGTGACATCGGCATCGATGCTCCGGGTCCGCCGCAGGTCCTTCTGCTTGGCGTTGACGCGCAGTCCGATGCCGAGCCCCACCACCAGGATGAACACGATGCCAACGACGATGAGCAGTACGATCGGCTGATCCATGGACGTAGGTCCCCCTTCGATTGCCTTGGAGTATGGAGTGCGGGTGTCCTCAGGACCTGCTCGAGCCGAACAGCAGTCCGGCAGTCGTCCGCCACCCGGTCCCCGACTCGGGGAT
Organism: Brevibacterium sp.; assembly: GCA_031179165.1. GTDB lineage: Bacteria > Actinomycetota > Actinomycetes > Actinomycetales > Brevibacteriaceae > Brevibacterium. The sequence continues at coordinate 3,031 of JAPSIC010000027.1, forward strand.
CTTCCAGTGTCGGGTGCGGGGACGGAAGGTCAGCAGTGAGGGCGCGGCGTGCCTGCGCGGCTGCGGCCGCAGCACGTAGGAGTGGTCGCGGATCGCGGTGACGGCCGCCTGCTCGCGGGTGGCCAGGTGCCAGGTGCCGTCGTCGTGGCCGAAGAATTCGTGGACCTCTTCGTCGTAGCCGGTCCACTGCCGGGGCAGCCGGAACCGCTGGACCTCGGAGGAGTAGCGGAGTCGGCCTTCGGCCCGCAGACCGGGCAGGGCGACGAGCAGGACGACGACGAGGGCGAGGGCGAAGGAGACGGCGAGTCCGATGATGACGACAAGTACAGCATTCATGCCCTCGAATCACCTCGCGGTGCAGCCGCTAAGGACATGGACGTCTCGCTCCTCATACCGACAACACTTCTGCAGACAACATTTCCCAAGCTTAAGTCTATAGTCCACCGCGAGGCCGGGCGTCCGCAGGGTCGCGTGGCCACGGGAGAATTCCCTGAGACTCCTCTGGACGCTCCATCACCTTCGTAGTGCTTCCGTCATGACTTCCGCAGTACCCGGTCGTGACTCAGTCGTGATCGGCTCGTGGGATCCGCTGGGAGATGACCTTGGACACGCCGTCGCCGTGCATCGTCACCCCGTAGAGGGCGTCGGCGATCTCCATCGTCCGCTTCTGGTGGGTGATGACGATCAGCTGGGACGAGGCCTGCAGCTCCGTGAACACGGTCAGCAGGCGCGAGAGATTGAGGTCGTCAAGGGCGGCTTCGACCTCGTCCATGACGTAGAAGGGGCTGGGGCGGGCCTTGAAGATCGCGACCAGCATCGCGACGGCCACGAGCGAGCGCTCCCCGCCGGAGAGCAGGGACAGGCGCTTGACCTTCTTCCCCGCCGGACGGGCATGGACGTCGACTCCGGTGGTGAGCATGTCGTCGGGATCGGTCAGGCTCAGCGATCCCTCGCCGCCGGGGAACAGGCGGGAGAAGATGTCCTCGAACTCCCGGGCGGTGTCCGCGTAGGCCTCGGCGAAGACCCTCTCGACGTGTCGGTCGACCTCCTCGACGAGCTTCATCAGGTCCCGGCGGGAGGCCTCGATGTCGGCGATCTGCTTCTCCAGGAAGTGGTGGCGCTCCTTGAGCGCCTCGTACTCCTCGAGCGCCAGCGGATTGACGGTGCCGATGCGCTTGAGCGCCGCGGCCGACTGCTTCTGCCGCTTCTCGACCTCGGCGCGGACGAAGGGCCGCTCCTCCTCCCCCTCGTCGAATCCGGGGACAGGGGTGTCTGGGCCGTAGAGCTCGATGAGCCGTTCGAGTCCGAGCCCGGTCTCCTCCGCGGCCCGGTGCTCGATCTCCTCGAGCCGCAGGCGGTGGCGCTCACGGGCGAGCTCGGCCTCCTGAGCGGCGTCCTTGAGCCGCTGCAGCTCGGCGACGGTGGACTGCAGCTCCTCGCCGAGGCGGCCCCGCTCCTCCTTCAGCCCGCCGCGTTCGTCGACGAGGATCCGGATCTCACCGCCGAGTTCGCCCACGGTGGTCTCGGCGGCGGCGGCCGCGGCGGCCGCTGTCTCGGAGATGACCTGCGCCGAGGCGGCCGCGCGCTTCTTGCGCGCGATCGTCCTCTGCGTCTGCTCCCGTGCCGCCTCTTCGGCTGCGGCGGATCGCAGCAGGGATGCCACCCGGTCGGACAGGAAGCGGGCGCGGTCGGTCGCGGCCTTGTGCGCGATCCGGGTTTCGATGACATCTTCGGAGGAGTGGGAGACCTGCGCGCTCAGCGCGTCGCGGCGACTGGTGTCGACGACCTCCTCGACCTCGCCGGCGCCGGCGAGCGCGGCCTCCGCCGCCTCCGCTTCACGTTCGGCGGCCGCGAGCCGGGTGGCCAGTTCCGCGTCGTTCTCGCGGGCCCGGCCGAGACGGGTCCTGGCGGTGTCGATGTCGCCGGCGATGCGCGAGACCTCCTCGGCGGCGGCCATGATCGCGGCGTCCGAGGAGTGCAGCGCCTCGAGCGCGCTGGTCGTGCGCTCCTGCGCCCGCTTCAGGGCGGGGCCGAGACGATCGAGTTCGGCGTCGCAGCCGGAGAGCGTGGTCTCGAGTTCGGCGATGGCGGTGCGGGTGTCCTCGAGGGCGGTCTTCGAGGCCAGGCGGGTTCCCGTCGAGGTCCGCGCCCGGCTGACCCGGGTCGGGGTGACGATCTCTCCGGTGACCGTGACGGCGGTGAGATCGGGATGGTCGTCGATGAGGGCCAGCGCCTGCCGGGCGTCATCGGTGCAGACGACCGAGCGCAGCGCGGTCTTGAGCAGCCGGTCGAGTTCGGGGATGTCGCTGTCGACGAGTTCGGCCAGCCACCGCACCGTTTCGGCGTGCGGGAAGCCGGGTGCCGTGACCGGGTGGCCCTCGGGGCCTGCGCCGTTGCCGGCCGCGTGCGGGCCGGCGTCGGCGACAGTGCCCGTGCCGTCGATGCCCGCGGGGATCGTCAGGGTCACGTTCGTGTCCTCGCCGAGGTGCTCGAGCACCTCGAGGGCGACGTGCCCCGACTCGACGAGGACGCCGCTGACCGTGTTCGACAGGGCCGCGGCGACCGCCATCTCGAATCCCTGAGAGACGCTGAGCCGCTCGGTGACGGCCGTGTCGACTCCGGGCAGGTTCGCATTGAGGATGTCCTCGAGGTCGGCCTCCAGCGCGGTGCCCAGCGCCAGGGCCTCGGCCCTGGCCTGCGCCGAGGCGAGCCGGGAGGCCGCGTCCGCCCGCGCCGTCCTCACCTGCTCGAGGGCGTCCTCGACCTCGGCCTGAGCCGCCTTGGCCTGTTCGTACTCCTCGTCGAGTTCGCTCTCCCCCTGCTCGACGTCCTCGACGGCGGCCTCGGCCCGGCGCAGCTGCGCCTCCCGTTCGGCGATCCGCTCGACCACGGCGTCGATCTCGGCCCGGTTGGCCTCGATGCGGGCGGTGAGATCGGCGATCCGGTCCTTGGCGTGCGCGCGCTTCGACTCCAGGGAGGAGCGGTTCTTCACCGCCTCGGTGACGGCGATCTGCGCCGCCTTGACCTCGGCCTCGGCGGCGCGCAGTTCGGCGGTGAGGTCCTCCTTCCGGCCGACGGCGGCATCGAGGGCGGCCGCCGAGGCCTCGACCTCCTGCTCGGCGGACTCGAGCTCGGCCCTGAGGTTCTCGGCCTGGGCCCGCAGCTCGTCGGGTGACTTGGAGGGGCGGTTGGCCAGGCTGCTGACCTCCGAGAGCAGGTGGGCGTGCTTGTCCTCGGCGCGCTGGGCGATCCCATGCGCCCGGACCAGCTGGGTCTGGGTCCTCGATTCCGCGCTCCGCAGAGCCTCGAGCTCCGTCTCCACCGCACTCAGCCGCGCCTCGATCTCGCTCCGGCGGGCCTCCGTCCGTCCTCGTCTCTGCTCGAGTTCAGCGATCCGCTCCCGCTGGTCGTCGTCTCCGTCGGAGGCCGCGAACAGCGAGGCCTGCAGTCGCACGGCGTCGTCGGCGAGCAGTCGGGCGGTGGCGTCGCGGAGCTTGGCCTGGACGGTCGCGGCCTTCGCCGCCGCCTGCGCCTGCCGGCCCAGAGGCCCCAGCTGCCGGTTGAGCTCGGTGCGCAGGTCGCCGAGGCGGTCGAGGTTCGTCTGCAGTCCGGTGAGCTTGCGCACGGCCTTGTCCTTGCGCCGCCGGTGCTTGAGCACACCCGCGGCCTCCTCGATGAAGCTGCGGCGCTCCAGCGGGTCGGCGTGGAGGATCGCGTCCAACCGTCCCTGCCCGACGATGACGTGCATCTCCTTGCCCAGCCCCGAGTCGTTGAGCAGCTCCTGGATGTCGAGGAGCCGGGCCGGTGCGCCGTTGACGGCGTATTCGCTGCCGCCGCTGCGGAAGAGCGTGCGTGAGATCGTCACCTCGGTGTAATCGACGGGAATGGCACCGTCGGTGTTGTCGATCGTCAGGGTCACCTCGGCGCGGCCGAGGGCCTGGCGCTTGGAGGTGCCGGCGAAGATGACGTCGTCCATCTTCCCGCCGCGCAGGTTCTTCGCCCCCTGCTCCCCCATCACCCAGGACAGGGCGTCGACGACATTGGACTTGCCGGAGCCGTTGGGGCCGACGACGCAGGTGATGCCCGGCTCGAACTTGAGGGTGGTGGCCGAGGCGAAGGATTTGAATCCTCGCAGGGTCAGGCTTTTCAGATGCATCGTACGTCCCAGCATATCGGCACCCGCGCGGATGCGGCACGATAGAGGGATGAGTCAAGCACCTCGGCGACGGCCCGGCCGACCCCGCTCGGATTCCCCCACCGACCGCCGCGAGGCCATCGTGGCCGCCGCGGCATCGGAATTCGCCTCCGGCGGGTTCGCGGGCACCTCGCTGCGGCAGATCGCCCGCACGGCAGGCGTCGACCCCGCCCTGGTCCACCACTACTTCGCGAGCAAGGAGGACCTGTTCCTCGCCTCCCTGGCGATGCCGATCAACCCCTTGGAGATCCTGCGCGCCTCGCTCCCCGACCCCGCGCAGGTCGAGTCCTTCGGCACGGAGCTGCTCACGATCGTCGTTCCCCTCTGGGATTCGCCGGAGGTCTCCCCCCGGCTGGCCGCGATCGTCCGGTCGATCATCGAGGATTCGGGGGTCTCGTCGATGATGGAGGAGTTCATCCGCGACCGGGTGTTCGCGACCATCCTCGCCGGCTTCGGCCCCCGTCTCGATGACCGGCAGCGGGCCGGGCTGTTCGTCCGGATCCATGCTCTCGTGTTCGGCCTCCTCGTCGACCGGTACCTGGCCCGCATCCCTGCGATCGTCGCGCTCGGCCCCGAGGAGGTCGCGGAGGTGTACGGACCGATGCTCGACTCGGCGATCGCCGCCGTGCTGGGCCCCCAGGGCCGACCCGAGTCCGGGCGCTGACCTCGAGCCGACCCCAGGCCATGAGCTCGGTCCGGTTGACAAGTCGGGCCGAACTCTCGGCAATGAGAGCGGTCAGGGCCATTGACATCGCCGCCGCCGAGGAGCAGTATTCATCACATGATGAATAACTCTCCGCAGCTGGCTGTCCGGGTCGATGACCTCGTCGTCGAACGGGGACGCACCACGGTCCTCGACGAACTCAGCCTGAGCGTCGAGCGGGGAGCCATCACGGGGCTGCTCGGACCGTCCGGGTCGGGCAAGACCACCCTGATGCGCGCCATCGTCGGCACGCAGAGGATCACGAGCGGCCGCGTCACCGTGCTCGGACACCCCGCCGGAGACAGGAGGCTGCGCACCCGGCTGGCCTACGTGACCCAATCGGCCAGCGTCTACGACGACCTCAGCGTGCGGGAGAACGTCAGCTACTTCGCGGCGATCCTCGGCACCGGAGGCGACGTCGACTCCGTCCTGACCGCGACCGACCTCGCCGACTGCGCCGACCGCCGAGTGGGAGCGCTCTCGGGCGGACAGCGCTCACGCGTGTCCCTGGCCGCAGCGCTTCTCGGCGGACCCGAGGTGCTCGTGCTCGACGAGCCGACGGTCGGCCTCGATCCCATCCTGCGCGCCTCCCTGTGGGACCTCTTCCATCGGCTCGCCGCCGAGGGCACCACCCTCCTCGTGTCCAGCCATGTCATGGATGAGGCCACCCGCTGCGACGACCTGCTGCTGCTCTCGGCGGGTCGCCTCCTCGCCCAGGGCACTCCCACCGGCCTGATCGAGCGCACGGGGACGGACTCGATCGAATCGGCGTTCATCAGCTGCGCCCGGGGAGGACGGCCATGAACCGCACCCTCGCCACCACCCGGCGCGTGCTCACGCAGGTCGTCCACGACAAGCGGACGCTGGGCCTGCTTCTCGTCGTTCCCGCCCTGCTCATCGGGCTCGTCGCCTGGATCTTCACCGAGACGCCGGTCTTCGACCGCATCGCGGGACAGCTGATCGCCATGTTCCCGTTCGTCACGATGTTCCTCGTCACCTCGATCGCGACCCTGCGCGAGCGGAGGTCGGGCACCCTCGAACGCCTGCTGACGATGCCGCTGTCGAAGGCCGATTTCATCCTCGGCTACGCGATCGCCTTCGGCCTCCTCGCCCTGGCCCAGTCGATCATCTGCGTGTCCTGGGCGGTCTTCGTCTGCGGATTCGACCCCGGGGACCATCTCGTCGTCTTCGTCGCCACCACGATGCTCAACGGCATCCTCGGCACGGCATTCGGACTCTTCGCGAGCGCCTTCGCCGCCACCGAGTTCCAAGCCGTCCAGTTCATGCCCGCCCTCGTCTTCCCCCAGATCCTGCTCGCCGGGCTCTTCCTGCCCACGGACCAGCTGCCGCGGGTGCTCGAGATCGTCGCGCACCTGCTGCCGATGACCTACGCCTTCGACGCCCTCACCGAGGTGACCGCAGCCGACCCCGATCTGGGTGCCGTCGCGCTCGACAACGCGGTGCTGGGCGGATTCGTCGTGGTCCTCCTGACCCTGGGCTCTCTGTCCCTGCGAAGGCGGACCCGGTGAGGACCGGAGCGGGCGCACTCACGTCTCGACCGCCTCGGCGCTGCACGACGCGACCATGAACATTTGATAGGATGAGTTCTCGTGCGCTGGCAGCAGCGCCGGTCCTCCGTAGCTCAGTTGGCAGAGCATTCGACTGTTAATCGAAGGGTCGCTGGTTCGAGCCCAGCCGGGGGAGCAGCAGAAGGCCCCGTCGCCCGCGACGGGGCCTTCGTCGTGCCCGGCGGCGCGGTGCCCTCGCCTGCTGCACCTGCCCTCGGCGCACTTCACCTGCATCCGACATTCCGGAATGTGGGAATTCGTCTCAAATCCGACACAGAATCTGTGCTCCAGGTTACCTTTGAATTCTGGCCAAGGGAGCCCAGTCACAGGAAGGAACGTCGAGCCCGGGAATGTCCTTGGCGTCACCGGCTCGGCAGGTAACCCATGAGCAAAGAACACGACAAGACTCGGGAGCTCATCGAGTTCCTGAAGAACCCCACCACGAAGCTGCGACCGTTCAGACCCAAAGGGCTCGACCCGGTCGTGTTCGGAACCGCGGCAGCCATCGCCGTCGCGTTCGTGGCCTGGGGGTTCATCTCACCCACCGGACTCGGCGAGGTCGCCAGCTCCGCTCTGGCCGGAGTGATGGGCAACTTCGGCTGGCTGTTCGTCATCGCCGCCACGATCTTCACGATCTTCGTCATCGTCGTCGCGGTGAGCAAGTTCGGGCGGATCCCCCTGGGCAAGGACGATGAGGTGCCCGAGTTCAGGACGTCCTCGTGGATCGCGATGATGTTCGCCACCGGCATGGGCATCGGCCTCGTGTTCTACGGCGTCGGTGAGCCGCTCTTCTTCTACATGTCCCCACCTCCCGGCACGGTCGAAGGGTCGACCCCGGAGGCGATGGGCATCGCGATGGGCACGACGCTGTTCCACTGGACCCTCTATCCGTGGGCGATGTACGCCATCGTCGGTCTCGGCGTGGCCTACGGGACGTTCCGACTCGGCCGTTCCCAGCTGTTCTCCTCGATGTTCACCCCGCTCTTCGGCGAGCGTGCCGTCCACGGCGCCGGCGGGAAGGTCATCAACATCCTCGCGATCATCGCGACTCTGTTCGGCTCGGCCTGTTCCCTCGGCCTCGGTGCGATCCAGATCGGCGGCGGCATGGAGTCGTCGGGCTTCCTCGACGATGTCACCTCCCCCGTCCTCGTCATCATCATCGCGATTCTCACCGCCTGCTTCGTCATGTCGGCGGTGTCGGGCATCGAGAAGGGCATCCAGTGGCTGTCGAACATCAACATGGTGCTCGCGGTCATCATCGCCCTCATCGTGTTCATCGGCGGGCCGACCCTCTTCATCCTCAACGTCATCCCCTCGGCCGTCGGCTCCTTCATCGGCGAACTGCCGGACATGGCGTCGCGGACGGCGGCCACCGGCGGTCAGACAGTCTCCGATTGGCTCTCGAGCTGGACGGTCTTCTACTGGGCATGGTGGATCTCCTGGTCGCCCTTCGTCGGCCTCTTCATCGCCCGCATCTCGCGCGGGCGCACCATCCGCCAGTTCGTCACCGGTGTCCTCATCGTGCCGTCGGTCATCTCCCTGATCTGGTTCGCGATCTTCGGCGGCGGCGCCATCGGCCTGCAGGAGAGAGCAGAACGCGGGGAGGGAACGGTCGAGCAGCTCGCGAACATCGTCGACGGCGCCCCGGACATCAATTTCGACCTCGTGCTGTTCGAACTGCTCAACGCCCTGCCGCTGCCGAGCATCATCTCGATCATCCTCATGCTCGTCACCGTCGTGCTCATCGCGATCTTCTTCGTCACGGGCGCCGACTCCGCATCGATCGTGATGGGAGGACTGAGTGAGAACGGCGCGATCGAGCCGCGGAAGAAGACCGTGATCTTCTGGGGCACGGCCACCGGCGCCGTCGCCGCCGTGATGCTCCTCGCCGGCGGTTCGGATCCGGCGGCAGCCCTCAACGGTCTGAAGAACATCACGATCGTGTCGGCGCTGCCGTTCGTCCTCGTCATGCTCCTGCTCTGCGTGGCGCTGTGGAAGGACCTGCGCCGCGACCCGCTCATCATCAAACGGGAGCTCGCCACCCACCTGCTCGACGAGACCGTGGCCACGGCCGTCGACGAGTACGACGGCGAGATGTTCGAACTGAGCACGCAGGAGCTGTCCGTGGTCGCGGAGCCGACGACGGACACGGCAACGAGCAGGAACGAGGGCGAGGCCGATGGCGCGGATGCCGGATCGACTCCGCCGGTCCACGCGTCGGACCTGAGCGATGGCAGCTCCGAGCGCACGGCCGACAGGCCCGAGCCGAGTGGTGCCGAGTCGGGCACGACTCCCGCCGGCTCGGGGTCGACGGGACGTCCGCAGCAGAAGACCACCGACGGGAAGCTGCCCGCGGTGACCGGCGACTAGCGACAGCGGGCGCGTGATCGGCGGGCGCAGAAGTGACTGCGGCGCCCGCCGATCACGCTTGCGAGACCTTGCACCGTGCGCCTTCTTGGCGCTCAGATATCAAGGTCGCGGGGTCCGGAATCCCTCACGGCCGGTCGCCGTCTCTGCATCCGGCGGCACGTCTGCCTGATGCTTCGCGAGATGCTCGTGGCGTTGCAGCCGCAGGGTTCCTCCGTGACACGCGACGTCGGATCTTATACCCTTGCCGGGTATACAGGAGACCGAACGAGACCCACTTTCACAGGAGAAGACGGAGCCGGTATGAAGAACCGCGTGTCAGCAACGATCGTCGCAGGAGTGCTCGGCGGAGCCCTGATGCTGACCGGGTGCGGCTCGGCAGGAGACCAGGACCAGGCCACGCCGTCGTCGGGAAGTCAGCATGAGGGCCACGGGGCGAGCCACCCGACCAGCAGCGATAGCGCGATGGAGCACCCGATGGACGGCGGCCCCGCTCCCGCGGGCATCAAGGACGCCTCGTCCCCCAAGTATCCGGTGGGAACGAAGGTCGAGCTCACCGCCGACCACATGGAGGGCATGAACGGCGCGACGGCCACGATCGTCGGGGCTTACGACACCTATGCCTACGCGGTGAACTTCACACTCACCACTGGCGGGGACCCGGTCAAGGACCACAAGTGGGTCGTGCAGGAAGAGATCATGGACGCGGGCGACCAGCGGCTGACCGACGGCACCGAGGTCACACTTCTCGCCGAGCACATGGAGGGCATGGAGGACGCCAAGGCCACGATCGCCTCCTCCACCGACCAGACCGTCTACATGGTCGACTACGAAGCCAACGGCATGACGATGACCAACCACAAATGGCTCGTCGAGGACGAGGTCCGCCCGGTCTCCTGAGCTCATGGGTGGCAAGCTGTCTCCACTTCTCAGGACGGGGCCAGAAGAAGGTGCCGGCGTCCGGGTCCGTGCCCAGGACTCGCCAGCTCGGGGCGCTCGAGCGCTGACGAACGAGATTTGTTCGAACTCAGCTTTCAGAAGCTGGACGCAACGATCAGGGACCAGCCGCAGCGGCGCGGCCGAAGTGTCCTGAGCCCATTGGCTCCTGGGGCCGGCCGCGGAAGTCAAGTTCCGCCGTTTCCCGGCCAGCCCACCTGTGACGCTCATCGCTCATCCTCCGCGGAGGCTTTCGATGTACCGGCGGTATGTGCGTCTGCCGACAAGGGGCCAGAGCAGGCGCACCGGCAGGGGCAACCTGTCGAACATCATCTCCGCCTCCTCGGGTGACGCCACCTCGAGCAGCTGGCCGAGAACGATCCAGCGCTGGGAGGGCGTGAATCCCTCAGACTCCTGCTGGCCGACGTTCTCCCATTCGCCCGAATTGAGATGCCGGTCGATCAGCGGCACGATATCGCGTTCCTCATCGTCGAGGTGGTTCTCGGTGACCGCGAGGAACGCGTCGAGGCGCGCGAGCAGCTCCGCGGCACTCGCCTCGTACGGGTCCGATGCCCATGTGGTCACCGCATCGTGCACCCGGGCCACCGCGGTGTCGATGTCGCGGTGCTGCTGCTCCATCCTCCGGACGTGAGGCGCGCCGTTGCCTGCACGCTCCAGAAGCAGCGGCCACACCAGATCATCTTCGGCGGTGTGGCGCATCTGCAGCCCGTCGAGCATGAACTTCAGATGTCCGGCGATCGCGTCCATCCGCCCGGCATCGGCTGCGGGCACTTCGACGATCATCTGCCGCAGCGAACTGAATTCGCGTCGGAGGATCCGGTGGATCAGCGCCATCTCCCGGGCCGCGGCGCCGCCCGTACCGCGGGGGTCGTGCGGATTCTGCGTGTTCGACATCACGGTCCTCGCGATCTTCTCGGATGTGCGCGACGGGCAGCAGAGATGCTCCCGGTCTTCACATATTCGTGGTCACCCGAGGTGGTGCTGACTCACGCCGCTCCCCGGTGCCGTCGCCCGGGCAGGAACTCACGGAGCGTGTGCCATCGCAGTCAGATCTCTGCGGGGATTCGGGGAACTCCGTATGTTCCCGGGGTGAGCCACGGCTACTCCGGCTCGTTGCCGTCGCCGATCAGGTAGGGCACCGTCAGTCCTTCGTACATCAGGTGTGCCACCAGCCCGTCTGCCGCATGTCCGAGATGATGGCAATGGAACATCCAGGCTCCCGGGTTGTCGGCCCTGAATGCGACTTCGTAGTCTTCTCCCGGAGCGAGGTTGAGAGAGTCCACCCACCACGGACTGCCGGTGGCACGAACACCGTTGCGCGCCAGGACCAGCATCCGGTGACCATGCAGGTGCATCGGATGCACGTCGTTGCGACTGGCGAAGGCGACGTGGACGACTTCTCCTTCGCTCACCATGAACATCGGTGTCTTCGGGTAGTGCCGGCCGTTGATCGTCCACCACATGCCCGGCATGCCGCGCACGAAGCCAGGCCGACGTCCGATCGTGTACTCGAACCGCCGATCCGGACGTGCCGTGTCGAAGTCGATGGGTGCGGGTTCCCCGTAGGACAGCGGGTCGAGGTACAGCTCGGGCCGGGGCTCGGCGGGCGGCGCCGAGCCGAGCACCAGGGACGGGCCGCCAAGGTCGATCCGGGCACCGGAATCGGGCACGACGAGGTCCACGTCTGCCCGCCCGCCCGCGGCGACCTGCACCTGGCGGTCGGAGACCAGCGATGGTGCGTTCAGCTCGCTCGCGTCGATCGCCAGCAGCCGGAAGGGCACGCCGCTCACCCATGCGGACATGGGCCCGTTCGCCGTGTTGATCACCCGCACACGCACTCGGTCACCGGGTGCGGCGTCGATCGGCACTTCGCCGGTGCGGCCGTTGATGGTACGGGTTCCGCCGTAGCTGTGCACGAGGGCGACGACATCCTTGACCGCGGGATCCAATCCGCCGGGTGGCTCGACGACCAGTGCTCCGACCAGCCCGAGCGGCACCTGCTCGTGGGAGTGCTGGTGTGAGTGATACCAATAGGTTCCCGCACGCTGCGGCCGAAAACGGTAGATGAACGACTCGCCGACAGCGACGGCATCCTGGGTCACCCCGGCGACGCCGTCCATGGCGTTCGGAACCTCCACACCGTGCCAGTGGATGGTCGTGCCGTCCGTCACCGAGGCGTTGCGCAGTTCCACCTCGATCATCTGTCCGACCTCGGCGCGGATCACAGGCCCAGGTGTTTCGCCATTGAGGGTCAGCGCCTGCATGTCGCGGCCCGAGTCCAGCCGGATCCTCTCGGATCGGGCCACCAGAAGGACTTCGACGTCCGCGGCGCCGGTCTCGGAATCCTGCAGCTCCGCGATGCTGAGGCCATGCTCGTGATCATGCTCATTGTCGTGATCGGTGGTCGGCCGGCCGCCGCCGAGATCGGGCCGTCCCATGTCGGTGACGCTGTGCTCGCCGTGGACCAGGCTGTCCTGCCACATCCAGCCGACCGTGCCGAGGAGCAGTATCAGGCCGATCGCCACGGCGACGAGGCGCAGCCTCTTAACCGTGGGCATCGGTGACGGCCGAGTGTTCGGCCACCGGTCTGACCGCCCGCGCACGGTGCGCCGCCAGCAGCGCCGTGGAGAAGATCAGCAACGCGTTGGCACCGTGAATCAAGCCCAAGGCCGGCATGCCGACCCCGTGAGCAGCCAATCCCAGAAGGACCTGGACGACGACCAGGCCGAACAGGATGGCCGCGATGGTCACGCCCTTCGGGACTCGTGCGAAGAACGCGATCACGAGCAGGGCGAGGGCGAACAGTGGGATGAGGAACTGGCCGTTCATGCCATGCACGATGATGCCGACGAGTTCGGGGAAGGGCAAGGGCCCGCCTTCCTCCTCCATCGTGGCTTTGTCCAGCACTCCGCCCTCCTGCACCCAGCGGCCGAGCCCGGAGATCATCCAGGCGATCGCGGCCGCCTGGATCACGACTTCTGCGGCAATGATGAAGGCGATGATTCGGTAGGCGCGACGCATGACGGACTCCTCTGCTCGTGGACAGCATCCGCTTCAACCGTAGACGGGGCCCACGGTGCGAGGAATCGGGTGTTTCCCTATCTTTGACCCGGGAATCGTGGGAACCTGTTGCCATGGGTCGGCAACTCGTAGGTCGCGGCGACCTGCTCGCGGCCATACGGCGATTCCTCGCAGTCGAAGAAGAGCTGCCGGGGCTGCTGGTGCTCGAGGGCGACCCGGGGATCGGCAAGACCACCGTCTGGCGGGCGGCGCTGGAGGCTGCAGTGACGATGGGCTTCGCGGTGCTGCGCTGCGCCCCCACGGAGGCGGAGGCGTCCTTGATCTACTCCGGGCTGGCGGATCTCGTGTCCGAAATCGACCCGGGTCGCCTGGATTCCCTTCCCGCGCCTCAGCGGACAGCTTTCGAGCAGGTGCTGCTGCGCGCCGATGGTCCCACCTCCACCATCGACCCCCGGGCCTTGGGCGCGGCCCTGCTGACGCTGTTGGAGATGCCAAGTGGTCGGCGTCCGACACTGCTCGCGGTCGACGACTGGCAGTGGTTGGACTCCGCCAGCCGGGCGGCCGTGGGGTTTGCGATGCGGCGGGTGAGCGCACCGGTGGGGATGCTGGCCACCGTGCGACCGGGCAATCCGGAGGTGTACGGCATCCTCGACCATGATCACGTGACTCGCACCACCGTGGGGCCGCTGGAATCCCGGCAGCTTCACCGCCTGCTGGAATCCCGGCTGCAGCGGACCATCCCCCGAACCGGGTTCGAACGGATCCAGCGAGTCTCGGGCGGCAACCCCTGGTTCGCGCTCGAATTGGCCCATTCCTTCGACTTCGATGGTCACCTCGACCCGGGTTTCACGCTCCCAGATACCCTCGGCCAGCTGGTTGCAGCTCACCTGGCGAAGGTCAACCCGGCGGCCCGGGACGTGCTGCGAGCAGCCGCCGCGCTGGCCGACCCTCGGGTGGAGTACATTCTGGCCGCGGTGGACGGTGATGACCAGGAGAAACTGCTCCTGCTGCAGGACGCCGAGGAAGCCGGCCTGATCCGGATGCAAGGCGTCCGGGTCACGTTCGTTCACCCTCTGTTCGCCTCTGGAATTCTGCAGGAGGCCTCCGACCCCGAGCTCCGGAACCTCCACCGGCGACTTGCCCGTGTCGTCACCGATCTGGAGCAGCGGGCGCGGCATCTGGCTCTGGCAGCGGTCCGAGCGGAACCGGAGACGGTGGCGGTGCTGGACCGCGCGGTCGCGCACGCCAGAACCCATGGGGCTCCCGCCGTTGCCGCCGAGTTCCTGGAGCACATTCTGCGCCTCGGCGGCGAAAGTGAGCGTCGCACGCTCGATCTGATCGGCTGTCGGCTCGATGCTGGGGACATCGCGCGAGCCCGCATGCTGGCCGAGGCCGCCTCCGCCAGCATGCCCGCCGGCCCGCACCGTGCCGACGTCTTGCGGTTGCTGGCGACGATTCGTCTCTACGACGACAGCTATGCCGAAGCCGAGCAGCTGCTGCGGAAGGCGCTGAGTGAGAACGGTGTCGTCGGGGTGCTGCGGGGTCGGCTGCTGATCGAGCACGGTTATGTGCTGGCGAATCTCGGTCGGATCCTCGACGCCAGAGACCTGATGGCCGAAGCGGTCGCAGAGCTCGAACCGCTGCGGGAGCCCGGGCTGATGGCGTGCGCTGTGGCCGGTTCCGCGATCGCCCGCTTCCTGAGCGGTGACGGCCTCGACGAAACGGCCCGGATCCGGTCCCTGGTGCTGGAGGACCCCGACGCCCCGGTCCCTGTGATGCTGCGCCCGGGCTTGGTCAGCGGGCTGCTGCTGGCATGGTCGGGGCGCCTCGACGAAGGGCGAGCGACTCTGCGTGAGGTGAGGGCGCAGTGCCTGGAACGCGGCGAGGAAAGCGATGTCATCTACTGCGCGTTCTATCTGGGGATCTTCGAATGCTGGGCGGGAGACCTGGCAGCAGCCCGGCTGGTGGCCGACGACAGCTTGGAACGGGCTCGGCACCTCGACAGCCGCATCGCGCTCGGCACCGCACGGGCCACGCAGGCCGTGGCCGCCACGTATGCGGGCGACCTCGAGGAGGGTCGGGCCGGCGCTCAGGAGGCGCTGGCGATCTTCCAACGCGGCAGCTGCCTGTCGGCAATGGTCTGGCCCGCCGTGACGCTGGGACTCGCCGAGCTTTCGGAAGGGAACAACGAGGCCGCCGCAAGGATTCTCGGCCCCCTGGTCGACGGTGCACTCGGCATGGGGTACGGCGAACCGACCGCCGCGCCATTCGCCGCGGATGCGGCGGAGGCGCTGATCGGCGCGGGCCGGCTGGACGAGGCCCGGGACATCGTCGAGCACCTGCAGGCCCAAGGGCACCGATTGGACCGGGCATGGGCCTTGGCAACAGGGGGTCGGTGCCGGGCCCAGCTGCTGGCCGCCGAAGGTGCGCTGGAAGCGTCGCTCACCGCGGTGCAAGATGCCTTGGACGAACATCGAAAGCTCCAGATGCCCTTCGAACTGGCCCGGACCCTGGTGGTCCTGGGGCAGGTCCAGCGCCGCAGACGCCGAAAGCGTGCCAGCGCCGAGGCCTTCGAACGGGCCCTGACGATCTTCGACGACATGGGCGCCCGAGTGTGGTCCGAGCGCGTTCGTGGTGAGCTGGAGCGGGGGCCTGCGCGTGCGAGTTCGGATACCGGGCTGTCGCCCTCGGAACGACGAGTCGCCGAATTCGCGGCCGAGGGGCACACCAATCGTGAGGTGGCCCAGGCGTTATGCATTCACCCCAAGACGGTCGAGGCGCACCTGTCGCGGGTCTACCGCAAGCTCGGCATCGGATCGCGGGCGGAGCTCGGTCGCTGGATGGCCGAGACTGCTGCCACCGGTGACTAGCGGTAGCGGGGCGGGGGCTGGCAGCGGGCGCAGAAGTGGCTGCTGCGCCCGCCGATCACCAGCCGCGAGATCTCCGTGCCGCACCGCACGCACTCCTGGCCCGAGCGTCCGTAGGCCAGGAGAGCGCGGTCGAAGTACTCGGACTCGACACGTTGGTGACGTTCATGAATGATCATTCGAGTCGTCACTCGATCATGGATTCGAATGGGACTCGACTCGCGCCCAGAGCCTGGCTACGCCGGGCACGCCGAGGACCAGCGTATCTGTCCCGGCCACGCCCGTCTCTGGTTGCCTTCGAGACCAGGCGTCCGCCATCGTGCCACGCTCGTCTCATCACGATCAGCCCGTTGCCGGAAGGCGCGGGCTGATTTTCTTTCCGGGGAAGGCCATGGCGGAGTACGCGAAGCCGTGACTGTCCGTCGACGAGCAGATCGATCGGCCGGCGGGGCACGGGGGTCGACACACCCACCTGTTGAGAGGCAGCAGACCGAGATCGAGGACCGCGGCCGGGCCGCGTCGGTCCTGCAGTTGGTCGGGTACTACCGTCTCACCGGTCGTCTCTATCCGCTCCGTGAGTCCGAGCCCTGCATCGACGACGCGGGTCGCGTGCGGGCTCGCATGCTAGGCGACTACCAGGCGAGCACGACGCTGCGGCACGCCGAGGACGTCATCGACTTCGATCGGCGCGCTCCGGAATTGGGAGTCGCCGGCGCTCTGGCGCGGCTGAGCACCCGGATCGGGTCGTCGGACCTCCCTGTACCGTCCAATCATCAATCGACTGGCGAATCAATGGGGATTTGACTCGCTCTCGGAGTCCGACTCTGCCGGACACGCTCCACAACGTGCTGGCGCAACAGCAACACCGGGTCGGGCTGGTCTCGAGGTGGACTAAGGTGGAGGTGGCTATTCATTACGGACGATCAGGCTACGACCGGGACGGCTCGGGCGTCAATCGATACTGACGGGGACGCCCTCGTGGAACAGGACTCGTCTTTCATGTCCGCTACCGTTCGATCCATCCTCACTCGCGCTGCGGCCGTGCGCCTGGCGCTGGGCTGGGGAGCTTTCGTCACAATGATGTTCGCGGGGCCGCTCGTGGCGCCGCCCGTTCCCGCACCACTCCTGATCGCCGCCCTCGTGTTCATAGTCGGCGTCATCCTGGTGTGCGCTTTCGGAGTGGTGCATGAGGCAGAGCACCTCGCCCGACGACTCGGCGATCCCTACGGCTCCCTGGTGCTGACGCTCTCCATCGTGCTTATCGAGGTTGTGCTGATCGCCGCCGTCATGCTGGGCCCCGGCGAGCACATCACCATTGCCCGGGACTCGGTGATGGCCGTGTCGATGATCATCCTCAACGCGGTCATCGGCCTGTCAATTCTCGTCGGCGGGATCAAGCACGGCGACCTGGGCCACAACCGCACCGGGACATCCACCTACCTCGCCATGCTCGTCGTCCTCTCCTCCCTCGCCTTTGCCCTGCCGGCCCTGATCGGCAGCCAAGGGGGTTACCTGCCCTGGCAGGAGGCCCCGATCATCGTGCTCACCCTCGGCTTCTACGCCTTCTTCCTTGTCCGCCAGATGGGTCCGCAGGCCGCTGACTTCCGGGAAGTCGATCCCCGGCTGGCCGTCCGCGTCACCGGACACGACACGGCTGGCCCGGATACCGAGCAGCAGGGGATCGGCCAGGTTATCGCCGAGCACCGCGCCGAAGTGTTGCTGCGGATGGGGCTGCTCGTCGCGACCGTCCTGCCCATCGTGCTGCTCTCCCATGACATGGCCACACTGCTCGACGACGGCCTCGGTCGCGTCGGGGCACCGGTCGCGCTCTCTGGCATCCTCATCGCGATCATCGTCTTCCTCCCCGAGTCGATCACGTCGGTGCGCGCCGCTTTGCAGGGTGAGATCCAGCGCGTGAGCAACCTGTGCCACGGTGCGCTGGTCTCGACCGTCGGGCTGACCATCCCAGTCGTCCTCGTCATCGGGCTGCTGACCGGCCAGAACGTCGTGCTGGCCGAATCGCCCGCCAATCTGCTGCTCCTCGGCGTCACCCTGGTGCTGTCGGTGGCCACGTTCGCCGCGAAGAAGGTCACGGCGATGCACGGCGCGGCACACCTCGTGGTCTTTGCCGTCTATGGCATCACCGTCTTCTCGTGAACTCTTACCCTGCGCAACGCTGTATTCAGACCTTTCGCGTCGCGTTCGAGAATACGTCAGGCTTCGGCCATCACCGGACGCGCAGCATCGATCACCGCCGAGATGCTCGCCACAGTCAGCGAGGACGCCGGCGTCTCACCGTGCACTGTGAATTGTGTCGGGTTTGAATTGGCGTGGTGAGAGTTCCGATCTTTATACAAGGATGGAACCACCACGCCCAGCACCTACGATCCCGAACTCCGACAGCGCGCGCTCCGCATGCTCGCCGAGGCCCGTCCCGAGCACGAGTCCCTGACCGCGGCCTGCCGCCACGTCGGCGGCCTCCTCTGAGCGAGCCCTGAGACGCTGCGCGTGTGGCAGCGCCGCTACGACGTCGACACCGGAGTGTAGCCCGGCATCACGACCGACATGGTTGAGGAGAACCGGCGGTTGCGGCGCGAGAATGCCGAGCTGAAGAAAGCCAACGAAGTGCTCAAGGCTGCAAGCGTGTTTTTCGCGAAGGAACTCGGCCAGCCACGAACGAGATGATCGCGTTCATCGATCAGTATCGTGATCGTTTCGGAATCGAGTTCTGCTGCCGTACGCTGCGTGCGGCAGTTCGTGGGTTCCTCACCTCCCGCGGATACCGGGCCGCGAAGCGTCGATCTGCTTCGGCGAGGCAGTTGCGTGACGAACTCCTCGTGCCCGAGGTGCAGCGTCTCCACGCCACGCACTACAGCGTGTACGGGCATCGCAAGATGCACGCTCTGCTGAAGCGTGAGGGGCGGGAGATCGGCCGGGACCAGACCGAGCGCCTCATGAAGCTCGAGGGCGCGCGCGGAGTCAGGAAATCGAAGCGAGTGTTCACCACGCGCCCTGACCGGACGATAGCGTTGCCTGCTGATCTCATGAACCGGAGATTCATCACTGACGGGCCGAGCAAGCTCTGGGTATGTGATGTAACCTCCGTCGCAACGCGGTCCGGACTCGACACGTCAATCACATTCATGTATCAGCATTCGAATCGTCATTTGGATGACGGGTGGACTGGGGATCTGATCACGCATGCCGACCTACTACGCCGGGCCTCTCACACCTCCGAGGCCCGTCGCTCACTCGGCGCACACCCCTCCAGCCCCAGCATGCTCATCGCAGTCTGCGCATGGACCCGCGCCTGTTCCAGGTCGGGAGCCTCGCGAAGCCCCAGCAGACGCTGGCGGTGGGGTTCACCGAGGAGCAGCGCGAAGAGCGACTCGGCATGCTCACCATGCGCCGGTGGAAGTGCGTCCGCCAACGCCCGGATATATGCCTGCGGCCCGTCCGCGTAGAACTGCTCCGCGAGCTCCGGGAAACCACCGGATTCACTGATCACCATCCGGTGCAGCTTCACCGCCTCGTCTGAGTGCAGTACGTGGACGATACGCGTACAGAGGTCCCCCAGTTCTTGCGCATCAGCGACATCTGCGGCCATGGTGTGCGACCTGAGGCGCTCGACCGCTGCCCGGAAGATCTCCTCTCGTCCGTCGAAGAACGAGTAGATCGTCCGCTTCGTCACCCGTGCTTCCGATGCGATGCGGTCAAATGTGACCCTGGCGAAGCCTTCGTCGGCGAACAGCCGTACCGCGGCGTCGAGAATCTCGGCGCAGCGTGCGGCCCTCTCTGCGACCGTGGGCCTCCCGCGCTTGCGCGTCGAGGGTGCGCTGGTCATCATGCTGCCTCCTGAGTTCGACCGGGTAACCGCTCTAGCATATAATGACACACTACTCGTATCATTAACATACTGGCCACCATGAACTACCGCTCGAGGCCACAACCGAGCACGAAGGAGACCCCTGATGCCCTCGAAGACGTCTCGCGCGTCCAGTCGACCTCCCCGAGCGAACGCGAAGCCGCCCCGCGTGTCCGATGAGGTCGCACTCTCGCATTACCGGCAGATGGTGCTCATCCGTCGTTTCGAAGAGCGTGCGGCGCGGGCTTACACTGAGGCGAAGGTCGGCGGCTACTGCCATCTCAATCTCGGCGAGGAGGCCACGGTCACTGGGCTGATGTCCGCGGCGCAGGGGTCGGATTATGTGTTCACGAACTATCGGGAGCACGGGTACGCACTGGCCCGAGGTATCGAGCCGGGCCGCGTCATGGCCGAGCTGTACGGCCGTTCAGACGGTGTCTCGCGCGGCTGGGGTGGGTCGATGCACCTGTTTGACGTGAACGCGCGTCTCATGGGCGGATACGGGATCGTCGGTGGCCAGATCCCCCTGGCGACCGGTGCCGCCCTCGCCATCGACTACCGCGGTGGCGACGAAGCGGTGCTCTGCCTGATGGGCGACGGGACGACCAACATCGGTGCGTTCCACGAGTCACTCAACATCGCCGCGCTCTGGCGTCTGCCGATCGTGTACGTCGTCGTCAACAACGGCCTGGGCATGGGCACGACCGTCGAGGAGTCCTCGGCCGAGCCGGAACTGCACAAGCGAGCCGCCTCGTACCGGATGGCATCCGCTCGCGTCGATGGTCACGACCCGGAGGCCGTGCGCGAGGCGGCACGCATCGCTCTCGACCACGCGCGAACAGGCAAGCCGTATCTGTTGGAGACCATCTCTGGACGGTTGAAGGGGCACTCGGTCGTCGATCCCGCGACGTATCGCTCGAAGGAAGAGGCCGCCTTGTTGAAGGAAGCGGATCCCGTGGCCGCCTATGCCGTGCGCCTGCACGAGCGCGACGCACTGTCCGACGAGGCGATCGCCGAAATCGACGCCGAGGCCATCGCGACGGTCGCAGCGGCGGTCGACTTCGCCGACGCCAGCCCTCACCCCGACGTGTCCACGCTGTTCGACCACACCTATGCCACGCCGGTGACGAACGACTCGCGCCGTCTCCCCGGCGACGCGCTCTACCCAGCCGAACCAAAACCCGCCCTCGAGACGAACGGAGCACGAGCATGAGCGTCATCACGTACCGGCAGGCACTGCACGACGCCCTGCGCGCGGAGATGCTGCGCGACGAGAACGTGTTGCTCATCGGGGAGGAGATCGGGAAGTTCGAAGGCTCCTACAAGATCACCGCAGGGCTCCTCGCCGAATTCGGGCAGAAGCGGGTGCGCGACACCCCGATCGCGGAAGAGGGCTTCACCGGAGCCGCCGTCGGCGCAGCGATGCTCGGGCTGCGGCCTGTCGTGGAGATCATGACGATCAACTTCTCCCTGCTCGCCCTGGACCAGATCGTGAACCACGCCGCAAAGATCTATGGAATGTTCGGCGGGCAAGCCACCGCTCCGATCGTCATCCGCACCCCCGGTGGCGGCGGGCAGCAGCTCGGCGCGACCCACTCGCAGAACATCGAGCTCTACTACGCCTTCGTCCCCGGGCTGAAGGTCGTCGCCCCGTCGACCCCGGCGGACGCGAAGGCGCTCATGCTCGCCGCGATCCGCGACGACGACCCAGTCCTCGTACTGGAGAACCTCGCACTCTACAACACCAAGGACGAGGTCCCCGACGACGTCGCCCCTGCCGAAATCGGAAAAGCCGCCATCGCCCACCCCGGCGCGGACATCACGGTCGTCGCTTACTCACGCATGGCGACCGTCGCCCTCGAGGCCGCCGAACGCCTGGCAGAAACCGAAGGCATCGACGTCGAGGTCGTCGATCTGCGCAGCCTGCGGCCGCTCGACCGGGAGACCGTCGTCGCGTCGGTGCGCAAGACGAACTGCGCCGTCGTCCTCGAAGACGACTGGCTCACCTACGGCATCGGAGCCGAGATCGCCGCCACCATCTCCGACGGCGCGTTCGACTGGCTCGACGCTCCCGTCCGCCGCGTCGCCATGGCCGAGGTGCCCATGCCCTATGCCAAGCCGCTCGAGGCCGCGGCGATGCCGTCCCTCGACGACGCGATCACCGCCATCCATCAGACCCTCGACGCCGCGAACCGGCCCTGAAGAAGAGGACACCATGATCGACATCCCCATGCCGCGCCTATCCGACACCATGGAAGAAGGCACGATCGCTGCGTGGCACAAGAAGCCCGGCGATCTTGTCTCCCCCGGCGACGTTATCGTCGAAATCGAGACGGACAAGGCCGTCATGGAACACGAGGCTTACGAACTGGGAACGCTCGCATCGATCCTCGTACCCGAGGGCGAGAGCGTCGCAATCGGCACGCCCATCGCCCGCCTCGACGACGGTACAGGCGAAGACGTGCCAGCACCGCAAGACACCAGCGCCGCCGAAGCCAGTACCGCCACAGAGATCACCCCCATCGGCAGCCCGGCCGAATCGTCGACAGCGTCGGACACGAAGGTACGGTCGACCCAGAAGACAGTTCACCCGCGCGCGACGCCGCTGGTACGCAAGCTCGCACGCGAACGTGGCATCGACCTGACGGCCGTCTCCGGGACTGGACCGGGTGGTCGCATCGTGCGAGCCGACATCCCGGCGGCACCCGAATCAGCTCCAGATGAGACCGGGGCTGCGACAACGCCTGCTCAGACCGGCACCCCGGCAAACGATGCCGAAGTGGTCCCCTTCGACCCGATCCGGCAGGCGATCGGGACAAGACTGACCCAGAGTGCGACGACGACTCCGACTTTCACTGCTACCGCTTCTGCAGATGTCGAGGCGCTCTTCACGCTTCGCGCGGACCTCAACGCCGCCCTGGACGGCACCGGTGACAAGGTCAGCATCAACGATCTAGTCATGCGCGCTGTCGCACTTGCCTTACGCGAGCACCCACGCATCAACGCGTCATACTCGCCCGCCGGTCGCGGTCAGACGCTCATGCACAAGCAGGTGAACGTCGGCGTCGCCGTCGCCGCACCGGCCGGCCTCATGGTCCCCGTCGTGCACAATACCGACCGTCTCGCCGTCTCGGCGATCGGTACTCGCATTCGGACCCTTTCGGCAAAAGCGATGGACCGCGCGCTGAGTCCGGATGACATGTCGGACGGAACGTTCACCGTCAGCAACCTCGGGATGTTCGGAGTCGAGAACTTCACTGCAATCATCAACCCGCCGCAGGGCGCGATCCTCGCCGTCGGAGCGGCACTGCCCGAGACCCGACTCGTTGATGGGGCTGCGGTCGAACGCCGCCGGATGCGCTACACCATCACCGCCGACCACCGCATCATCGACGGAGCCGATGCTGGCCGCTTCCTCGCCGGTCTCACTGAACTGCTCGAGAACCCGTTGAGGCTGCTCGCATGAACACCAGCTGGGTCATGATCATCACTGCCTGCATGTTGGAAGTCGCTGCGCAGGAGCCGAACGTATGCAGATTCAACGTTTCCGCTGGCACCTCGGGCAGAAGTAGCTCGACCGGTTCATGAACCGCTCGCGCACGATCAGCGTCCCGCAGCGGTGGCACGGTTTGCCTTCCCTACCGTATGAGTGCAGAAAACGTGTGAAATACCCGGATTCCCCGTTGACGTTGACGTAGAGGGCGTCGAAGCTCGTGCCGCCCACGGCCAGCGCATCGGCCATGACCCGGCCAGCGGAGTCGAGGACTGCGGCCAGTCGCGCCCTGCGTGTG
>JAPSIC010000166.1 GCA_031179165.1 Brevibacterium sp.
CCATCGTGGTCCGCGACGTGCGACTGTCCGCCGGCGCGGGATTCGTCGTCGTCATCGCCGGTGACATCATGACGATGCCGGGACTGCCGAAGGAACCATCGGCGTTCAAGATCGACGTCGATGAGAGCGGGAACATCACCGGGCTGTTCTGAGTGGAGAGGTGCCGGACTGTTCGGAGTCCATCTCGACGAGTTCGGCGCCGATCCCGAACCGGGAGAAGCTCGAACCCGAACCGGGGAATCGATCACGAACGGTGGCGCAGCTCGAACCCGAACCGGGGAACAAATCGATCACGAACCGGGACGGCGAGGCGACCACACGGTCTGAGCGAGGAGGAGAAGGAACGCCGCGCTGCTGAGGGCGGCAGAGACCGCGCGGGCGTTCTCCCAGCTTGCGCGGTACGTCGGCCAATCCGCGGGCACGGTGTCGGCTGTCCACGATGCGACCAGCGCATTGACCGGCCGGTTGCCCACCCAGTACGAGATCAGCGTGCCGAACAGTCCGAGCCCGGCGAGGGCTGGGACACCCCACGGCCAGAAGCGAGCAGCTGCGGTCGTTCGGCGGTCCTGCCGCCAGACGAGGACTGCCAGCAGCAGGCATGCGAACATGCCGACGATCTCCGCAAAGCCGCCGACGATGGCGAACCCGCCGGAGAAGGTGTGCTGCACGTCGAGCCAGGTGTGGGGAGGCAGACTCTTGCTGCCCGGCGCCTGCAGCACATGGGTGAGGGTGAGTCCGAAGACCAATGCCGTGCACACGATGGCGATGAATCGAGTGATTCGCATGGGTGGCTCCTGCAGGTGAGTGCCGGATCGAGGATGCCCGCGGCAGAGGACCTCACCCGAGGGGAGAAGCGGCGGATCGGGCGTGCCCACTCGGTCGAGGCTCCACCCTCCGCGCACAACGTTGAAGGGAGCGAACTCTGCTGCGAGTACGGGGATCGGGCCGGGGATGCAAATGAGGCCTGGATCGAACCGCCATGGCCTGCACGCTCGCAAGGGTCCGCGGACGATTCCCTTTGCTGGGAGCTCGGACGCCGGGGCTTGCTGCCCGAGGCGGTACGACTCCTCGCCCGACGAGACGTCAGGAACCGGCTGTGCCGGGGTCCTGCGATTCCCGGTCGGACCGGTTCCTCGAGCAGTCGGAGCACAGGCCGAAGATCTCGAGGACATGGGAGGTCACGGTGAAGTCGTTGGCCTGCGCCACGTTCCGGATCCAGTCCTCACCCGGCGGACCCACCTCGACGGCTCTGCCGCAGTCCTCACACACGAGGTGATGGTGGTGCTCGTTCTGGTCGCAGGCACGGAACAGCTGCCGGTCCGCGACGGTGATGGAGTCAGCCTGGCCCGATTCGCTCAGCGCATTGAGCTGCCGATACACCGTGGCGAGCCCGACGGTGTGGCCCGCGGCGGCGAGCGTCCGGTGCAGCTCCTGGGCGGAGACGAACCGGGTCTCCACCGAGAGCGCGGAGCGGATCAGCGACTTCTGCGCAGTGCTGCGCGTCTTCTTGGGCTCGCGATCCGTCATGTTCTCATGCCTCCGGGCGTCGTGGTTGTCTCACCGCCTCTCCATGTAAACATATGCGCGTTCACTCATGTGTCACCGCGTGGCCCGATCGCCCGGTCGAGGATCGGCGGAGGCTCGGTTCGCCCTCCCGAATCTGCGCGACCACAGGCTGCGGATCCGCCTCGGCGCGCGACTGCCCTGCAGCGATGCCGCGGACACGGCGATGACGGAGACGAGCACGAGAGCGGCGGCGGGACCGCCGGTCGCCCAGGGACCGCGCTCGACATAGTCGATGCCCTCGGCCAGGAGCAGACCCCATTCGGGGGTCGGCGGCTGCGCCCCCAGTCCCAGGAAGCCGAGGGAGGCCAGAGCCAATGCGACCCCCGGCAGACGCAGCATGCTGTGACGCAGCAGCGCCGGCAGCACCATCGGGACGATGTAGCGGACTCTCGTCTCCCAGGGGCCGACTCCGGCCAGGGGGAGCCACCTGATGTGGCCCACCGACTGCGCCTCGTCGATGAGCGAGACCGCGTGTGCCGCCAACGGCGGCCACGTCACCCACAGCACGGCTGCGGCCGCGCCCCCGACCGTCGGTCCGGCCAGTGCCGCGACGACGACGCCGGCGATGACCGGGGGAGTGGCGTTGGCGATCTCGATCGGACCCCGGATGGCCTGCGGCATGAAACCCAGCAGCAGGCCGACGACCACGGCCACGAGCACGATGATCAGGGCCGGGACCAAGGTCCCGATCGCACCGTGGGCGATTCGCGCCAGCAGGTCCCGGCCGCTGGCATCCGCCCCCAGCGGCAGCACCCAGGACGGTGCGTCCAGGCGGGTGTGGGCGATCGTGTACGGGTCCCTCGGCAGCCCGAGGACGAGGAGAAGGAGGAGCAGCCCGCAGCCGATGGTGAACGTCCACTGGGCCAGCCGGTCCCCGTGGGGCCGCTCCGGAGGTGCCGTCATGGCACCGGGCGGAAGGGAACCGCCGAGCAGCCAGAGGCGGACGAGACCGGTGAGCACACCGACGACGACCGCGGCCAGGGCCATGACCAGGACTCCCGCCTGCAGCGCGGGAAGGTCCTGGGCGTTCGCGGCGCCGAGGAGGTACCGGCCCAGCCCGGGGATCGCGAAGACCTGCTCGACGGCGACGGCCCCGCCGAGGAGGCCGATGAGGATCAGCCCCGCCTGATCGACGATCGCGGCCATGGCCCGGCGGAACAGGGCCGTGAGCAGGACCGAGCTCTTGACTCCCGCCAGACGCCAGACGCGCACCCAGGATTCCTGGGCGGCTCCGGCCAAGGCGTCGCCGAGGAGACGGCCGAACAGGCCGCCGGCCGGGATGCCCAGGGCGCAGGCCGGGAGCACCGCGGTGCTCAGCCCGGTCCAGCCATAGGGCGGGAACCACTGCAGGTGAACGGCGAAGATCACGAGGAAGCCGCTGGCCAGGAGGAACTCGGGGAAGGCGGTGAGTGCCACCCCGACCGGTCCGCTGCCACGCACCGTGCGGTTCGTGCTCACGGCCACCAGCACCGGCGCGACCAGGCTGAGCGAGACGATCGTGGCGACGATGAACGCGAACGCCATCAGCGTCGCCGACACCCCGATCGCCTCGGCGACCCCGGGGGCGATGGCCCCGCCCGACACCCAGGATTCGCCGAGGTCGCCGCCGAGCACCCGCGACCACCACCGAAGGCTGGTGGTGAGCGGACCGCCGTCGAGGCCGAGCTCCCGCCGCACGCTCTCGATCGCCTCGGGGGTGGGATCGAGCTCCGAATACCTCGCCCGGAGCACCGACAGGGCGGGGTCCCTCTGCGACAGCCAGGGCAGGGCTCCGACGAGGCCGAGGAGCAGCGTCCCCGACAGCACCCGGGACAGCAGTGGGACGAGGGCGATCCTCCGAGGCGCCAGCCGGTCAGGGCGCGACATGGGTGGCACCGGTGACGAGCAGCCGTTCACGGGGATCGCGCACCGCATCCTGGACTCCGTCGGTCTCTCCCTGGATCACTCGTTCGTGGAGCAGGGGGATGGCGACATCGCCGGCGAGGATCTTCGCCTCGGCCTCCATGGTCAGCTGTCGCCGCTCATCGCCCTGTTCGGCCTGAGCCGCGGCGTTGATCGCCTGGTCGATGTCCTCGTCGCACACCTGCGGGAGGTTGAAGCCGCCCTCGCAGGTGAAGTCCGAGGCGAAGTAGGCGACCGGGTCGCCCGAGTCGAGGATCGTCGCCCGCGAGAGCATGAAGCTGTCGAACCTGCCCTCCAGGGCGTCGCCCTCGATGTACTGGTACTCGCGCACGTCCTGTTCGACGACGAACCCGGCAGCCTCGAGCTGCTGCTCGAGGAGGACGGCGACCTCGGGCAGCTCGGCCCTGTCGGTGAAGGTCCCGAGCGTGATCGTCACCCCGTCGACCTGCGCCGGTTCCGCCCGCTTGGACACGATCTCCTGGTAGTCCGCCGAGCCGCGGAGATCTGCCGCCCACGGCAGCGCGGGTCCGAGGAGCCCGGCGGCTGCGTCGGCTCGACCCTCGTAGGCGCCGGCGATGATCTCGGCACGATCGATGGCCTCTCGCGCCGCGGCACGCACCGCAGGATCCTTGAAGGGGCCCTTCTCGTTGTTGAGGTAGAGGGTGTTGGTCCGGGGCATCGGCACCTCGGTGAGCAGCTCCTCGTCGATGGAGCTCGCCTGTCCGGCGGGGATCGCTTCGACGACATCGGCCTCGCCGGTGCGCAGAGCGGCGGCCCGGGCGGTTCCGTCGGGGACGAAATCGACGTCGATGCCCGCCGCCTGCGCCTTCTCGCCCCAGTAGCCCTCGAACCGGTCGAGCGTGGCACTCGTGGTTCCGTCGACCTGCTTCAGCTCGAACGGGCCGGTGCCGGTTCCGACCGGATCGACGCTGTTGCCGGCGTAGGCGTTGGGGGAGAGGATCGACAGCTGCGGACTGGAGAGGCGGTTGGGCAGAAGCGGATCGGGTTCGGCCGTCGTCATCTCCACGGTGTCGCCCTTGGCCTCGACGGTGAGGTCGACTCCGTCGAGGATCCGGGGGACCGGAGTCGAGTCGATGGCCGTCTGGATGGATGCCGCTGCCGCCTCGGCGGTCAGATCCTCCCCGTCGTGGAACTTCACCCCGGAACGGATGGCGAAGGTCCAGGTGAGGTCGTCGGTCCGCGTCCATTCGGTGGCGAGTCCCGGAAGCGGGTCCCCGACCTCGTCGAGGACGACGAGCGTTTCGGCCGTGGACCAGCGGGAGAGCTTGAAGGCGTCGTCGCTCATCGGTGACAGACCCGAGCGCGGCGGCTGCATGTGGGCCACGGATATCCGGCCGTCGCCCGATCCGCCGGAGGACTCGGCGAAGCATCCGCTCAGCCCGAGGCCGAGGACCAGGGTGGCGGCGACGGCGAGACCGCCCCGCGCGGCAGGGCGCGGACCCCGACCCTCGGGGCGCGGCGGCTGCTTCGCCGGATTCGGAGCACGGTGAGAGTCGAGCCGGTGGCGGCTTCTGCTGGTGAACATGGATGTCGCTTTCTGATCGGTGTGCCGAGGCGGTCCTAGACGGAGCTCGTCAGGCGTCCCTGGGCAACGGTGAGGATTCGGTCGCAGCGTGCGGCCAGTGCTGTGTCGTGGGTGACGAGCAGCAGTGAGCGATCCCCTGCGGAGGCGATGTCGAGCAGGGCGTCGGCGACCTGGCCGGCCGTATCCGGATCGAGGGCGCTGGTCGGCTCGTCGGCGACCACCAGATCGGGCTCGAGGGCCAGGGCTCGGGCGATCGCCGCTCGCTGACCCTGACCGCCGGAGAGATCGCGGGGCGCGCGATCGAGCAGGTCCCGCGGTATCCTCGCCCGTTCCGCCGCCGAGGTGATCCGCCGTTGGTGATCGCAGCCGGGTGCCAGTCTGGCCAGGGCCCGGCGGATGGTCGTCGAGATCGGGGTTCGCGGTGGAAGTGAGGCCGCCGCGTCCTGGCCGACCCCTTGGACGCGGTGGCGCTGCTCGGCTCGAGGCGATCGGCGAGGGGCGTTGAAGACCTCACCGGACAGCAGGACGTGTCCCGAGCTGGGCCGGCGCAGACCGAGGGCGATCTCCGCCAGGGTCGATTTGCCCGCACCCGAACTTCCGACGAGGGCCACCGTCTCCCCGGCCGCGATGTGCAGATCGGTGGGATGCAGGGCGACGGTGCCGGTGGAGCGGTGGACGAAGCCGACCTCGGCGGCCCGGAGGATCGTGGTCATGCGGGAACCGCGGTCGCGAGGAGGTTCGCGGTCGCGGGGCTGAGGCGTGCGATCCGTCCCCCTGCGACGTCGATCCTGTCCGCGTCCAGGGACTCGGCCACGACGGGGTCGTGAGTGGCGACGACCAGGGCACTTCCCGCTCTGTCGGAGAGCGCGCGGAGGATCGTCAGCGTCTCGTCCCGAGTGGCGTTGTCGAGGGCGCTGGTCGGTTCGTCGGCGATGACGAGGGCGGGTGCGCCGAGGAAGGCCAGCGCGATGGCCGCGCGCTGCGCCTGTCCGCCGGAGAGCTCCGCCGGGCGCCGCCGCATCAGGGTCTCGGGGTCGAGTCCGACCGAGCGGAAGGCATCGGCCACCTCGGCGGGCCCGGCCGTCGAGACGAGGGAGATCTGCGCGCCGACGGGGATGAGGGGATGGAGGGCATCGGTGCCGCGCTGGGGCACGAAGCCGATCCGCCCGACCGCAGCGGACGCTGTCCGTGTCCCCTGCATCTCCAGGTTTCCCGGCATCCGACCGGACAGGGCCTGGAGGAGCACCGACTTTCCCGCCCCGGACGGTCCCATGATCACCGTCCGTGACCCCGGCGCCAGCGACAGACGGTCGACGGCAAGCAGGAGCGTGTGCTCGCGGCGGGTGCGGATGCGGATGTCTGAGCAGGCGATGAGGGGAGCGGTCATGCCTTAAAGATAATGAGTGTCAATACACTCGACAAATTAGAGTCCGCTCATGCTTCCTCCGGGCACGCCGATCCTGGGGGCGCTGCGCCGGGCGCGCAGACCCTGTCGGAGCCGCCCCAATGGGGGTGGCTCAGTGGGGTTCGGCTCCGGTGACGCGGTCGTGGACATGGTCGAGAGCCCGGGCGAGCCGGCCCCGATTGTCCTCGTCCATCCACTCGCTGCGCAGCATCTCGTTGAGGCCGCCCGGGGTCTCGTGCGCTCCGATGAGATCGGACAGCGAGGTGCTCGGGTCGGCGAGTGTGGTGGCCAGCCCGACGAACTCTCCGCGCACGAAGTGCTCAGCATCGGCGCGGCTCCACCCCTGGGCTTCGAGCCAATCGGCGATTCCGGTCAGGTAGGCGAAGTGCGCCGACATCGTCGCCGTCGCCGCCGACAGGGTGCTGAACTGGGATTCGTCCTCGGCGACCACGGTCCCGCCGAGAGCCTCGAAGATCTCCTCGGCGGCCGGGTGGGCGGGGAACACGGCGGTGACACCGCGGCGCTCGCGCACCGCCGGCAGAGGGATCACCCGCACCAGGGTCGGTGCCTGGTCCAGGACAGCGGCGAGTGCGGTGGTGGGAACTCCGGCGACGGCGCTGACAAGCGTCCGGTCGGCGGGGATGTCGAGGCCGGTGAGAACGGAGTCGACCTGCCCCGGCAGGACGGAGAGGACGATCAGCTCGCTGCTGTCGACGACCTCCTGATTGTCCCGGCACACCTCGACCCGCTCATGTGCC
>JAPSIC010000167.1 GCA_031179165.1 Brevibacterium sp.
AGATCGAGCAGGCACCGGCCCTGGTGGGTGCGGGCGACGACGGCGGGATCGCCGAGGCGCAGGGGCGCGGCCAGTTCCTCGGGCAGCTCGAGGGCCCATCCTGGCAGCGGCACTCCCGGGGCTCCCCCACCGCCGACCCGACCATCGTGGGCGACGACCCTCGCCTCGACCGCGGCGCCGACGGTCTCCGCGAGGCGCTCGGTGCGACGACGCAGCCGGTCGACGTCGATGTGGAGTGCCGCGTGGACCGGGTTGTCGGGGCCCGTCACCGTCGCCTCGATCGCGGCGAGGGTGAGCTTGTCCGTGCGCATCGCCCGGGCCAGCGGGTGAGCGGCAATGCGGCCGACGGCCTCCCGGCGGCCGAGGATCAGTCCCGCCTGCGGCCCGCCGAGGAGTTTGTCGCCGCTGACGATGACGAGGTCGGCCCCGGCGTCCAGGGCGGTCGTGATGTCGGGTTCGTCCGGCAGCGCCGGGTCGGGGACGAAGAGACCGCTGCCGAGGTCGGCGATGAGCGGCAGGCCGTGCTCGTCGGCCAGTCCGCGCAGCTCGGCGAGCTCGACTTCGGCGGTGAATCCCTCGACCCGGAAATTGCTCGTGTGGACCTTGAGCAGGCACCCTGTCTCGGCCGAGATGGCCTGGGCGTAGTCCTCGAGGTGGGTGCGGTTGGTGGTGCCGACCTCGCACAGCCCGGCCCCGGTCGTCCGCATGAGGTCGGGCAGCCGGAATCCGGCGCCGATCTCCACGAGTTCGCCCCGGCTGACGATGATCTCCCCGATCCGACCGGACGCGGTCGTCGCCAGGGCGGTGACGGCGAGCAGCAGCGCCGCGGCACCGTTGTTGACGACCAGAGCGTCCTCGGCCGCGGGGCAGGCCCGCAGCAGAGCCGCCCGCGCTCCCAGGCCACGGCGACTGCGCCGGCCGGATTCCAGGTCCATCTCGACGTCGACGTATCCGGCCGCCGCGGCGACCGCGTGCTGCGCGGCCACGGACAGCGGGGCCCGGCCGAGGTTGGTGTGGACGATGATGCCTGTGCCGTTGAGCACGGGGGTCAGGCTGGAGGGGCGGCGGGACTCGAGCGTGCGCACGATCCGGTCCTCCACCTCGGCGACGGGGATCGAACCTGCACGAGCGGCATTCTGGACCTGCTCGATGACGGCCCGGACGGTCGCCTCGTTGAGGCGCTGACCTGCATCGATGACCGCGGGCAGGGTGAGCAGATGATCCGTGCGGGGGATGTGGCGGCGAGGATCCGCACCGGTCATTGCTGCTTCCTCCGGGGTCAAGACGTCTGGCGGAGGCGGACGGGAATCGAACCCGCCAGACCGAGATGCTCGGTCTCACCGGTTTTGAAGACCGGGGGGCCCACCAGGACCCGGACGCCTCCACCCTGCATCCTACCCGGCCCACTCGTCGCGTCCCGACGGGCCTCCCGGTGCCCCACCCACTCGGCTCGGTGTTAGTCTCGCGGTATGACTGCGACCACGGATCGACTGACTTCGTATGCCCATGGTGGAGGGTGCGCGTGCAAGATTCCCCCGGGCGAGCTCGAGGATGCCGTGCGGGGCCTGGTCGGGCAGCGGTCGGACACGGTCCTCGTTGGTCTCGACGACGGTGACGACGCCTCCGCGGTCCTCGTCCGCGACGACCTCGCGGTGCTCTCGACCGCGGACTTCTTCACTCCCGTCGTCGACGACGCCTACGACTGGGGTCGGATCGCGGCGGCCAATGCGCTCTCCGACATCTACGCGATGGGCGGGACGCCGGTGACGGCGATCAACCTCGTCGGGTGGCCGCGCGAGCTGCTGCCGATGGATCTGCTCACCGAGGTGCTGCGCGGCGGTCTCGACGTCGCCGCCGAGGCGAGCTGTCCCGTCGCCGGTGGTCACTCGATCGACGACCCGGAGCCGAAGTACGGCATGGCCGTGACCGGCATCGCCCATCCCGACCGGCTGATGCGCAACGACTCCGCCGAGGTGGGTCTGCCCCTGACCCTGACGAAGCCGATCGGGGTGGGGGTGCTCAACAACCGCCACAAACTCACCGGCGAGGTGTTCGAGGAGGCGATCGCGACGATGACTGCCCTCAACGCCGAGGCCTCACGGGCCGCCGTCGCCGCCGAGATCAGGGCCGCCACCGACGTCACCGGGTTCGGTCTGCTCGGCCACCTGTACAAGATGTGCCGCGCCTCGGGAGTCGGCGCCGTCATCGATCACTCGAAGGTTCCCGTCCTCGACGGCGTCCGTCGGTTCATCGCCGAGGGCAATGTCACCGGCGGTTCCCGGCGCAACCTCGACTGGGTCCGTCCGCACCTGCACACCGACGCCGGCATCACCGAGGAGGAGCTGGTGCTGCTCGCCGACGCTCAGACCTCCGGCGGTCTCCTCGTCGTCGGTGAGCTGCCGGGTCACCCGATCATCGGCGAGATCGTCGCGGGTTCGGGGATCCGGGTGCGCTGAACCGGCTGCGGCGCTGGGCGCGGCACAGCCGGTTCTCTGCTTCAGCGCCCTGTCGTGATCGAATCGTCGGTGATGCCCTTCGCCCGGCGCTGTTCGAGCCGGTCGCGCTGGGGTTCGACGACGTGGCGGGGATCCTTCGTCGATTCGATGCCGGCCTCCAGCATCCCGAACCGGGTGTAGGCCGAGGCCGCGGCCAGAGCGACTCCGCTGACGGCGGAGACCGCGCGCAGGACCGTGCGGGTCTTCGTCGACGCACCGAGCCGCTTGGACAGGAGCCGGGCCCCCACCTCGACGGCGGCGGCGCCGACAGCGCCGGCGATGAGCAGCTTCTCCGAGCGATGCAGCTTGTGGCCGGGCTCCCCTGCCTCCATCGGCTCCACCTCGACCGGGTGCATGCGCTTCTTCATCCCCCACATGGCGACAAGGTCACCTGCAGCTCCGGCGAGGGCGAGCAGCCGAGCCGGGCCGGTTTCGCGCACCGGGGCCAGGGCCATCGCGGCGCCGCCCGCGGCGACCGCGGCCGAGGACACGAACACGTACGGCAGACCGTGGCGTCCGGCGGAGTTCCAGGTCGGCACTGCGGTCGCGCCGAGGAGGACCGCGGTGTAGGCGGCGAGCGGGGTGGCGAAGAGCGCGGATTCGAGTGCGGCAGGGGTCTCCATCGCGTGCAGCGGACGGCGCAGCGGTCCCAGCGGAAGCACCTTCTGCCTGGTGAGGCGGTCGACCTCGATGGCCGCCGTCACCGCGGCGCCCATTCCGAACCCGGACAGGATCCAGGTGCCCAGGCTCATCGGGGAGGTGACCTTGACCGTGCGCAGCATGTTGAGGAAGCGCTCGGGCCGACCGAGGTCGGCGACCAGCGCCGCTCCGCCGATGCCGGTGGCGGTGATCGCGGTCAGTCGAGTGGCGATGCGCAGGCCCGGCCGGTCGGTGAATTGGGCGCCGAGACCGAGCAGCGTCGAGCCGCCGGCGAGTCCGCCGAGGAACAGGTAGAGAGAGATCTCATGACCCCACGGCGGCGCCTTGACGATCGGCCTGCCGTAGTAGGAGGAGAACTCCACGTCCTCGACCATCGGCATCTCGCGGCCGCCGTCGGATCCGCGGTTCTGCCAGCCCCGGCCGCCGCGGTTGCGCGGTCCGCCGTCGCGGTCGCCTCGGCGGCGCTTCTTCCGGCCTGTCGCCAGCTCCGGCGGGCGGTAGGAATCGAATTCGGATGTGCTCATGAACGGCGGCTCCCGAGGAAGGCGAGACCGGCGGCGGCGACCATGCCGAGGGCCGCCACTCCTGCGGAGGCGAGCATCTGCGGCAGGTCCTTCGTGGGCACCCGCGGGTCGGGCGGCAGCCCGTAGACCTCGGGCTCATCGAGGAGCAGGAAGACCGAGCCGATGCCGCCGACCCCGTCATTGGGGTTCGCGCCGTAGAGGCGGGCCTCGGTCAGGCCCTTGGCATGGAGATCCTCGACCCGGGCGTGCGCCTGGGCGACCATGTCCTCGTGATCGCCGAACTTGATCGAGGTGGTGGGGCAGGTCTGCGCGCAGGCGGGCGTCTGCCCGTCCACGAGCCGGTCGTAGCACAGGGTGCACTTGTTGGCGGTGCCCTTGTCGGGCACGTCCATCTCCGAGGCGGAGCGATCCCGGTCGGTGGGGGTGTTGATCGTCCCGTCGTCGCGACGCTCGATGACCCCGAAGGGACAGCCGGCGACGCAGGTCCCGCAGCCGTTGCAGACGTCGTTCTGGACGACGACGGTGTCGAACTCGGTCCGGAACAGGGCCCCCGTGGGGCACACGTCGAGGCAGCCGGCGTGGGTGCAGTGCTTGCACACGTCGGAGGACATCAGCCAGCGGAAGTCCGGTGTGTCCGGGGGTGTCGTGTCGAGCCCGTTGAAGTCCTCGGGGTCAGTCGGCTGCAGCGCTCCGGGGGCCAGGAGGTCGACGTTCATCTCCGGCGCCGACGGCAGATTCGGGGCCGGCTGCACCGCGGCGGCCTCGTCGGTGCGGGGACGAATCGTGGGCATCCCGAGGCTGACGAGCTTGCGTCCGGACTCCCGGGCCCGCTCGATCCGCTCCTGATCCTGTTCGATGAAGGCGACGTGGCGCCAGGTGTTGGCACCGAGGCCGCCCGTGTTGTCGTAGGAGGACCCGAGAAGCTCGTAGGTGCCGTCCTGCGGGTTGCGGTTCCATTCCTTGCAGGCGACCTCGCAGGCCTTGCAGCCGATGCAGATCGAGGTGTCGGTGAAGAACCCTTTGCGCTGGTGCGCCGAATGCGCCCAGTGCCCGTCGGCCACGGTGTCGTGGCCGAACGTCGATGTCGTCATCGGTCCTCCTCTTCCTTGTCTGCGGTGCCCCCTGGGCCCTTGCTGTCCCCGGTGTTCGTGCTGTCCCCGGAGGCCTTGGAGCCGGAGCCCTTGGTGCCCGGGGAGCCGGAGCCGGTGGGACCGGAGCGTCCCGGCCTGATGTTCACCCGGCCGGTCCTGTCATGGGCGCTGGCCTGGCCTTCGGATGTCTCCGCTCCCGCCATCGGCGGCTCCGCGGACGAGGTCTCCTGATCCCAGGAGCCGTCGGTCCCCGCCCCGTCCGTGTCCGCCTGGCCTCGGCCTTTGCCGTCGGAGCCCTCGCCGCTCGCACCGTAGGTGCGCCCGGGCACCGGGCCGACCGCGGAATGGCCCTCACGGCCGACGTGTCCGCCGGAATCCGCGTCCGACTCCGCCGCCGCCGAGGCCGCGACGGTCTCCTCGGAGACCGTCACCTGCTGGTTGCCGGACTCGAGCGTGAGACCCGCATTGCGCTGGAACTTCTCGACGAAGTCGACGAGCTCCGCTCCGCGCGGGCGGCGGCCGGGCAGCACTGCACCAGCGACGTACTTGCTGTTCTGGATGAACACGTTCGGGTCCATGGTCACGCCGAGGAGGTCGTTGGCGGAATCGCCTTCGACCACGGCGTCACCACCGACGCCCCAGTGGTACGGGAGACCGACCTGGTGGACCGTCTTGCCGCCGATCCGCAGCGGTGTCATCCGGTTCGTCACCAGCACCCGCGCCTCGATCGCCGACCGCGGAGAGACCAGGGTCGCCCACCCGTAGGGCTCGAGTCCCAGTTCCTCGGCGAGCTCGGGTGAGACCTCGCAGAACATCTCCGGCTGCAGCTCCGAGAGGTACGGCAGCCACCGCGACATCCCGCCGGCCGTGTGGTGTTCGGTCAGCCGGTAGGTGGTGAACACATAGGGGTAGATCTCGGAGCCCGGGTAGCCGGCGCCCGGGGCGGACAAGTTGTCGTCGCGCTTCATGGTCAGGCGCGTCGGACTGTTCTGCTGCCCGTAGAGCGGGTTGCCCACTGTGGATTCCTGCGGCTCGTAGTGCGCGGGCATCGGCCCGTCGACCATGCCGCTGGGGGCGAACAGCCAGCCCTTGCCATCGGCCTGCATGATGAATGGATCGTCGCCGTGCAGGTGGCTCGGTCCGCCGTATGGGATGTCATCCCACCGGTTCCCAGGAGCGTTCTCCGCGGGGAAGTCCGGGGTGTCCTTGCCCACCCAGCGACCGGCGTCCTCGTCCCACCACACGAGCTTCTTCCGCTCCGACCAGGGCCTGCCCTCGGGGTCGGCCGAGGCCCGGTTGTAGAGGATGCGCCGGTTGGCGGGCCAGGCCCAGGCCCATTCCGAGGCCATCTCGTCCTGCTCGGAGCCGGGCTTGCGGCGGGCGGCCATATTGACCCCGCCGGCGTAGACACCGGCGTAGATCCAGCAGCCGCCGACGGTGGACCCGTCGTCGGTCATCTCGGTGTAGGAGGACAGCGGCTCGCCGTCCTTCTCCCCGCCGAGGTGGTAGCCGTTGATCTCCTTCATCACGGCCTCGGCGTCGACGTCTCCCTCGTCATCGCGCGGGTAGTCCCAGGTCAGGTCGAGGAGCGGACGATCTCGGGGATCGTCGGAGTCCTTCAGCTTCTCCCGGATCCGTTCCCCGAGCTCGTAGAAGAAGTCGAGCTCGCTCTGGGCGTCGCCCGGGGGGTCGACGGCCTTGAATCGCCACTGCACCAGGCGCTGGGTCTGGGTGAATGTGCCGGCCTTCTCCGTGTGGTTGGCGGCGGGGAGGAAGAACACCTCGGTGTCGATGTCCTCGGTGCGCAGTTCTCCCGTCGCGATCTCGGGCCCGTCCTTCCACCAGGTGGCGGATTCGATGAGGTTGAAGTCGCGCACGACCAGCCATTTGAGGTGGCTCATCGCCATCCGCTGCAGCTTGCCGTTGGCCGATCCCACCGCCGGGTTCTGTCCCAGCAGGAAGTAGCCGTCGACGCCGTCCTCGAGCATCCGGACCTGGGTCTGGTAGGTCCCGTGGGCTCCGGTGAGCCTGGGCAGGTAGTCGTAGGCCCAGTCGTTGTCGGTCTGAGCGGCATCTCCCCACCAGGCCTTGAGCAGGTTGACCGCGTAGGACCGGCCGTTGGCCCAGTAGCCCCGGTGGGTGTCGGGCGTGCCGATGGCCGCCACGAAGTCCTCGAACGTGTCGTGGACGCCGGCCCGGGGCATAGGCAGATAGCCCGGAAGCAGGTTGAACAGGGTCGGGATGTCGGTCGATCCCTGAATCGTGGCGTGTCCGCGCAGGGCCATGATGCCGCCGCCCGGGCGGCCCATGTTGCCCAGCAGCAGCTGCAGGA
>JAPSIC010000168.1 GCA_031179165.1 Brevibacterium sp.
ACGTCAACATTGGTACCATTGGCCACGTTGACCACGGAAAGACCACCTTGACCGCCGCGATCACCAAGGTCCTGGCGGACAAGTACCCAGATCTCAACGAAGCTCGCGCCTTCGACCAGGTGGACAATGCACCTGAGGAGAAGGAGCGCGGCATCACCATCAACGTCTCGCACGTTGAGTACCAGACCGAGAAGCGTCACTACGCTCACGTCGATGCACCGGGTCACGCCGACTACATCAAGAACATGATCACCGGCGCTGCTCAGATGGACGGCGCGATCCTCGTGGTTGCCGCCACCGACGGTCCGATGCCGCAGACCCGTGAGCACGTCCTGCTCGCGCGTCAGGTCGGTGTGCCCTACATCGTCGTGGCTCTCAACAAGTCCGACATGGTCGAAGACGAGGAGCTCCTCGAGCTCGTCGAATTCGAGGTTCGCGACCTGCTCTCGAGCCAGGACTTCGACGGCGACAACGCTCCCGTTGTCCAGGTGTCCGCACTCAAGGCCCTCGAGGGCGACGAGAAGTGGGTTGCCACCGTCGAAGAGCTCATGAACCAGGTCGATGAGTTCGTCCCCGAGCCGGAGCGTGACGTCGACAAGCCGTTCCTCATGCCGGTCGAAGACGTCTTCACCATCACCGGTCGTGGAACCGTCGTCACCGGTCGTGTCGAGCGCGGCGTCCTGCTGCCGAACGAGGAGATCGAGATCGTCGGCATCAAGCCGACCTCCTCGAAGACCACCGTCACGGCCATCGAGATGTTCCGCAAGACCCTGCCTGACGCACGTGCAGGTGAGAACGTCGGTCTGCTTCTGCGCGGCACCAAGCGCGAAGACGTGGAGCGCGGTCAGGTCATCGTGAAGCCGGGTTCGATCACCCCGCACACCAAGTTCGAAGGTCAGGTCTACATCCTGAGCAAGGACGAGGGTGGGCGTCACAACCCGTTCTACTCGAACTACCGTCCGCAGTTCTACTTCCGCACCACGGACGTCACCGGCGTCATCACGCTGCCCGAGGGCACCGAGATGGTCATGCCCGGCGACAACACCGACATGTCGGTCGAGCTGATCCAGCCGATCGCCATGGAGGAGGGCCTCCGCTTCGCCATCCGCGAAGGTGGACGCACCGTCGGCGCCGGTCGAGTGACCAAGATCGTCGAATGATCTGACACTTCGGACACTGCTCTGAAGCCCACAGGGGCCGCAATCGTCACGATTGCGGCCCCTGTGGCGTCTGGGCGCCTGCCGGAACCCGCCGCTCGAGATTTCTCCTCGAACCCCATTCGCACAGCCTGACTTGGGGTAATGTGTCATTGAACTGACTGTGACCGACGCAACATCGCAGAGCGACAGGTAGGCAATGAGGCACACAGCGAGAAGGAATCGGCTCCGGCGAGGCGGCCTGGTCGGCCTCGCCGTGCTCGGACTCGTCGCGGCCACCGGGTGCGCCGCGGACATTTCGACTCCGACCCTGACCTGGTACATCAACCCCGACAACGGCGGGCAGGCGACGATCGCCGAGGAGTGCACGGCCGAGGCGGACGGCGCCTACCGGATCTCCACGAGCCTGCTGCCCAACGACGCCCCGAGCCAGCGCGAACAGCTCATCCGCCGGCTCGCCTCGCGCGACTCCTCCATCGACATCATGAGCCTCGACCCCGTCTACGTCGCCGAAATGGCCAACGCGGACTATCTGACTCCCGTGCCCGAGGAGTACATCGACGAGTTCACCGACGGCGTCATCCCGTCCTCCGTCGAATCCTCGACCCGCCAGGACGAGCTCGTCGCCACCCCGTTCTGGGCCAACACCCAGCTCCTGTGGTACCGGAAGTCGGTCGCCGAGGCGGCCGGGCTCGACATGTCCCAGCCGGTCACCTGGGACGACATCATCGACGCCGCGGCCGCCCAGGACAAGCGGGTCGGGGTGCACGGAATTCGGGCCGAGTCGCTGACCGTGTGGGTCAACGCGATGATCGAGTCCGCCGGTGGGTCGATCGTGGAGAACCCCGACGCGGACGGCGCCGCCGAGGTCGAGCTCGGGATCGACTCCGAGGCCGGCAGGCGCGCAGCGGAGATCATCGAGAAGATCGCCGCGACCGGGGTGGGCGGACCGCAGCTGAGCAACCTCGACGAGAACGCCGCGATGCTCGAGTTCCAGAGCGACTCCGGGGGCTTCATGGTCAACTGGCCGTTCATCTATCCCGCGACGAAGGCCGCCGTCGAGGACGGCAGCCTCGAGCAAGCCGTCTTCGACGACATCGGGTGGACGCTCTACCCCCGGGTCGACGAGGACGAGGAGGCCAGGCCTCCGCTCGGTGGGATCAACCTCGGCGTCGGGGCCTTCTCCGACCATCCCGACCTCGCCTATCGCGCGGTCGAGTGCATCCGCACCCCGGAGAGACAGAGCGCGTACTTCCTCACCGACGGCAACGCGCCGTCGAATCTCGCGGCCTTCGACGATCCCGCGGTCCAGGAGGCGTTTCCCGCCGCCGAGGTGATCGCCGAATCCCTCGCGGCCTCGGCGGCGAGACCCCTGACCCCGTACTACAACGAGGTGACAGGCGGAATCCAGAAATCGTGGCATGCTCCGGGCAGCGTCGACCCGGAGTCGACTCCCGCTCGGTCCCAGGCATTCATCCTCGAGGTCCTGAAGGGGGAGAGGCTGCTGTGAAGGCGAAGGTGTCGAACCGGCAGCTCGGTGAGACGAGACTGGGGTGGATGCTGTCGGCGCCCGCCGTCATCATCCTCCTCGCCGTCACGGGCTACCCCATCCTCCAGGCGGTGTACTTCTCCTTCTTCAACTACCGGATGACCGACCCCGACAACCGGTTCGTCAACTGGGGCCAGAACTACATCGTCATCCTCACCGACCCCCTCTGGTGGCAGACTGTCGGCGTCACCCTGCTGCTCACCGTGGTCACCGTTGCCGTCGAACTCGTCCTCGGCTTCGCGCTGGCGCTCGTCATGCTGAATGCCCTCAGGGCGGTGCGGCCCTGGGTGCGGACGGCGATCCTCATCCCCTACGGCATCATCACCGTCGTCGCGGCGTTCTCGTGGAAGTACGCCTTCGACCTCGGCACGGGATTCGTCGGCACCTGGCTGGCCATGCCCGAATTCGACTGGTTCGGCGACTTCTGGTCCTCATTCCTCGTCATCTGCGCCGCCGAGATCTGGAAGACGACCCCGTTCATCTCGCTGCTCCTGCTCTCCGGGCTCGCCCAGATCCCCGGTGACATGCTCGAAGCCGCGACCGTCGACGGTGCGACATGGTGGCAGCGGATGGCCAAGGTGATCATCCCCAATATGAAGGCGGCCATCATGGTGGCCGTGCTGTTCCGCACCCTCGATGCCTTCCGCGTCTTCGACTCGGTCTTCGTCATGACCGCCGGAGCGCAGAGCACGGCGACGGTCTCCTTCCTCACCTACAATCAGTCGATCAGCCAGTTGCAGCTGGGCATGGGCTCGGCGCTGTCGGTCCTGCTCTTCCTCAGCGTCGCCCTCATCTGCTTCATCTTCATCCGGATCTTCAAGGTCGACCTGGCCCAAGCGAGAGGTGAATGATGAGTCGCAAGCACACGGCCTGGTGGATCGTCATCAGCCTCGTCGTCGCCGTCTACGCCCTGTTCCCGGTCCTGTGGATCGTCTCCCTGTCGCTGAAGTCCCCAGGAGACGTCGCGAACAAGCGGTTCTGGCCCACGGCGATCGACTGGTCGAACTACGAGCTCATCTTCACCGGCTCGGCGCAGGACCTGTTCCTCCCGGCGCTGGTGAATTCGGTCGGCATCTGCCTCATCGCGACGGTCATCGCCGTGGTGCTGGCCACCCTGACGGCCTACGCTGTGGCCAGGCTCGACTTCCCCGGCAAGAGGCTCATCCTCACGATGGCCCTCGCCGTCTCGATCTTCCCGGTCATCTCGCTCGTCACCCCGCTCTTCAGGATCTGGTCGACGATCGGTCTCTACGACACATGGGTGGGACTGATCATTCCCTACCTGTCGCTGACCCTGCCGATCTCGATCTGGACGCTCTCGGCGTTCTTCCGGCAGATCCCCTGGGAGCTCGAGCAGGCCGCTCAAGTCGATGGGGCGACGAGCTTCCAGGCCTTCCGCAAGATCATCGTCCCCCTCGCGGCCCCGGGTGTGTTCACCACCGCGATCATCGCCTTCTTCATCGCCTGGAACGACTTCGTCTACGGCATCTCGCTGACCTCGACCTCGGCGGCCCGCCCCGTGCCGGCCGCGCTCTCCTTCTTCACCGGGGCCAGCCAGTTCGAAGAGCCCGCAGGAGCGATCTCCGCCGCGGCGATCGTCGTCACGGTGCCGGTCATCATCATCGTCCTGCTCTTCCAACGCCAGATCGTGTCCGGCCTGACCTCGGGGGCGGTCAAGGGATGAGCGCCACACCGACCACCCAGCCCCGGTGCCCCGCACCCGCTGCGGCGACCTCACAGAGACGGAGTCACGGATCATGTCCGTAATCGAACTGCAGAACATCGTCAAGCGCTACGGCGACGGATACCCCGCGATCAGCGATGTCAGCCTCAGCATCGCCGAGGGGGAGTTCGTCATCCTCGTGGGACCGTCCGGATCGGGCAAGTCGACGCTGCTGCGGATGATCGTCGGCCTTGAGGACATCACCGAGGGTGACCTGCTCATCGACTCCGAGCGGGTCAACGACTCCGCTCCCCGCGAGCGCGACCTCGCCATGGTGTTCCAGAACTACGCGCTCTAC
This sequence comes from Brevibacterium sp., assembly GCA_031179165.1. Taxonomy (GTDB): domain Bacteria; phylum Actinomycetota; class Actinomycetes; order Actinomycetales; family Brevibacteriaceae; genus Brevibacterium. The sequence goes on from JAPSIC010000168.1 coordinate 4,728, forward strand.
CCGCACATGACGGTGGCCGAGAACATCGCCTTCCCCCTCATCCTCGCCAAGGGCCAGTACAGCAAGGAGGAGATCGACGAGCGGGTCAGTCGGGCGGCGGAGCTCCTCGAACTCGTCGACCATCTCGACCGCAAGCCGGCGCATCTCTCGGGCGGGCAGCGCCAACGCGTGGCGATGGGCCGGGCGATCGTGCGCGATGCGAAGGCCTTCCTCTTCGACGAGCCGTTGTCCAACCTCGACGCGAAGCTGCGCATCCAGATGCGCACGGAGATCGCCCGGATGCAGCGCAACCTGGCCGTCACCACTGTCTACGTCACCCACGATCAGACCGAGGCGATGACGCTCGGCGACAAGGTCGCAGTGCTCAAGAAGGGCGTGCTCCAGCAGTACGCGTCCCCGCAGGAGCTCTACGACGAGCCCGTCAACCTCTTCGTCGCGGGCTTCATCGGCTCGCCGCCGATGAACTTCCTGCCGGTCGAGAACCGCGACGGCCAGCTCCACTCGCCGTTCGGAGCGTTCTCGCTGCCCGCTGCCGAACGGGAGAAGCTGCGCGAGGCCCCGCGCTACCTCGTCGCGGGCATCCGACCCGAGTGCTTCCGCGATGCCGCCACCGTCGATGAGGAGGTCCGCGGGAGTGGCGCGGTGCTGCGCGCCGAGGTCGACGTGACCGAATGGCTCGGCAACGAGGTCTACGCCTATCTGCCGTTCGAAGCCGAGCCCGGAATCCGGAAGGCGCTCGAGGAACTCGACCGAGACCTCGACGGTGAGGGCACGCGCACGCAGGTCGTCGCCGTCCTCGACCCGTTGACGACGGTCCGCGAAGGCGACGCGATCGACCTGTGGTTCGATCCGGCCAAGGTGATGGTCTTCGATCCGGAGACGGGGGAGAACCTCACCCGCGATCCGGAGAACGCGAAGCGGCTGTCGGAGGAATCCGAAGCGGCGCGCCGACGGGCCCTCGAGCGGGCACGGGCCCAGCAGACCGAGGGGTGAGCCTCGACGCACCTCGACGCACGGGGACCTTGCGGTCCTGAGATCCGGGAGCTTGCGGTCCTGAGATGTCCCTCACAGGTGAAACCCGGGGAATTGCGCGCCTCCGATGGTATGTGACAAGATAGTGAAGTTGCGTTTTGAGCGTTGACCCCTGCACTGCGGTTAACGCCGCGAACAGCTCGAAACACTATCGGATCGATGAATCTGCCTCAACGCGGGTTCGGACCGAGCAGCCAATGAGTAGCAGCGCCGTCGGCGCGGAAGTGGATCCTGCGGGATCCGAGCTTCCGAAATAGCCGACACGCCCGACCTCGGGGGTCGGTCATGGTCAGCCGGCACAGACCCCAACCGCCTCGGTTGGAGGTTGATGGCCGGAAGGAACTAAAGAAAGAGACGACGCCATGGCGGGACAGAAGATCCGCATTCGGCTCAAGTCGTACGACCACGCTGTGATTGACAGTGCCGCACGCAAGATCGTGGACACCGTCACTCGCGCAGGTGCGACTGTTGTGGGCCCCGTGCCGTTGCCAACGGAGAAGAACGTGTACTGCGTCATCCGTTCGCCACACAAATACAAGGACAGCCGTGAGCACTTCGAGATGCGCACGCACAAGCGTCTGATCGACATCGTCGACCCGACGCCGAAGGCTGTCGATTCGCTCATGCGTCTCGACCTCGCTGACGACGTCAACATCGAGATCAAGCTCTAAGGGAGAGGGAAAGATGGCGAATAACCGTTCCTCAGCTCTCCCGACCACCCGCAAGGTCAAAGGCCTTCTGGGGACCAAACTGGGGATGACCCAGGTATGGGATGAGCAGAACAAGCTCGTGCCGGTGACCGTCGTGGCCACCGGGAACAATGTCGTGACTCAGATCCGCAACGAGGAAACCGATGGTTACCCCGCTGTGCAGATCGCCTACGGCGAGATCGACCCGCGCAAGGTCAACAAGCCGCTTGCGGGCCACTTCGAGAAGGCCGGCGTGACCCCACGCCGCCACCTTGTCGAGCTGCGCACCGCAGACGCCGCCGACTACGCGCTCGGCCAGGAACTCGGAGTCGACACGTTCGACGCCGGAATCAAGGTCGACGTGACCGCGAAGACCAAGGGCAAGGGAACCGCCGGCGTCATGAAGCGTCACGGCTTCTCCGGTGTCGGTGCCTCCCACGGTGCCCACCGCAACCACCGCAAGCCCGGTTCGATCGGTGGAGCAGCGACCCCAGGCCGTGTCTTCAAGGGCATGCGCATGGCCGGTCGCATGGGTGCGGTCAAGCACACCACCCAGAACCTCACGATCCACGCCGTGGACACCGAGAACAACTTCCTGCTCATCAAGGG
>JAPSIC010000169.1 GCA_031179165.1 Brevibacterium sp.
GTGGCCGTCCAGGGTCTGATCGGCTTCGCCCTGCTCACCAGCGCCCTGACCTGGTTCAGCCGGGTCTACTCCCCGCTCGAACGTCGCCGGGCATTGGCCCTGGAGCTCGGCTCGCTCGCGCGGGTCGGCTTCGCCGAGCAGTGCCCGGAACTGGACCCGCGGGATGTCAGCCGGGTGCTGGATGGGCTGTCGGCGCAGGTGGAGATGGTCCGCGTCGACTTCACCCAGCACACCGAAGGCTACTACTTCAGAGAGACCGACGAGGACCTGTCTCTGCCGCACTGGCTGCCCGCTGCGGTGCCCATGGCCTCGGCGGTCGCCTCCGCGTCGGATCCCGGAGTCCGGATCAGCGGGCAGCGGCTGACGAGGGCGTTGGAGCGCCTGGCCCTGAAGCTGCGGTCCGGATTCGTGCGCACGGGCGACGACCCCGCCGAGATCTTCGCCGCCTACGCCTCCGACCACGGCTTCACCGGCACCGGCCGGTCGGATTGAGGGCGCGAGCTGCGGGACCGAGCCGGCTCGGCGCTTCAGAGTGCGAGCCTCCTCGTCCGTGAAGGACAGGCCGACGGCAGCAGTCCGGGGGACACGGCGAGGCGAGTCGCGGTCACGGCCGAAGATCATCCGTTTGGGGGATGACGTGCTCCGAGCGCAGTCCCTAGAGTTGCTGCTGTGCCGTCACCAACGTCGAAAGTGAGCTGAATGGAGAAACTCTGCAGATTCGCGGTATCACCCTCGTCATACTGAAAGATCCCAATCCCCATCCTCGCCGGCTCCCCACCCGAGTCATCCCCAACGGACAACCTGGCCGGTGAGACCTCCCGATTCCCCGTCGGGAGGATTCGACCCCCGTTCCCCAGTGGGAGGCGCCGGCCCCGATCCCCGTCGCGGGCCGGCTCTCAGTCGGAGGCGAACTGGGTGGCATAGAGCTCGGCGTACCGGCCTCCCAGGGCCAGGAGCTGGGCATGCGAGCCGGACTCCACGATCCGCCCGGCCTCGACGACGAGAATCGTGTCGGCCTGGCGGATGGTGGAGAGCCGGTGCGCGATGACCAGGGCGGTCCGCCCGGTCATCGCCTGCGTCAGCGCCCGCTGCACGGCCGCCTCGTTGGTCGAGTCCAGGGCGGACGTCGCCTCGTCGAGGACCACGATCTCCGGGGCCGCCAGCAGCATCCGCGCGATCGTCAGACGCTGCCGCTCACCTCCGGAGAGGCGGTAGCCGCGCTCGCCGATGAAGGTGTCCAGACCGTCGGGCAGGGCCGCGATGACGTCGTGGAGCTGCGCCCGGTCGAGGGCCTGCCGCAGTTCGTCATCGGTGGCGTCCGGTTTGGCCAGCGCCAGATTCGACCGGATGGACTCATGGAACACATGACCGTCCTGGGTCACGACGCCCACCGCCTCGCGCAGGGTCGCGAACGAGAGGTCCCGGACGTCGACCCCGCCGATCGTGATCGACCCCTGCGTGACGTCGTAGAGCCGGGGCAGCAGCGAGGCGATCGTCGACTTCCCCGCACCCGAGGAGCCGACCATCGCGACGGTGTGCCCGGCCGGGATCGTGAAGTCGAGCGAATGGAGGACCTCCTCACCGCCGCGGGTGTCGAGGACGGAGACGTCCTCCAGGCTGGCCAGGCTCACCTTGTCCGCGCTCGGGTAGGCGAAGCTGACATTCGAGAACTTCACGTCGAGTCCGCCCCTGGGCAGGGGCTTCGGCTCGGCGGGTTCGGCGATGAGCGGGACGACGTCGAGGACTTCGAAGACGCGCTGGAAGCTGACCACCGCGCTCATGATGTCCAGGCGCGCGTTGGCGAGCATCGTCAGCGGGGTGTAGAGCCTGGTCAGCAGCAGGGCCAGGGTCACGACCTGGCCGGCGTTGAGGTGCCCGAGGACGGCCTGGACGCCGCCGATGCCGTAGACGAGGGCCAGGGCCAGCGCCGAGACCAGGGTGAGGGAGGAGACGAACGTCGACTGCAGCATCGCGACCTTGACGCCGACGTCGCGGACCTGGCCGGCGCGCCTGCCGAACTCCTCGGACTCGGCCTGCGGGTTGCCGAAGAGCTTGATCAGGGTCGCCCCACCGGAGGAGAAGCGCTCCGTCATCCGCGTCGACATGTCCGCGTTGTGCTCGGCGGCCCGGAACTGGAGCGCGGCGAGCTTGCCGCTGAGCAGCCGGGTGGGGATGATGAACAGCGGCAGCAGCAGCATCGACAGGGCAGTGACCTGCCAGGAGATCGACACCATCACACCGACCGTCAGCGCCAGCGACACGATGTTCGACACGATGCCCGACAGGGTGTTGGAGAACGCCCGCTGGGCGCCGATGACATCGGAGTTGAGGCGGGAGACGAGAGCGCCGGTCCGGGTGCGATTGAAGAAGGCGATCGGCATCTTCTGCACATGCTCGTAGACGGCGGTGCGCAGGTCGAAGATCAGCCCCTCGCCGATCTGCGAGGACAGGTACCGGTTGGTGATCGAGATCCCGGCGTCGGCGATCGCCAGCAGCCCGATCGCCACCGCCAGCCACGCCACGGTGGCCACGGGGCCGCCCCCGGTGATCGCATTGACGACGTCACCGGCGAGGACGGGATTGAGGACCCCGATGACCGCCGAGGCGACCGAGAGGGTGAGGAAGGACGCGATCCGTCTCTTGTGCCGGGTCGCGTACGTGAGGATCCGCCGGTAGGTGCCCGGCTGGATCGACGTCTGCGGGGTCTTGTGGTTGGACACGGCGGTGCGCATCATCGAGTGCGCCGACTGCATGGTCACATCGTCCTCATTTCTTCAATCACCAGACTGCAACCGACGACGGAGGAGAACTATTTCCGAATCAGCTCTCGGCGTAGCGGGCGGAAGCGGTCGCGACGAGGGCGGCTGCGGCCACGACGAGTCCCGGCGTGGCCGCGGTGAGCGCCGGCGCGAGTGCAGAAGCGCCGAGTGCCTTCAGAGCTTGCGCAGCTGGATCTTGCGGATCGTGTGATCGGCGGACTTGTGGAGCACCAGGTCGGCCCGGCCGCGGCTGGGCAGCACGTTCTCGCGCAGGTTCGGGAAGTTGATCGAGTCCCAGATCTCCGAGGACAGGGTGACCGCCTCCTCGTCGCTGAGCTTCGAGTAGCGGTGGAAGTAGGAGTCGGGGTCCTGGAAGGCGCCGTGCTTGAGGGCGAGGAACCGGGTGATGTACCACTGGCGGATGTCGCGGGACCGGGCATCGACGTAGACGGAGAAGTCGAAGTAGTCGCTGATCGACAGTCCCACGGTCCCGTCGCTGCGCGGGCGCGCGGGCTGGAGGACGTTGAGGCCCTCGACGATGAGCACATCAGGGGAGCGCACGACCACCTCGGCGCCGGGGACGATGTCGTAGGTGTGATGGGAGTAGACGGGGGCGCGGACCTCCTCCGACCCCGACTTCACGGCCGAGAGGAAGCGCAGCAGCCGCCGCCGGTCGTAGGACTCGGGGAACCCCTTGCGTCCGACCAGGCCCCGGCGGTCGAGCTCGGCGTTGGGGTAGAGGAAGCCGTCGGTGGTGATGAGCTCGACCCGGGGCGTGTCGGGCCACCGGGCCATGAGCTCGCGGAGGACGCGGGCGGTCGTCGATTTGCCGACGGCGACCGATCCGGCCACACCGATGACGAACGGAGTGCGGGTCGCGCTCTGCGGCTCCAGACCCACCTCATGCAGGGGGGAGAAGAACTCCCGCGCCAGCTCGTGCTTGCTCTGCCGGGCCGAGACGTAGAGATTGAGCAGCCGCGACAGCGGCAGGTAGACCTGCGCCACCTCGTCGAGGTCGATCCGGTCGCCGAGGCCCCGGAGACGTTCGATGTCGCGCCGCCCCAGCGGCAGCGGAGTCGCCTGGGCCAGCTTTCCCCACACCTCCCGGTCGAACTCCCAGAACGGCGATGAGGGCTGCTCGTCCGCCCTGCGCTTCGGACTCAGTCCGGCGAGGCTCCGGGCACGGTCAAGGTGCGGATCGACTGAATGCATGGGGCAATTGTGTCATGCGTCATGTCGCACCGACCCCGGCACCTGCGAACACGTGCCCGATCGGTGGGATGCGTCACTTCGGAGGTCACGGGCGGTGCAGGTGAGCGCTCCACTTGACTTAATTGCGTAAAATTCCAGGCATGTGTGGAATCGTAGGTTATGTATCCAGGACTGCCGTGGACAACGCAGATCATACGGCGCTCGATGTTGTGCTCGGCGGCCTCAAGAGGCTTGAATACCGCGGATACGATTCCGCCGGCGTCGCACTCGTCACGGAAGCGGGCGAGCTGTTCTCCGCGAAGAAGGCCGGGAAGTTCTCGGCCCTGCTCGACGAGCTCGACGCCCGCCCCCTTCCCGCCGCGCAGACGGGCATCGGCCACACCCGCTGGGCCACCCACGGCGGGCCGACCGACGTCAACGCCCACCCCCACCTGGCCGACGGCGGCAGGCTCGCCCTCATCCACAACGGCATCATCGAGAACTTCGCCCAGCTCAAGGCCGAACTCGTCGCTGAGGGCGTCGAATTCCTGTCCGAGACCGACACCGAGGTCGCGGCCGCCCAGCTGGGCAAGAACTACCGCGCCACCGGCGATCTGAGCCTGGCGATGCGGATCACCGCCTCCCAGCTCGAGGGTGCGTTCACCCTGCTCGCCGTCCACGCCGACATCCCCGACACCGTCGTCGCCGCCCGCCGCAACTCGCCGCTGGTCATCGGCCTCGGCGAGGGAGAGAACTTCCTCGGCTCCGACGTCGCCGCCTTCATCGACTACACCCGCACCGCGGTGGAGATCGGGCAGGACGAGGTCGTCACCATCACCCCCGAGACCGTCCTCATCACCGACCTCGAGGGCACGGAGGTCGAGGGCGTGCGGTTCGAGGTCGACTGGGACACCGCCGCCGCCGAGAAGGGCGGATTCGCCTCGTTCATGGACAAGGAGATCCACGACCAGCCGCAGGCCGTGGGCGACACCCTGCTCGGACGCCTCGACACCGAGGGCCGACTGACGCTCGATGAGATGCACATCGACGAGACGGTGCTCAAGACCGTCGACAAGATCGTCGTCATCGCCTGCGGCACCGCCGCCTACGCCGGTCAGGTCGCCAAGTACGCGATCGAGCACTGGTGCCGCATCCCCGTCGAGGTCGAGCTCGCCCACGAATTCCGCTACCGCGACCCGGTCGTCGACGAGAAGACCCTGGTCGTGGCGATCTCCCAGTCCGGAGAGACCATGGACACGATCATGGCCGTCCGCCACGCCCGGCAGCAGGGCGCGAAGGTCATCGCGATCTGCAACACCTACGGCTCGACCATCCCCCGCGAATCCGACGCCGCGCTCTACACCCACGCCGGCCCCGAGATCGCCGTCGCCTCGACGAAGGCGTTCCTGTCCCAGGTCGTCGCCTGCTACCTGCTCGGCCTCTACCTGGCCCAGCTGAGGGGCAACAAGTTCCGCGACGAGATCGGGGTCATCCTCTCCGAGCTCCAGGCGATCCCGGCCAAGATCCGGCACATCCTCGACGAGGGCAAGGAGCAGGTCCTCAACCTGGCCCGCCGCAACCAGGCCGTCGACTCCGTCCTGTTCCTCGGCCGCCACGTCGGCTACCCCGTGGCGATGGAGGGTGCGCTCAAGCTCAAGGAGCTCGCCTACATCCACGCCGAGGGCTTCGCCGCGGGCGAGCTCAAGCACGGTCCGATCGCGCTCATCGACGACGGGCAGCTCGTCATCATCGTCGTGCCCAGCAAGCGCGGCCGCGATTCCCTCCACGCCAAGGTCATCTCCAACATCCAGGAGGTCCGCGCCCGCGGGGCCAACACCGTCGTCATCGCCGAGGACGGCGACGAAGCGGTCAGGGACTTCGCCTCCGAGGTCATCTACGTGCCCGAGACGACGACCCTGCTGGCGCCGCTGCTGACCACGGTTCCGCTCCAGATCTTCGCGATGGAACTGGCCACGGCGAAGGGCCTCGACGTGGACCAGCCGCGCAACCTCGCCAAGTCCGTGACGGTGGAGTGACGTCCGCGAGCGTCGGACAGGGGAGGATCATGGCGATTCTGGGAATCGGCACCGACATCGCCGATGTGCCGCGGTTCGCCGAGCACATCGAGCGGGTGCCCGAACTCCTCGATCGCCTGCTCACCCCCGCCGAGCAGCTCAAACGCAACGGGAAACGGCGCACGGACGCCTCCCTGGCGGCGCGGTTCTCCGCCAAGGAGGCGCTGAAGAAGGCCATCGGGTTCCCGGGCTGGCTGCCCTGGCAGTCCGCCGTGGTGGTCCCCGCCCGCTCCGGCGCGCCGAGCTTCCGCCTGTCCGGGCTCGTGCTCGAGCACTTCCGCAGCATCGGCGGGGAGAGGCTCCACCTCTCGATCACCCACGATGCGCACCTGACGATGACCTTCGTCATCGCCGAGGGCACCGGTCCCTCGCTCAGCCCCGGGGTCGAGTGGGACTGAGGGCCGGGGCATAGACTCTCGGTATGAGTGTGTCGCCCGAACCAGTCTCCCTTCCCACCCCGGCCGACGCCGCGGACATCGCTCCCGGCCTGATCGTTCTCCGGCGGGCCCTGCATGAGGCCGCCGAAATCGGGCTCCACCTGCCGCGCACCCAGCAGCTGGTGGGCGAGGCGCTCGAGGGCCTCGACGTCGAGATCACCCGGGGCCGGGACCTGTCCTCGCTCGTCGTGGTGCTGCGCGGGGGCCGACGGAGGCCCGACGCGAGCGGTGACGTCCCGGCCGTGCTGCTGCGCGGTGACATGGATGCGCTGCCCGTCAACGAGGCGACCGGCTTCGACTTCGCGTCCACCTCCGGCAGGATGCACGCCTGCGGACACGACCTGCACACGGCGGGACTGGTGGGCGCCGTCAAGCTGCTCCACCGCGATCGCGACAGCCTGCCCGGCGATGTGGTGTTCATGTTCCAGCCCGGCGAGGAGGGCTTCAACGGCGCCGGCGTGATGATCGACGAAGGCGTCCTCGATGCCTCCGGGGCCCGCGTCAGGGCCGCCTACGGGATCCACGTCTCGGCCGACCAGGACCT
>JAPSIC010000028.1 GCA_031179165.1 Brevibacterium sp.
GTGATGGAGGCCAAGGACGCGCTGAGCGTGGCGGAGCCGAGCGCCCGGGCCGACGCCGTCAACATCATGACCGTGCACGCCTCCAAGGGCCTCGAGTTCGACGCCGTCGCCGTTCCGTCCCTGGTCATCAGGGACTTCCCCACCCTGCCCCGCGACAAGGAGGGGTGGATGGAGCGCACGGCGCTGCCCTACCCGCTGCGCGGCGATCGAGCCCATCTGGTCGACTTCGATCTGTCCGCGGTCGACGTCGAGACCAAGAAGGAACTCGACGAATGGATCGGCGGCTTCGTCAGGCCGCGGATCGAACAGGCCCACGCCGCCGAGGAGCGACGACTGGCCTACGTCGCGTTCACGCGTGCCAAGCACCACCTGTGGCTCGGGGCCGAGCTGATGAACGGCCGCGCCAACCCCGACGACCCCTCGCCGTTCCTCACCGAGGCGATCGAGACCCTCGGGCTCAGCCCCGAGATCCCCGACCCGGCCGTGGACACGCCCGACCAGATCATCGAGACCGTCGAATGGCCGGTTCCCCGCACGGGTGCCATCGCGACCGCCCGGCGGGCGGCGCAGTGGGTGGAGGCGACTGAGCCGGTGAGCCTGACCGAACTCACCGAGGCGGACCCGCCGGTGGGCGACTACGCCCGGCGGGCCCTGCGGCTGCAGGAGCGGCCGCCCCGGTCAGTGGCAGGGTCCGTGCCGGAGCGGCTGTCGGCGACATCCCTCGTCTCCTGGCGTCGGGACCCGCAGGGCTTCCTCACCCAGACGCTGCGCCCGATTCCCGCCCCGCCCAGCCGTGCCGCCGCCATCGGCACCGCCTTCCACAGCTGGGTCGAACAGCACTTCGGCCAGGCGAGCATCGATATCGACGAGGACGCAGCGGTGCGCCCCGCCGATGCCCGGACCATCGCCGGGCTGCAGAGCGCGTTCCTGGCCTCGGAGTTCGCACGCCGGCACGCCGACCACGTCGAGATGTCCTTCGAACTGGTCCTCGGCAGGTTCCGGGTGCCGGGGAAGATCGACGCCGTGTTCATCTCCGGTGACCACGCCGAGGTGGTCGACTGGAAGACCTCGAAGAAGCCCGACGACGCCACGCTCGAGGTGATGAAATGGCAGCTGGCGCTCTACCGCTTCGCGATCCAGCGGACGCATCCGCGGATCACCGAGGTGACGGGAACGTTCTACTTCGTCGGCAGCGATGACGTGGTCCGGTTCTCCGCCCTGCCCGACGAGGGGGAGATCATCCGGTGGCTGGAGTCTCAGGAGAGCTCGACGCCGAGGCTCGCGGCTGGTCCTGGAACAGGACGTCGTTGAAGCTGTCGAGCAGCTTGGCGGCGTCGGCGACGGCCTCCTCGTCACCGGAGTCGACGGCTTCGAGCAGCCAGTCGAGGACCGCGAACTCGGCGAGGAGCTCGGCGCGGGTGACGACGTGCTCGTCCGCACGAGTCCGCGACTCGCGGTACTCCTGGAAGAAGGTCGGCAGCACGCTCGGGTCGATGAGCGCCGAGGCGGCGGCGAGATCGATCGCGGGGTCGGCGACGCGCAGCCGGCCGATCTCCGAGAGCGCGAGCACCCGTTCCTGATCGGTGTAGACGCTCATCTCATCGATCGAGCCGTGGATCGGGGTGGCGAGGAAATGCCAGAGCGACACCTTCTCGAACTCCTCCTCCCAATGCTGGAGGAGGGTGGCGGGCACCCGTCCGGTCCCGGCGGCCTGATCGAGGCGTTCGAGGATCTGGAACTGGGCGCGCGACGGCTCCTCCACCGCGAAACCGGCATCGGCGACGGGCTCGGGGGCCGCGGAATGGAGGGTCGCCAGCGCCTGCGCGAGCGAGCTCGCGCGTGCGATGTCGGCGATGGGCTCATCGCCGACGGGAGCTCCCGGCAGCGGGTCGGTCAAGGTCACGGTCGTCGGTGAGGGGGTGTCGAAGTACTTGGCGTCGACCTCGGTGATGGCCCGCAGATGCGGCCAGGTGAAGTCCGCGTGCGGGTACATCGCATCGTAGAGCCGGCCTGCCTCCGCGGCGGTGGCGGAATCGGCGGCACGGTCGAGCCGGGTCTGCGCGGTCGCGACCAGCTGCAGGTCGTCGTCCTCGACGAGGACCCTGATGCCCTGGCCGAGGGAGGGCAGGGGAGTCCATCTCGCCGGGGCGAAGTCCTCGAGCATCGTCGCCGCGACTGCTGCCAACTTGAGCGCCTTCGTATCCACCCTTCACAATCTACCGTCTGCACCCGCGCTTGGCCCGTTTCGCACCGCCGAGCGTGTCCGCCCCAGGCGATCGGCACTGTGCGGGTCGGGGCGATCGGTGCTGCAAGCCGGGGCGATCGGCACGTCAGGGCCCTGCGTTATCGTGGACGTCATGAAGCCTCTTCCGCCGCTCGAGACCATCAGCCTGGCCCGTCATGGCATCGACCGCGACCACCTGCGCCGCGGTCAGGACGGGGATCTGGGGGCGGTCTGGGAGGCCGGGGCGAAGGCGGTGTTCGGCCACCGCGGATCCCTGCTGGTCGCCTCGGGCGGACTGTTCCTCGCGCCGAGGACCCTCGTGCCCGCCGCGCAGACCGAGATCTATCTGGGGCAGGATCCGACCGGGACCAGGTACATCGGCATCGACCTCGACGATGAGGGCAGGAGCGCGATCGACACCCGCTTGGCCGCCGACCGGGACCACGACGCCAGTGATCTGCTCACGGCCCCGGGGACGGGAGTCGACAGTGTCGAGCCGGTCTGGCTGCCGCTGCGCGAACTGGCCGAATCGCTCGACGATGTTGAGGTGTCCCTGGCCTGCGAACTCGTCGGGCTGGGCAACTGGCATCGGACTCACCGGTTCTCCCCCCGCAACGGCAATCCCACCCAGCCGGTCTGCGGAGGGTGGGTGCGGCAGGACCCGGACACGGGCAGTGAGCACTTCCCTCGCACCGATCCGGCCGTCATCGTCGCGGTCGTCCACACCGACGAGGACGGGCAGGAGCGGCTGCTGCTCGGCAACAACGCAGCCTGGGAGGCCGATCGCTTCTCTCTGCTCGCCGGTTTCGTCGAGCCCGGGGAGACCCTCGAGCACGCGGTGACGCGAGAGATCTGGGAAGAGGCCCGGGTCGAGGTCGTCAACCCCCGCTACCTCGGGTCCCAGCCGTGGCCGTTCCCGTGTTCGCTGATGATCGGCTTCAGCGCCGAGGCCCCGAGCCTGAGCACCCGCGCCGATGAGACCGAGATCGCCAGCCTGCGCTGGTTCACCCGGGCGGAGCTGAAGGAGGCCATCGAGACCGGTGCCGTGCGCTCCGCGAACATGGTCTCGATCGCCGGTCAGATCCTCCACAGCTGGCTGGAGAACGAGTGAGCGCTCAGGCTCAGGCTCTTCTCGACGCCCTCGACGAGCAGCAGCGGGAGGTCGCCACCCATTTCTCCACCCCGGTCGTCGTGCTCGCCGGCGCCGGCACCGGCAAGACGCGGGCGATGACCCATCGGATCGCCTATGGAATCGCCACCGACGTGTTCCCCGCCAACCAGGTCCTCGCCCTCACCTTCACCGCCAAGGCGGCCGGGGAGATGCGCTCCCGGCTGCGGTCTCTCGGGGTGCCTGCCGTCCAGGCCCGCACCTTCCACTCCGCGGCGCTGCGGCAGCTGCGCTTCTTCTGGGACCGCTTCGCCACCGGGGACTTCCCCCGGGTGATCGAGAACAAGACCGGGGTGATCGCCTCCGTCCTGCAGAGCCTCGGGATCGAGACGAACCGGGAGATGAACCGCGATGTCGCCGCCGAGCTCGAGTACGCCGCCGCCTCGCTGCTCGGAGTGGAGGACTACGCGATCAAGGCGCAGTCCCGGGATCTGCCCGGCCGGCTGGGCGTCGATGAGATGGTGCGGATCTTCGAGGCCTACTCGGAGGCGAAGACGCGCGGTCGGCTGCTGGACTTCGAGGACGTCCTCCTCGTCCTCGTCGGGGTCCTCGCCGAATACCCCGACATCGCCGCGCAGGTGCGCGAGCAGTACCGGCATTTCGTCGTCGACGAGTTCCAGGACGTCTCCCCGCTCCAGTTCGACCTGCTCTCCCGGTGGCTGGGCCCGCGCGACAACCTCTGCGTGGTCGGGGACCCGGCCCAGACCATCTACTCGTTCGCCGGCGCCGACTCCTCCCTGCTGCTGTCGATGACCAAGGCGATGCCGACGGCGACGACGATCCAGCTGGTGCGCAACTACCGGTCCTCGAAGTCCATCGTCGCCACCGCCAACAGCCTCCTCCGCCACACCTCGCGGTCGGCGCTGACCCTGCAGACCGACAACCCCGCCGGCCGCGCACCGATGATGGTCGAGTACCCGACCGATGAGGTCGAGGCGGCCGGCGTGGTCACGGCCATCGCCGCCGAGATCCAGGCCGGACGCCGCCCCCGCAACATCGCCGTGCTCTTTCGCACCAACGGGCAGAGCCCGGCCTACGAGCAGGCGCTGGCCAAGGCCGGGATCCCCTACGTCCTCCGGGGCGGAGAGAGGTTCTTCGCGCGGAAGGAGGTCAAGGAGGCCGTGCTCATGCTCAAAGCCGCCCGCGCCACCTCGGCGGGCCGGCCGCTGCCGGAGGTCGTCGCCGAGGTGCTCGTGTCCTTGGGCTACTCGCGCACTCCGCCCGGGGCCGGGGCATCACGGCAGAAATGGGAGTCGCTCAAAGCGCTCGTCGACCTCGCCGAGACCCATCAGGCGAAGTCGGAGCTGCCGGTGCCCCTCGACGTCTTCCTCGCCGATCTCGCCGATCGCGCCGAGCATCAGTTCGCCCCCGACATCGAAGGCGTCACCCTGGCGTCCTTCCACGCGGCCAAGGGCCTCGAATGGGACAGCGTCCACCTGGTGGGGCTGAGCGAGGGACTGCTGCCGATCAGCTATGCCCAGACCCCGCAGGCCATCGCCGAGGAGCGCCGACTGTTCTACGTCGCGATCACCCGTGCGGCCACTCAGCTGAGCATGAGCTGGTCGCTGGCCCGGCACGACTCCAAGCAGAAGCCGCGCAAGCCCTCGCGGTTCCTCGCCGAACTCGGGCAGGTGGAGCAGGCGACCGGACACACCCGCCGGACCGCGAGCACGGTGACGATGAATCGCTGCCGAACCTGCGGCAGGGTGCTCGTGTCCCAGGTCGACCGGGCCCTGGGCCGGTGCGCCAACTGCCCGCCCGACCTCGACCTCGAGCTCCTCGATCGGCTGCGCCGGTGGCGGGCCCGGGTCGGCCTGGAGCAGGGCCTGCCCCCGTACCTGGTCCTCACCGACACCTCCATCTCCGCCATCGCCGAGGTCAGGCCGCGCGATCTGGCCTCCCTGGCGAGGATCCCGGGCATCGGGGCGACGAAGCTCGAGCGCTACGGCGCGGGGCTGCTGAGCCTGCTCGGCGATTGAACCGGACGCCGAGCAGGCTCGCGTCACGGTCGGGCTACTGCGCCTGCTCGGCGGCGAGATCGAAATGCGGGACCGGCACTCGGCAGTGGCAGCGGGGATGGAAACGCAGCTCCTCGTCCTCGCTGCGGCCCGAGGCCAGGCTGATGCGGCGACGGACCGCGGCGGTGTCGGGATCCAGCAGCGACTGCCGGAGCAGGATGACGACGTGCAGTGCCGCGAGTGAGCGGGCGAGGGGATCGGAGAGTTCGGCACGCGAAGGAAGTTCGCGCACGCGCGAATACTGTTCGAACCAGTCGGCATCGGCGTCCTTGTGCCGCAGGCACGAACACATGGTGCACCCGGTGACCCCCGGACGGACGAGGCCCGAGACCTCGACTGCGGCCTCACCGACGACGACCTCGAGGTAGGAGACCTCCCGATCGGTCAGCCAGGTGGCGGAATGGACGTCGGGCACGAGATAGGACGTGGTGATGACGATGGGCGCGCGGAACAGCTCGAGCTCATCGACGCGGCTGCCGGATGCGATGACGAAGCCCGCGGCGCTCAGATGCTGCTCGACGACAGGGCGCAGCGGCCCGATCACCATGACGGGCCGTGCGGCGAGGAGCGCGGCGGTCCGGTCGGGAGACAGGCGGAAGAGGTGAGCCGGGCCGAACTGGTGCGAGCTGCTGCCCAGGGCGCCGGAGTCGGAATCCTGCGGAATCATCACTCCCGCCTCGACGAGCAGGGTGATGAGCGAACTCGCCCGCCCGAGGTCGACGCCGAGATCCTGCGCCCGGGAATGGTACTGAGCGGAGCCGAGGCCCAACCGGAGCTCCTCGAGCAGGGCGACGTCGGCCGGGAGCAGACCGTCGATGAGAACCGGATCGTCGACCCCGAACTGGATGCAGGACGCGGACCTCCACGTGATGGGCACACTGGGATAGATCCTGAACATCTCGACACCTCGCATCGACCGACCGGACTCTCACAGTAGTGAATGTCGCAGCCGACCGCCAGAGCCACCCGCCACCCTGTGGACAACCCTGTGGAAAGACGATTGAGGACCGACCGACAGGTCAGTGCCGATGAGTCCTCAATCGCTGAGTCCCCAGGCGCTCGCGGAGACTCGTGCGGCTTCCCCTTCCGCACGCATCTCCGGGTTTTCCGGGGTCACCATAGAACCTATTCTGCTTGCCCGCACCCCGTCAATGCCGGGATGGAGCGGGGCGGAGGCGCGGGATGTGGATAACCGGTGGATAACCGCGGGCGAACTGTGGAGGGCCATCCGGGTCGACGTCGACCACTGCCGCGACGGGCGGGGTCACTTCCCGTCCGGGCGAGGGGAGCGCGCCCCTGTGGCTGTGGACAGTCGTGGGGTGGACGCCCGAATGGACACTCAGGAAACTCACAAGTAATGCCGTTCGCTCCGCGGTCGAGGAAGTTTCCTATGATTGAGCAATGGCAAGCAGACCACGATGGACCGCGGAGGGCGTCCTCCGGGCCATCGCCCGGGGAGAGATCGAAGTCCGGCGTTCGGCGCGGCGGAAGAAGACGATCGCGGTCTCGAAGGAGATCGACACGTACGTGCTCAGCACCCCCGTCCGCTATGACGTGGAGCAGAACATCCGCTCACTGACGGATCTGTTCAATCGGCTCAGCGCCAGGGACCATTCCTCCGCCGCGGATCTCCAGGAGCTCGCCGAGGAGATGAGCCGGCGCTACTTCGCGGGCCGGCTGCGCCCGAACTCGATCCGCTGGGTGACGAACCAGAATGTCAGCCGGTGGGCCTCGACGACGACGTCGTCGGGTGACATCCGGGTGTCCCATCGGCTGCAGGCGGTGCCGCGCTGGGTCCTGGAGACGGTCATCGTCCACGAACTCGCTCACCTGCAGATCGGCCCGCATTCGAAGGAGTTCCATCAGCTGGCCGATCGGCATCCCCGGCAGGCCGAGGCCAAGCTCTTCCTCGACGGATTCAGCGCCGGAGAGAGGTTCGGCCGGGGGAGCTGAGCCGGGCGGATGCGACGGCGGCTCGGTGGAGTTCGGGCAGCCTGACCACGAGGTCGGGCATGAGCGCTTCGGGCAGCGCCATGAGCGGGAACCACTTCACGTCGACGGATTCCGCGGACACGACGGGCGTGTCGGCGAGGGCGGCTCCGGCGGCGTAGACGACGTCGAAGTGCCGAGCGCAGCGGCCGAATGCCGCGGGCAGGTCGTGGACGTGGAGGTCGACGGGGGTGGGGGAGAACCACGTGAACGAGCCCAGTCCGCTCTCCTCGAGGGCCTCTCGACGGGCCGCGGCCCGGAGGCTGTCGTCACCGGCCTCGATGTGACCGCCGAACTGGCCCCACAGACCGGCCTTGCGGTGGTGATTGAGCAGCACCGCTCCGGCGTCGACGTCGACGACGAGGCAGCTGGCAGTGAGATGCTCGGGCCCGCCGTCGCGGAACAGGGCCGCGGACCCGGACGCGGTGAACAGGTCCTCGAAGGCAGCGGCGAAGCCGGCCGCGGAGCGGGCCGCTCCGGGTCCGCGGGCGGCCGCCACCTCGGCGCGGGCGGTCTCGAGGCTCGGGGAGTCGGATCCGGTCACGCCGATTCAGCTCTCGTCGCGCTTGCCATCCGGGTCCGGCCCATCGGAGTCCGGCCCATCCGAGGCCGGCCGATTCGAGGCCGACCCATCGGAGTCCCGGGCCGGCTTGTCCGAGTCCGGGGTGCCGGTCGAGTCCGGGGTCTGCTCATCGGTGTCCCGAGCGTCGTCGGAGTCCGCCGTCCCTTCGAGACCTTCGGCGAGAATGCGGCTGAGCGCCTCGTCGAGCGTCGACTCCGAGGTCCATTCGGCGTGGCGGCGCTCGGCATAGCCGAGCGGGTCGTCGAGGTCCTCCGTCGTCGGGAGCAGATCGGGATGGGAGAAGACCCGGTCGCGGGCATCGCTGCCGCCCTGCGACTCGAGGTAGGCGAACAGGGCCGCGGCGTCGCGCAGACGGCGCGGGTTGAACTGGAGTCCGACGAGGGTCGCGAACGTCTTCTCGGCCGGTCCCGCCGTGGCCCGACGGCGGCGCAGAGCCTCCCGGATCTGGTCGCGTCCGGGCAGGTGCGCGCAGGCGGAGTGGACGACGACGTCGACCCACCCGGCGATGACGGCGAGCAGGTTCTCGAGCGTCGTCAGGGCCCTCTTCTGCTCCTCGGTGGCCGGGGGATTGAACAGTCCCTGCCGGATGTTCTCGCTGAGATCCGAGATGTTGCTCGGATCGATCGACGAGGCCATCTCCTCGATCTGCGAGGTGTCGATCTTGAGCCCGGCCGCGTAGCGGGCGAGGGCGGTCTCGACCTGGGCGGTGAGCCAGGGGGCGCGCTCGAACAGGGCCAGGTGGGCGAGCTCCTGAGCCGCGAGGTAGATCCGGACCTCGGAGGGATCGACGCCGATCTCGGTGGCGAACGTCTCCAGGTTGGACTCGAGGAGCACCGCATGCTCGGCGGGGAGGAGGGGCAGGCCCACCTCGGTGCCGGTGAGGACGCTCTCGGACAGGGCACCCACGGCCTGGCCGATCTGCATCGCGAACATCGAGTCGCTCATCGAGGAGAACATCGAGGAGGCGCCGGCCATGATGCTCTTCATCTCCGCCGGGACCTGGGTCTCCAGGGTGCTGGTGAGCGCGGTCGACATGTTCTCCTTGATCGGGAGCACGAACCTCTGCCACCCCGGCATGGTCTCGGACACCCAGTCGGCGCGGGTCAGCGAGCGCGCCGAGCGGTTCGCGACCGAGAACTCGGTGGCCTCGGCCAGCCAGAGCTCGGCGAGGCGGAAGGCGTCGGTGGTCGCGCGGACGGATTCCTCGGAGACGGCCGGGTCGGGGCCGGGCACGTGACGCAGGGCGATCGACTTCGCCTGGGCGCTGGGATCCCCACCCTGGCCGAACAGACCCTGCATCTGATTCATGATGGTGGCCATCATCGCCGGATCGATGGAGAAGCCCTGCGGGAATCCGCCAGTGCTCTTGCCATCGGACTTGCCGTCATCCTGGCCGGCGCCCGGTCCGCCTGCACCGAAGAGCATTCCGAAGATCTGCTCGAACGGATTCTGCTCGTTGTTGTTCTCGTCGCTCATCTCAAGGCCCCCACATGGTCGGTTTGTCCTCCACGTTAACCGCTACAGATGTGGGAATCTTCCCAATTGGGCGTGCTTTCGC
This sequence comes from Brevibacterium sp., assembly GCA_031179165.1. Lineage (GTDB taxonomy): Bacteria > Actinomycetota > Actinomycetes > Actinomycetales > Brevibacteriaceae > Brevibacterium. The sequence goes on from JAPSIC010000028.1 coordinate 9,541, forward strand.
CCGATGTTCGCACGGGGCGAAAGCCACCTGTGAAACTCACCCCGGCGTTTCAACTAGACTGGTGGGGCGGTGCAGCGAAAGGAACCAATGACAGTGAATGCCCCTCGGGCCGTGCCGGCGTCCGCAGATCCCCCACGCGGCGTTCTCGTCCGGCGATCCCCACGACTGGGCGCGGCCTCCGGGGTCATGACCTACCTCCTCATCGCCGTCGCGCTCCTGCTCCCTGTCCCCTACATGCTGCAGCTGCCCGGACCGGTCTTCAACACTCTGGGCGACTACCGCGGGAAGCCGATGTTGTCCGTCTCCGGCGCCCAGACCTACCCGACCGATGGCCGTCTCGACATGCTCACCGTCGCCGTCAGCGGCGGCCCGGGCCGCGACACCTACGCGTCCCAGGCGCTGGGTGCGCTGATCGGGAAGAAGGAGACGGTCGTCCCGACCGAGGCCTACTACCCGTTGGACACCACCCGCGAGCAGGTCGCCGAGTCCAACGCCCATGAGATGTCCTCGAGCCAGGACATCGCCGTGGCCGCGGCGATGGAGCAGCTCGGCCGCGACTATCAGGTCGACCTCCTCGTCGCCGAGGTGGTCCCCGATTCACCCGCCCGGGCGCAGCTGCGCGAAGGCGACCGGATCGTGAGTGTCAACGGCACGAGGCTCGAGGACGACCCGAGTGCGGCCCAGGTGCTCAGCGAGACCGTGCAGTCCGCGGACACCGTCGAACTCGCCATCGTCCGCGACGGTGAGTCGAAGACCGTGTCCGTGACCCCGGACACCATCGACGGGCAGCAGGCGATCGGCATCCGGATGCGGCAGGACTTCGAGTTCCCCGTCGACGTCGACTTCAATGTCGACGGAATCGGTGGACCGTCCGCAGGGACGATGTTCGCCCTCGCGATCGTCGACGAACTCACCCCCGGCGCGATGACGGGTGGAAAGCATGTGGCCGGCACGGGGGAGATCGACCCCGCCGGCACCGTCGGCCCCATCGGCGGGGCCCGACAGAAAGTTGCAGCAGCCACTGCCGAAGGCGCGACATTGTTCCTGTCTCCCGCCGACAACTGCGCAGAGGTCGTCGAGGCTGCCGACCAGTCATCAATCACGGTTGCGCGCATCGACACACTCGATGACGCTCAGAACGCCGTGGAGCAGTACGCCGCCGGCAACACCTCGGAACTGCCGAAGTGCCCCGCCGCCGGTGCCGACCCCAACGAGAAAGGGAAGCAGTGAGCTCTCCGTCCTCACCCACCTCCGCCCGCATGCCCTCCGGCAGGCCCCGACGCTCGCCGCTGATGCTCACCCTGGTGTCAGTGGCGATCCTGCTCATCGCCTTCATCTCCTTCACCCAGGTGTACACCGAGGTGCTGTGGTTCCGACAGATCGGAGCCTCCCAGGTGTTCCGGACGATGTGGCTGACCCGGGGTCTGACCTTCCTCGCCGGGTTCGTCATCATGGCCGTGCCCGTCTGGCTGAGCCTGCACCTGGCGTTCAAGCACCGCCCGGTCTACGCCCCGACCACTCCGCGGCAGGAGAATCTCGACCGCTACCGTGAGGCGATCGAGCCCCTCCGCCGGGTCGCCACTCTGGCCATTCCCGCCGTCCTCGGTGTGCTCAGCGGAATCACCGCCTCGGCGCAGTGGAACACGGTGCTCGAATGGCTGAATTCCACCTCCTTCGGGTCGGAGGATCCGCAGTTCGGCCTCGACAAGTCCTTCTATGTCTTCGTGCTGCCCGGTCTGCGTCTGATCGGCGACCAGCTGGGCATGACGATCCTGCTCTCGCTCATCGCCGCCCTGGTCGGTCACTATCTCTTCGGCGGCATCCGTCCGGGGGAGCCCAAGGGCGTCATCCTGACCAAGACCGCCCAGTGGCAGATCGGGATCACCGTGGCCCTGCTGGTGCTGGTCCAGGCGGGTCGGCTGTGGCTGAGCCGCTACGATCGGTTGAACTCGACCGGCGGCATCGTCCCGGGTGTGACCTATGTCGACGACAGAGCGGCGCTGCCGGCGATGGCGATCGTCGCGATCGCCGCTGTGATCGTGGCACTGCTGTTCGTCTACACGGCGTGGAAGGGCAACTGGCGGATCTCCCTCATCGCCACCGCCACGCTCATCGTCCTCGGCGGGGTCTCGATCGTCGCCTATCCGGCGATGGTCCAGCAGTTCCAGGTCAATCCGTCCCAGCAGAGCCTCGAATCCGAGTACATCCAGCGCAACATCGACGCCACGCGCGAGGCCTTCGACTTCGCCGACATCGATGTCACGGCCTACGACCCGAGCACGAGCGGCGAGCGGGGAGCCCTGCGGGCGGACGCGCAGACGGCGGCATCGATCCGTCTGCTCGACCCCAATCTCGTCTCCGACACGTTCCGCCAGCTCCAGCAGGTTCGTCCCTACTATTCCTTCCCGCAGAAGCTCGACGTCGACCGGTACAACGTCGACGGACAGATGCAGGACACGGTCATCTCGGTCCGTGAGCTCAATCCGAGCTCGGTGAACAACCAGAGCTGGTACAACCGCTCCATCGTCTACACCCACGGATTCGGCGTCGTGGCGGCCTTCGGAAACCAGCGCAACACCGACGGTGAGCCGAAGTTCATGGAGTCCGACATCCCGCCGCAGGGAGTGTTCCCCGAGTACGAACCGCGCGTGTACTTCGGTGAGAACTCACCGGAATACTCGATCGTCGGTGCGGAAGAGGGAGGGACTCCGCGCGAGCTCGACTACCCCTCCGATGAGGAGGGCGGCTCGGGCCAGGTGAACAACACCTTCACCGGCGACGGCGGACCCTCCGTCGGGGGCCTGTTCAACCGACTCGCCTATGCGCTGAAGTTCCAGGACGAGCAGATCCTGCTCTCCGACGCCGTCAACGAGGAATCGCAGATCCTCTACGAACGCCATCCCCGTGAGCGGGTGGAGAAGCTCGCCCCGTTCCTCAAGATCGATGGCGACCCCTACCCGGCGGTCGTCGACGGGCGGATCAAATGGATCCTCGACGGATACACGACGGCCAAGGACTACCCGTACTCGACCCCGCAGCCGCTGCAGGATGCGACCGAGGACTCGACGACCGCGACCGCCCCGAACTCCGTGTCGACTCTGCCCGACGAAGAGGTCAACTACATTCGCAACTCGGTCAAGATCACCGTCGACGCCTATGACGGAACCGTCGACATGTTCCAGTGGGACAAGGAGGATCCCGTCCTCAAGACCTGGATGAAGATCTTCCCCGACCTCATCAAGCCGGCCTCCGAGATGTCGGCGGATCTGATGGGCCACGTGCGGTACCCGGAGGATCTGTTCAAGGTCCAGCGGCAGCTGCTCAACCGGTACCACGTGACGGCCGCGAGCGAGTTCTACACCGGCCAGGACTTCTGGACCCTGCCGACGGACCCGACGCGTGAGGCGACCAGCGGACTGACCCAGCCGCCGTTCTACATGACGCTGCAGATGCCCGGACAGGAGTCGCCGTCGTTCTCGCTGACGAGCTCCTTCATCCCGGCACGATCCTCGGAGGGGGAGTCGCGGAACAACCTGACCGGCTTCCTGGCCGCCGATGCCGACGCCGGACACACAGCGGGTGAGGTCGCGGACAGCTACGGTCAGCTGCGGCTGCTGCAGCTGCCGCGAAACACGACAGTGCCCGGACCGGGGCAGGCGCAGAACAACTTCAACACCGCGCCCGAGGTCCAGCGCAGCCTCAACCTGTTGCGGCAGGGAGAGTCCGAGGTGCAGAACGGCAACCTGCTGACTCTGCCCGTCGGCGGCGGTCTGCTCTACGTGCAGCCGGTCTACGTCCGTTCCGCCGGTGAGACCTCGTACCCGCTGCTCCAGCACGTGCTGGTGGCATTCGGTGAGGACATCGGCTTCGCGCCGACCCTCGACGAGGCGCTCGACCAGGTCTTCGGGGGAGACTCCGGTGCGCAGGCCGGTGACGCGGGAACCGCGAGCAGCGGCGCTGCCGGTGCGGCCGGCGAGGGCGCGGCAGCGGAAGCTCCGGCAGGCGACCTCGAGGAAGCCCTGCAGCGGGCCCGTGAGGCGATGGAGGACTCCGACGAGGCGCTCAAGGCCGGAGACTTCGCCGCCTACGGGGAGGCGCAGGAGCGCCTCAAGAAGGCGATCGATGACGCGGTCGCCGCCGATCCCTCGATCGCCGAGGGAGACGGAGCCTCGGCTCCGGCGGAAGCGCCTGCCGATCAGGGCGGAGGCAACTGAGGCAGGTTCAGTCCGGCACACGCCGACCGCCCCCGGGTCGTTCCCGGGGGCGGTCGGCCATTCATGCACGGTCGGTTCCGGCTCAGGCCGAGCCGCAGGCGCCGAGGGCCTTCGTGCAGCGGCTGTCTGGGCACCGATGCGGGTGGGTGAGCTCGCGCAGGGGCGGATGCTCTCCGCACCACGGGCCCGGACCATAGGCTGAGGGCCGTCGCGGCACTGAGGTCCATCCCGTGCTCGGGAATCCGGCTCTGGACAATCCGGCTCTGGACCAAATCAAGGGCCCTGATCAGTGTTTCCACTGATCAGGGCCCTTTTACCGTGGCGGGGGAGGGATTTGAACCCTCGACCTCCGGGTTATGAGCCCGGCGAGCTACCGAACTGCTCCACCCCGCGGTGTGTTCTTAACTTTACACGAGCGTAATTCGAGAAGACAAATCGCGCTCACGTGACCTCTGCCACAGGGCAACCTGATGTTCACCGGGGCGCGCAACGCTGGAGGATCGGCCCTGGGTGCCGATTCCCGCGGGCGTTCGGCCGCCCCTCGAGAAGGGCCCCTGCCCCCTCGGCAGATCCTCTGCCCCCTGAGGAGGCCCTCTTGGATCTCGGACGATCCTCTTGCAAGTAATTGAAAACTAAACTATAGTGATTCATGTACTTCAAATTTCAACAAATAGGAGACACTGATGACTGCTCTTCCGCAGGGACTCACCGCCGGCACCTGGACCATCGACCCGGTCCATTCCGAATTCACCTTCACCGCCCGCCATGCGGGAGTGTCGAAGGTGCGGGGACACTTCGAGGAGATCTCCGGCACCGTCGAGGCCGGTGGGAGCCTGGAGGACAGCTCGGTGAGTGCCGAAGCCGTGGTCGCCTCGATCAGCACCCGCAACGAGCAGCGTGACGGCCACCTGAAGACCAGCGACTTCTTCGCCGCCGACCAGTTCCCGACCCTCAACTTCACCTCCACGGCCGTGAAGCCGAAGTCGGACTCCGAGTTCGATCTGGTCGGAGACCTGACCATGCGCGGAGTGACCAGGGAAGTGGTCTTCGCCACCGAATTCGGGGGCGTCGCCACCGACCCCAACGGCAACCAGGTCGCCGGTCTCTCCGCCGAGGCCACGGTCAACCGCAAGGACTTCGGAATGGAATTCGACGCCGTTCTCGGCGGCGGCGAGCTGCTCGTCTCGGACAAGGTCAGGATCGGTCTCGAGCTCGAACTCGTCAGGGCCTGAACCGGGCTCTCGATCCCGGACCCGCTGAGGCGGGCTGCACGGGCGCAGGGGGCGGACGCGGCACACGCTGCGTCCGCCCCCTGCCGCGTTCGTGCAGGATGGGCGGGCGTCTAGCCGCGCAGGCTGTCGGGATCCGTCTCGAGGACCTCGGCCAGAGCGCGGAACAGTTGCGCGGCCCGATCCACATCGGCGGCCGACTTGCAGAATGAGTAGCGGATCGAGGCCCGGTACGCCCGGTGGGCCGCCGAGCCCTCCCGGCACAGCGCGGGCACCGGGATCCCGACGATGGAGAAGCGCTCGGCGAGGCGCTCATTGACCGCGAAGGCGTCGAGGTCGGTGAGCGCGGAGAAGTCCATCACCGTGAAGTAGCCGGAGGCGGGAATCGAGGCGCGAGCACCGGGAACGCTGCGGCAGGCCGAGACGAGCACCTCGGCGCGGGCCTGCAGGGACCGCCGGTTCTCGGCCACGAACCTCGAATCCTCGGCGAGCATCCGAGCCATCGCGATCTGCAGCGGCCCGCCGGAGGTGAACGTGAGGAACTGCTTGACCGCCTGGATCGTCTCCCTGACCTCCGGTTCGGCGATCACCCAGCCGATCTTCCAGCCGGTGGCATTCCAGGACTTCCCGGCCGAGGACACGGTGACGACCCGCCCCGGGTCGGCCACGGCCATCGCGGGAGGCAGATGAGTCCCGCCGTCGAGGACCAGCTGCTCGTAGACCTCATCCGTGAGGATCCAGGCGTCGGCTGCGACGGCCGCGGCCCCGACCCGCTCGAAGTCGGCGGGCCCGAAGACGAACCCCGTCGGGTTGTGCGGGGTGTTGACGATGATGATCGACGGGTGCGTCGCGGCGACCACTTCGTCGAAGACCTGCCAGTCGGGGCCGAAGCCACCGTCTTCGCGGGGCAGGATCGGGACCGTGACGAGCGATCCTCCGGCGGCGGTCACGGCCGCCGGATAGGCGTCGTAGTAGGGCTCGAAGGTGAGAACGGTGCCGCCGCGGGGCAGGAGCGCGAGAATCGACGCCGTCAGCGCCTCCGTGGCCCCGCATGTGAAGAGCACCTGCTCGGAGGTCACCCGATGGGCGAAGTCGCGTGTGCGCTGCGCGGCCACGGCCGACAGGAACTCCGCATGGCCCTGCCCCGGGGCGTACTGGTTGAAGCCCCCGCGCATCGCGGCCGCTGCCGCCTCGATGAGCTGCGGCGGGGCATCCGTGCCCGGAGCCCCCTGACCGAGGTTGACCGACTCCGTCGCGGCCGCCAGCGCGGTCATCTGACCGTAGATGGTCTCACCGATCGAACCGTCGGCGCGGATGAGTCCGGCCGCGTCGGCCATCGCATGCCACAGCTCCGCGCGCATCACATCGGGCATCGTTCCCTCTTCCGTGCTCAGGGGGCGGGGGAGACCCGGCCCAGAATGTCGAGTGCCTTCTCATGCAGCCGCGAGTTGGTCGCGACCGCATTGCCCCCGAACGGTCCCGGAATCCCGGCCGTGTTCGTGAACGCACCGCCGGCCTCGAGCACGATCGGCACCAGGGCGCCCATGTCGTAGAGAGCCAGCTCGGGCTCGCAGGCGATGTCGACCGCGCCCTCGGCCACCAGCATGTAGGAGTAGAAGTCGCCGTAGCCGCGAGTCCGCCACGTCGACTCGCACAGATGGAGGAACTCGTCGAGGACCCCGAGGGTCCTCCATCCGCCCAGCGAGGCGTAGGACAGGGAGGCGTCGCCGAGGTCATCGACCGCGGAGACGCGGAGGCGCTTCGGGGCCTCTCCCAGGGCGGTGACGAAGGCTCCCTGCCCTGTCCGCGCCCACCAGCGGCGGCCGAGGGCGGGGGCGGAGACGACCCCGAGCACCGGCTCCTCGCCGTCGTAGAGGGAGATCAGCGTCGCCCACACCGGCACTCCGCGCACGAAGTTCTTCGTGCCGTCGATCGGATCGACGATCCACCGCCTCGGCGACGTTCCGTGGGAGCCGAACTCCTCGCCGAGCACACTGTCCTCCGGCCTCTCGCGCCCGAGGCGGTCCATGATCGCGGCCTCGACCGCACGGTCGCATTCGGTGACGGGGGTGAGATCGGGTTTCGTCTCCACGGCGAAGTCCTGATCGAGGAAGTGGCGAAAGCTGAGGGAATCGGCAAGATCGGCGAGGTCGAGCGCCAGGTCGAGGTCGTTCATGAGCCCACTCTAACCAGTGTTGGCCAGCAGTCTGCGCAGTGAGTCCAATCGTGAGACTCCGCCGGGCCCCGCCTTCCCGGCAGCCACCCAGTCGTCGAGACGGCAGCCGGGGGCGTCGGCTAGATGGGTGCAGCCGCGGGGGCACTCGAGGGTCGCCGCGGTGAGCTCCGGGAACGCGGCCAGCAGCCCATCACGGTCGACGTGGGCGAGGCCGAAGCTGCGGACCCCTGGTGTGTCGACGAGCCACCCGCCGCCGTCCAAGGGCAGGCAGATTGCCGAGGAGGACGTGTGGCGCCCGCGCCCGGTGACGTCGTTGACGCTGCCGATGGCGCGGTTCGCGGCGGGGACCAGGGCATTCATCAGAGTCGACTTCCCGACGCCGGAGTGGCCGACGAGAACGCTCATCCTGCCCCGGAGCCGTTCGTCCACCTCGGCGACGCTCACGGTTGAGTCGGTGAGCAGCCCGGACCGGACGATCTCGACGCCGGAGGCCTGGAACCGTTCGACGAGTTCGTCGGCGGGAGCGAGATCGGTCTTCGTGACGATGAGCAGGGGGGTGATGCCGGCATCGATGGCGGCGGTCATCGCCCGGTCGATGAGCCCGTAGGACGGCTCCGGATCGGCGGTGGCGGTGACGATGCCCATCACCTCGACGTTGGCGACGATGACCCGCTCGGCGGGGTCGTCATCATCGGCGCTGCGGCGCAGCAGGGTGCGACGCTCGGTGATGTCGACCAGGCGGGCCAGGGACCCCTTCGCGCCCGAGGTGTCACCGACGATCTTGACGATGTCGCCGGGAACGACGGCATCCTTGCGCAGATGCGAGGCCCGCACCGCGGTCACACCGCTGGGAGGCTCGCCCTGGCCGGTGGGGCCGATGCCGGGGAACCCACCCGACTCATCGGCGAGGACCACGCGATAGCGGCCCCGGTCGACGGCGGTGACGAGCCCCTCGACGGCAGAATCATGGCGGGGACGGGTCTTCGTCCGCGGTCTCGAGCCGCGCCGGTTCGGACGCGGACGATAGTCCTCGTCCCGGTAGATCCGTGCCATCTCAGTCCCTGGGATCCAGCATGGCTTCCCACAGCCGGGCGAACTCGGGCAGCGTCTTGGCGACGGTGCCGACGTTCTCGATGATGAGGCCGGGGACCTGCAGGCCGATGACGGCGCCGGCCATGACCATCCGGTGATCGTGGTAGGTGTGCCAGGTTCCGGCGCGCAGCCGGGAGCCGGTGATCGTCAGCGCCGTCGGATGCTCGACGACCTCGGCGCCGATCGCGCCGAGTTCCCGGCGCAGCGCCGAGAGGCGATCCGTCTCGTGCCCGCGCAGATGACCGATCCCGCGCAGCTGAGAGGTGCCCGGTGCCAGTGCCGCCAGTGCCGCCACGACGGGAGTGAGCTCACCGATGGCGGAGAGGTCGAGGTCGACGGGACGCAGCTTCTTCGGACCGGTCACCCTCAGCCCGGATCGGTCGAGTCTCACGGTCGCGCCGAACGCCTCGGCGATGCGGCGGAACCCGTCCCCGGCCTGGGTCGTATGGGCCGGCCAGTCGGGAATCGTGATCTCACCCCGGGTGGCCAGGGCCGCGGCCAGGAACGCCGAGGCGTTCGACAGGTCCGGTTCGACCTGCACATCGAGGCCGCGGGGGATTCCCGGCTCGACGACCCAGTGCTCGGGCTCGGGCTCGGTGACGTCGACACCGGCATCGGCGAGGACCTCGAGGGTCATCTCGATGTGGGTCCGGCTGGGCACCGACCCGCCGCGGTGGACGAGGTCAAGGCCCAGAGGCATTGCGGGCGCGGCCAGGAGCAGCCCGGAGACGAACTGACTCGAGGCGCTGGCATCGATCTCGAGGTGCCCGCCGCGCACGGCGGAGTCCGCGTGGATCGTCAGCGGCAGCGAGTTCGTCTTCGAGGTGACCCTCGCGCCGAGGCGGGTGAGGGAGTCGATGGTGACGTCCATCGGCCGGACCCGGGCCTGGGGGTCGCCGTCGATGTGGACCTCACGCCCGGTCGCCGCCGCCAGGGGCGGGACGAAGCGCATCACGGTCCCCGCCAGACCGCAGTCGATGCGCGCGGTTTCGCCGGGACCGGGGGAGGTGAAGTCGATGGGGGTGATGTGCAGCTCATCCTCGACCTCCTCGATCCCGGCGCCGAGGGCCCGCAGCGCGGAGACCATCAGCAGCGTGTCTCGGCTGCGCAGCCAGCCGCGGATGATCGAGTCCGAGTCGGCCAGCGCGGCCAGCACCAGGTAGCGGTTGGTCAGGGACTTCGAGCCGGGGACCGTGACGATCGCGTCGACCCCGGACTCGGCGACGGGCGCGACCCAGTCCTGCGGGGTCGAGGGCGGTGCAGAGGGTGTCTCAGTCGACGCCAAGAGCACTCATTGCCTGATGAGAGGTCTTCTCCACCGACGACCACAGATCCTCGGCGGCATGCTGGGTGCGCCACCACAGGCCGGGGCGACCGGCCGTGTCGACGCTGGCGAGCAGAGCGCCGCCGAGCATCGAGGTCCGGACCAGGGTCCGCTCGAGGCGTTCGCGCTTCTCCGCCTTGGAGGTCGCCTTCTCCGCACTGATGGTCTCTCCGACGGTGTCGAGCAGGTAGGTGCCCACGAGAATGGTGGCGCTGATCCGCGGGAACCGGCCGATGGCCAGCAGCGAGCCCGCCGCGACCTGGGCAGCGCCGGTGGCCTTGGCCACGGTGGCTGCCTCCACCGGGACGTCGATCCTCTTCCGGGCCTGGGCGAGAAGGGGGGAGATCGATGCTGCGGCCGCTTCCGGGCTGCGCAGACGATCGATCCCGTTGCTGATGTAGCCGGCGGCCAGCATGGGCCGGGCGAAGAATCGGATGGGAGACACTGTGGTCCTTCCTAGCGACGACGTCGGGCATCTCACTGGCTAGCATAACGGTTCGCAGGGAATAGTGGGGCCGCCTGTCGGTGTTGATCCCGATGAGACGGCCGGACCGGGCACGGCAGGCCCGGCCAGCCGCGATTGCCGCGATGAGTCGATGGAGGAGAAGTCTGTGAGTCCCACTGCAGTCCTGGAGCGAACGGGCGTACCATTGACCGTGATGACCGAATCAGTCAAAGAAGTCCCCGAAACCGAGGCCGAGCGGTCGGCCCGTTTCGAGCGCGACGCTCTGGAATACCTCAATCAGCTCTATGCTGCCGCCCTGCGGATGACGAGGAACCCGGCAGACGCCGAGGACCTCGTCCAGGAGGCCTACGCCAAGGCCTACGCGGCGTTCCACCAGTACACCCCGGGCACCAATCTCAAGGCCTGGCTGTACCGGATCCTGACGAACACCTTCATCAACAACTACCGCAAGAAGCAGCGCCAGCCGCAGGAGCACGGCAGCGAGGACATCGAGGACTGGCAGATCGCCCAGGCCGCCAGCCACACCTCCTCGGATGGGCGGTCGGCCGAGCTCGAGGCACTCGATCACCTGCCCGACTCCGATGTCAAGGACGCATTGTCGTCCCTGCCGGAGGACTTCCGGATGGTCGTCTACTACGCCGACGTCGAGGGTCTGCCCTACAAGGAGATCGCCGAGATCATGGAGACCCCCATCGGCACGGTGATGTCGCGTCTGCACCGCGGCCGCCGGCAGCTGCGGGAGATGCTGGCCGACTACGCCTTCGACCGCGGCTACGTCAAGGGTGAAGGGGGTGCGAAGAAGTGAGCGAGCAGGAATGCTGTGAGAGCGTTCGGGCGGAGTCGCTGATGCGCATCTACCACTACCTCGACGGTGAGCTGACGACGACGGAGATCAGGGAGATCTCGGTGCACTTGGAGAAGTGCCCTGCCTGTCACGACGAGTACGAGATCGAAGCGCTGCTCAAGGAGCTCGTGCGCCGCTCCTGCAGCAGGGAGAAGGCGCCGCTGGGCCTGCGGGAGAAGATCCAGCGCCGGATCGCCGTCGAACAGACCACCTGGCAGATCTGACCCGACGGATCATTCGAGCCCGCCTCGGGATCCGGATACAACAGAGCCGCTGCACCGATCCTCGGTGCGGCGGCTCGACTCGTCTCCGGGCCCGGCGGTTCGATTCGTCTCTGGGCCCGGCAGGTGCCGACCGGGTCGGCGGGTCCGGGCACAGAGAAGGCGGGGAGAGCCTCCCCGCCTTCTCACACGGTGCGTCAGCTGTTCGGACGCCTGCCGTGGTTCGCCTTGCGATTGCGACGGTCACGACGCTTGCGGCCACGCTTGCTCATAGCAGTACTCCTTCGATAGACGGTTCATTGTTTCATGTCGGATGGGCCAGGGCAAAGCCGCCCCGGCGGGGTCAGTCGCCGCCGAGCACGTCCTCGACGCCGAGCCAGTCGAACCAGCCACGGTGGAGAACGAGCCAGGCGAGCAGGCCGTAGCCCTCCTGCGCGGGCAGGTGGTCACGCGAGGACGCGAGCTCGCGCTGCCAGACCGGATGGCCGAGCAGGGGAGTGAAGGTGTCGACGTAGGCGATGCCCCGGCGCTTGGCGACATCGGCGAAGCTGGTGTTGAGTTCGGCGATGCCCCGGTTGCGCTCGGCGCTGTGCTCCGGCGGGGGACCGACGACGAACGCCGAGACCTTGCGCGCCAGTGCCTCGTCGAGCACATTGGCGACGTCGAGGCGGGCCCGGGCGACCGAGCGTCCGGTGTCGAGATCGCCGGATCCAAGGGCCAGCACCAGCCGGTTGTCGCTGTCGGGGGAGAACCGCAGCGAGGACTCGCCCATCGCCCTGCCGTGCAGCCCGGCCGAGTCCTCCTCGGGCACGGCGAGGGGGTACACCCGCAGGTGGGGCAGGCTGGGCAGGGTACGCGCCGTGACCCGCCCGACCCAGCCGAGACCACGACCGTCACCGTGGCCGGCGACCAGGGGGCCGCCGACCACGGTGATGGTAGTGGAGCGCTCGGAGCTCACCGGCGGAAGACCCGGTCGACGACTTCCTGCTGCTGCAGTTCGTGGACGTTCTTGAGACCCGTCGACGTCGCGGCCGAGGCCGGACGGGAGACGAGGCTGAGTTCGCGCTCACCGACCAGTTGCGGCAGGTTGAGGGCCATGAACGGCCAGGCCCCCTGGTTCTCGGGCTCTTCCTGGGCCCAGACCACCTCGGCGCCGGCGGGGTAGCGGCTGAGCATCTCCGCGATCGCGGGTTCGTCGAGGGGGTAGAGCTGCTCGACTCGCACCAGCGCAGTCCTGGTGTCCTCGAGCTTCTCGCGCCTGGCCAGCAGCTCCCAGTACAGCTTGCCGGAGACGAGGACGACGCGGTCGACCTGGTCGGCGGCGACGACGGAGTCGTCGATGACGGGCTGGAACCGGCCGGTCGTGAACTCCTCGGTCGAGTTCGCGGCGGCCTTGAGCCGCAGCATCGACTTCGGCGTGAATACGATGAGCGGACGCTTGTTCGGCGTCAGCGCATGGCGGCGCAGGAGGTGGAAGTAGGACGCTCCGGAAGACGGCAGCGCGACGGTCATGTTCGACTCGGCGCACAGCTGCAGGTAGCGCTCGATCCGAGCCGAGGAGTGGTCGGGACCCTGGCCCTCGTAGCCGTGGGGCAGGAGCATGACGACGCCCGAGTTCTGCTGCCACTTCTGCTCCGAGGAGGAGATGAACTCGTCGATGACGGTCTGGGCGCCCTGGGCGAAGTCGCCGAACTGCGCCTCCCAGGCGACCAGCGCGTCCCGGCGTTCGACGGAATAGCCGTACTCGAAGCCGACGGCGGCGTACTCGCTGAGCAGGGAGTCGTAGACCCAGAACCGGGCCTGCTCCTCGCTGAGGTTCTGCAGCGGGGTCCACTCGTTGCCGTTGACGGCGTCGATGAGCACCGAATGACGCTGGACGAAGGTGCCGCGGCGGGAGTCCTGTCCGGCCAGGCGGACCGGGACCCCTTCGAGCAGGAGCGAGCCGAAGGCGATGAGCTCGGCGAATCCCCAGTCGATGCCGCCGGAGACCGACATCTCCTTGCGCTTCTCGAGCAGGGCCCGCAGCTTCTTGTGGACGGTGAAGCCCTCGGGCACCTCGACGAAGGCCTCGCCGATCCGGCGCAGGGTGTCCGGGCTGATCGCCGTGCTCGTGTCGTTGAGGGCCTCGATGTCGCTGGGCACATGCGGCTCGTTGAACGCGGCGCCGGTGTACCTGCCGGTCTCCGCCTCCTTGGTCTCGGCGAACGCCGCCTCCAGCTTGGACTGGTAGTCCTTGAGCGCCGCGGCGGCCTCGTCCGGGGTGATGCACTTCCTGCCGACCAGGGACTCGGTGTAGAGCTTGCGCACCGAGCCCTTCTTCTCGATCAGCGAGTACATCAGCGGCTGGGTCATCGACGGATCGTCACCCTCGTTGTGACCGCGGCGGCGGTAGCAGACGAGGTCGATGATGACGTCGCGGTTGAATTCCTGGCGGTACTCGAACGCCAGCCGGGCAGCCCGCACCACCGCCTCGGGGTCGTCCCCGTTGACGTGGAGGATCGGGGCGTTGATCGTCTTGGCCACGTCGGTGCAGTAGAACGAGGACCGGGCGGAGGCCGGCGGGGTGGTGAACCCGACCTGGTTGTTGATGACGATGTGGATCGTGCCGCCGGTGCGGTAGCCGCGCAGCTCCGAGAGGTTGAGCGTCTCCGCCACGACTCCCTGGCCGGCGAACGCGGCGTCGCCGTGGACGAGCACGGGCAGCACGGTGAAGCCGGCCTCGCCCTGGTCGATGAGATCCTGCTTGGCGCGGACGATGCCCTCGAGGACCGGGTCGACGGTCTCCAGGTGGCTCGGGTTGGCGGCGACGTAGACCTTGGTCGTGTTGCCCGCCGGCGAGGTGAAGGAGCCCTGGGTGCCCAGGTGGTACTTGACGTCGCCGGAGCCCTGCACGCTGTCGGGGGACATGGTGCCGTCGAACTCGCGGAACATCTGGGCGTAGCTCTTGCCGGCGATGTTCGTGAGCACGTTGAGGCGACCGCGGTGGGCCATGCCGATGGCGACCTCGTCGAGACCGGAGTCGGCCGACTGGTTGAGGACCTCGTCGAGGAGGACGATGGCCGATTCTCCGCCTTCGAGGCTGAACCGCTTCTGCCCGATGTACTTCGTCTGCAGGAAGGTCTCGAACGCCTCGGCGGCGTTGAGGCGGCCGAGGATGTGGCCCTGCTCGGACCGGGTCAGCTCCTGGTGCGGGACCTCGATCTTGGCCTGGAACCAGCGCCGCTGCAGCGGGTCGGCGATGTGCATGTACTCGAAGCCGATGGTTCGGCAGTAGCTCTCGCGCAGCAGGCCGAGGATGCTGCGGAAGGGCATCATCGGCTTCGAGCCGAAGCCGCCGGTGGGGAACTCGCGCTCGAGATCCCACAGGGTCAGCCCGTGCTGGTTGATGTCGAGGTCGGGGTGCGACCGCTGGCGGTAGACCAGCGGGTCGATGTTGGCCATCAGGTGACCGCGGGTGCGGTAGGCGTCGATCAGCTCGATCACGCGGGCCGTCTTGTTGACGTCGTCCTGGTCCTCGGCCGAGACGTCGGGGACCCAGCGGACGGGCTCGTAGGGCAGCCGCAGGGACTCGAAGACGTCGTCGTAGAAGCCGTCCTCGCCGAGCAGGTACCCGTGGACGAGCTTGAGGAACTCACCGGAGCCGGCGCCCTGGATCACCCGGTGGTCGTAGGTCGAGGTCAGGGTCAGCACCTTGGACACGGCCAGGTTGTTGATCGTCTTCTGGCTGGCGCCCTGGAACTCGGCCGGGTACTCGAGCGCACCGACACCGACGATGGTGCCCTGACCCTTGGTCAGGCGCGGGACCGAGTGGACGGTGCCGATGCCGCCGGGATTGGTCAGGGAGACCGTGGTGCCGGCGAAGTCATCGGCGGTCAGCTTGCCCTTGCGGGCCTTGTCGACGAGACCGTCATAGGCGTCGACGAACTGACGGAAGGTCAGGGTCTCCGCCTGCTTGATGTTGGGCACCAGGAGCGAGCGGGTGCCGTCCTTCTTGGGCACGTCGATGGCCAGGCCGAAGTTGACGTGGGCGGGGGAGACCATGACCGGCTTGCCGTCGCGCTCATCGTAGGAGACGTTCTGCGACGGGAACTCCTTGAGCGCCCGGACCACGGCGAAGCCGATCAGGTGGGTGTAGGAGACCTTGCCGCCGCGGGTGCGCTTGAGGTGCGAATTGATGACGATGCGGTTGTCGATGAGCGCCTTGGCCGGCAGGGACCGCACCGAGGTGGCGGTGGGCACCTCGATCGAATCGTCCATGTTCTTGGCGATCAGCTTCGCCGGCCCGCGCAGCGGGGTCACCGACTCCTCCGGCTGCGCGTTCGAGGCCTTGTCCTTGACGACGACCTTGGGGAGGGACTTCGTCTCCGCCTTGAGGGTCTCGGTCTGCGCCGACGAGGGGGAGACTCCGCGGGAGTTCTCCCGGGCGGTGAGGTCGCCTCCGGACTTCGCCGGGGTCGGGCCCTGCGC
>JAPSIC010000170.1 GCA_031179165.1 Brevibacterium sp.
GGGGCCCGAGCTCGCTGGAGAGGGTCTTCGTCAGCTGCACGACTCCGGCCTTGGCCGCGGCGTAGATGCCCTGTCCGGGTTCGACGGTCAGGGCGCGGAAGGAGGCGAAGGTGATGATCGAGCCGCGTCCCCGCTCGGCCATCTCGGCCCCGAAGCCGCGCATCAGCCGGTACGTGCCCTTGAGGTTGATGTCGATGACGCGGTCGAACTCCTCGTCGGTGGTGGTGATCAGTCGTTTGCGGACATTCGCGCCGGGGGTGACCACGAGCACCTCGGCGTCGGGGTGCGCGGCGACGAGTGCGGTGACGGACTCGGTGTCGGTGATGTCGACCTGCGCGGCCTCCGCCGTCGGCCCCGAGGAGGCGCTGTGACCGCCGTGGGTGCGCGTGCCGATGATGTTCACGGTCGCCTCGGCGCCGGCGAGGTTGAGGTCGGCGGCGATGACGCGGGCGCCGGCATCCGCGAGGCCGATCGCACTGGCCTGGCCCAGACCGGAGCCGGCGCCGACGACGACGGCGGTACGGCCGCTGAGGTCGAACAGTGACGGGATCGAGGGGGTGGAGGGTGCTGCCTGCGCTGGCGAGTGGTCCTGCGGCATCGGTCGTCCTTGCTCTCGGGAGTCGGGGAGTGTGGTGCGGGCACCATTCAACTTAGCAGGACATCAGAACTGCCGGCTGTCGACGTAACGGGATTCGTCGGGGAGCTTGGCGAGATCGTCCATGATGAAGTAGGCGATCGCCTCGCGGGTGGGGATGTCGCGCTGCCGGGCGCGGGACATCACCCGCCGGTGCTCGACGAACTCGTAGAAGATCTGCGCCGGCTCGAGCTTGTGGGCGAGGCTGTCGGGGATGGCGTCGATGAGCGGTTTGTAGACCTCGGCCAGCCAGATGCGGGCGGCCTCGTCCTCGCTGAGTTCGACCGGGGACCCGGCCGAACCATGGGCGCCCCCGAAGCCGTGCGAACCCCCGCCGTCCTGATCCGGGCTCTCGGCGCTCGCGGCCGCGGAGCGGTAGGCGTCGAGGTCGTTGAGCATCGCCCGCGCCTGGTTCTCGTTCGCCCCGATCCCCGTCAGGCGCAGGAGCCGGCGCGAATGGTGGTTGGGTTCGACGACCTTCGGCTCGACCAGCAGGCTGACCCCGTCGAGGTCGGTGGTGACGGTGAGCTCACCGAGGTCGAAGCCGAGATCGTTGAGCCGCCGGATCCGCTCGTCGATGCGCCAGCGTTCGTTGATGGAGAACTCCTCGACCCGGGTCAGCTCCGCCCACAGGGCGCTGTAGGCCTCGAGCAGCCGGTCGCTGGCCGCGAGCGGGTCGACGCCCGGATCGATGATGCCACCGGCCTGCAGGTCGAGGAAGTCCCCGGCGATGTTCGTCCGGGCGATCCGCAGATCCATCTCCCGCTGACCGGTGGAGAGCTGATCGTGGAGCTCTCCCGTCTCCGCGTCGACGACGTACGCGGCGTAGGCATCGGCGTCGCGCCGGAACAGGGTGTTCGACAGCGAGACATCGCCCCAGTAGAACCCGACGAGGTGGAGGCGGGCCAGCAGCACCGCGAGTGCGTCGACGAGGCGACCGGCCGTGTCCTCGGCCAGGGACCGGGAGAACAGCGCCCGGTAGGGCAGGGAGAAGTCGAGGTAGGCCGTGAGCAGGGCTCCGGGCAGAGGCTGCGCCGACTCCGTCAGCCGGTTGGTGACGATGGCGCGCGGCTCGACGGTGGGCACGGCCAGGTTCCCGAGCACGCCGAGGATGTCGAACTCGCGCAGCGCCCGGTGCTCGTCGGTCTCCTTGATCGCGAGCACCTCGTCACCGATCTCGACGAAGCGGACCACATGGCGGGAGATGCCGCGGGGGAGTCCGCCGAGGAACTGCTCAGGCCAGTCCTTGAGCGGCAGGTGCCAGGGCAGCTCGGCGATCGCCGCATGGTCGGCCCGGTGCACCGCGTGGATCTGCGGCGGCTGTGGTGCGGGCACCGATCAGTTGTCCACGTCCGAGCTCGAGGCGACGAGCGCCTCGGCGACCTCGGGCTTCTCCACCCCGATCAGGTGGCCGTTCTCGAGGTAGGCGATCCGATCGCCGAGGACCTTCGCGTCCTCGAGGTTCGCGGTCGCGTAGAGGGTGGTCAGCCTGAACTCCTGCTGCAGGTCCTTGACGAGCTTGAGGGTCGCGGCCTGGTCCTCGGGCACGAGGTTGACCACCGGCTCATCCATGATGAGCACCTTGGGCTGGCGGACCACGGCCCGGGCCAGGGCGATCGTCTGCCGCTGCAGCTGCGAGAGCTCGCCGGGCACGGCGTCGAGGATGTCGCTGAGCCCGATCTTCGAGGTCACGGATTCGACGCGGGTGCGGATCTCATCCGCGGGCAGTCCGTCGACGCGCAGGGCGAAGCCGAGGTTGTCGCGCACGCTCATGTGCGGGTAGAGGGCGTAGCTCTCCAGTGCCAGTGTCACGTCTCGGTCGTTGACGGCCGCATGGGTGACGTCGACGCCGTCGATGAGGATCGATCCGCTGTTCGGACGCTCGAGTCCGTGGAGCATCCGCAGGATGGTCGACTTGCCGGAGCCGGTGGGTCCGTAGAGGACGAGGAACTCGCCGTCGTCGATGAACAGGCTGAAGGGGTGGACCGAGGGTGAGACGGTGTTCTCATAGGTATGACTGAGGCCATTCAACGACACTGTTGACATTCTTCCTCCTAGGCAGATCGTGAGCAGCTGGTCGTCGGTGACCTGGCGGGGATGCTCAGTCCCTTCCATCCTATGCGTTCGCACCTGCCGGCGGCGGCTGGATCAGGCGAAGGCAAGGGTGATTCTCAGCACTGTACCAGCGCCACGACAGGGGTGTGACACCTCCCGGTCAGGATCTGCTCGCCTGCGGTTGGTGGTGGTCTCCGCACTGGTGGTGTATGGGTGTCGGCCCGGGTTCGGCGGTCGGGGCCGCCAGTAGACTCTCCCCTATGAAGGTCACGCTCGACGAGGTCGCCGCCCGGGCAGGAGTGTCCCTGGCGACGGTGTCCCGGGTGCTCGGCGACCGCGGCAGCGTCGCCGAGGCGACCCGGACGAAGGTCTTCGCCGCGATGGACGAGCTCGGCTACTCCCGGTCGACGCTGCTCCAGGCCGCGCCGCGGCGGCTCGTCGCCGTCAGCGCTCCCGGCAACCCCGAGTACTGGCAGGTCCAGGTCTGCACCCGGGTGGCCACCGCCCTGCAGGACCGGGGGCTGCTCATCACCCGCCCGCCCGTGGAGACGGAGACCGGTCCCCTCGAGGTGGCGCTGGCCGCGGGCGCCGTGGCGCTGGTGACCCCGACCCTGACCAGCCTCGGCACCGACATCCCCTGCATCAGGGTCGACGAGCAGTCGGCCGGAGCCGCGCACGGTGCGAGCACCGATGTCATCGCCGCCCGCCTCGACCTGGGCGGGGGGATGACGACGGCGTTCGAGCACCTGCGCGCGATCGGCCACCGCCGGATCGGTCTCATCTGCAACGACAGCGGCGAGCTCGCCGTGCAGCTGATCCGGCGGTTCCGCGCCGACCACCCGGCGCGTTCGTTCGGCCTCAACCTCGACGACTGGATCGCGCCGGTGCCCAAGTCCTTCTCCGGCGGGTCCCGTGCGGTCCTCGAGCTTAAGGACGCGACCTGCACCGCCGTGATCGTGCAGTCGGCACTGCAGCTGCATGGGGCGCTCCACGGCCTGCGCAGCCGGCACCTGCAGGTGCCGCGGGACATGTCGGTCGTCGGGTTCGGCGACTCCCCGACGATGCGGTTCACTGGGCCTCCCGCCACGGTGCTCGGCCTCGACCTCGACGGTCTCTCGCAGGCGCTCGTCGAGGCGACCCTGAGCACCCTCAAGATCTCCGGCGAAGCGCTCAAGTCCGTGCCGCCGGTGTTCCGGCCCCGGCTCTACGCCCGCGCCTCGACGACGGCGGCCAGGCAATGAGCGGCGAGGACCCGGTGGCTGCGCTGCCCGACGGTCCCGAGGATCCGGTGCTCGCGCGGATGCGCCAGCACCGGCACGTCAGGCTCGGAGACATCGCGACGATCGCGGGGGTGTCGAAGGCGACGGCCTCGCGGGCCCTGCGGGACCCGGAATCCGTCTCCGCGGCGTCCCTGGCCAAGGTCCGGCGGGCGCTGGCGATCCTCGGCGTCGAGACGGAGACCTCGACCCGGCAGGCGGTGCCGATGATCGCCCTGATCCGGCCCTCGGTGCCCTCGGGCAATGTCGATCCCTACGCCCGGCTGTTCCAGATCCTCACCGACAGGATCTTCGCCCAGCGGATCGCGGCCGTGCACGTGGAGGCGATCTCGACCCAGGTCGACGCGCTGGCCCAGTCCCTGACCGGTGCGGGCGGGGGCGGGCCACGGGTGCAGGGAGCGATCGTGCTCGGCGGTGGGGCGGCAGGCGAACTGGCCGGCCGGCTGCAGCGGCTCGGCCTCCCGCAGATCAGGATCTCCAACGCCCGGCACTCCGACGGGATCTCGCGCATCGTCCTCGACGCCGCCGACGGCATCGCCACGGCCGTGCAGCATCTCGTCCATCTCGGGCACCGCCGGATCGGTCTCGCCGTGCTCCGCGACTCGGCCGCCGCCGGTCGCATCGCCGCGTTCCGGAAGTCGATGGCGAGCATCCTCCACATCCCCGCCACCAGAGATCAGGCCCCGATCGTCGAGGCGACCGGCGGGGCGATGGCGGGCGTCGCCGCGGCCGAGGAGCTCCTCGACGTCCAATGCTCGGCGGTGATCGCATGCGCACCGTCCCTGTCGTTCGGCATCCTCGAGGCGGCCGCCCGCGCTCGCCTCGATGTGCCCCGCGACCTGTCCCTGCTGACCGTCGGCGACATGCCCGACGCCGACGTCATCGCCCCGCCCCTGTCCCAGGTCAGCTACGACTGGGAGACGGTGGCGGAGTCCGCTCTGGGCGAGGTGATGACGATGATCGCCGATCCCGGCCGTGCGGTCCAGATCGACTACTCCGTCACCCCGGACCTCGTGCTGCGCGCCAGTGCGGTGCCGCCGCAGCGACGCTGACGCTCGGCCCTGCGACCGGACGGTGAATACGGCGGACCGGCTCCGGCCAGGCCGCGGCGCCGAGGTTCAGCTCAGGCTCCGGCCAGGCCGCGGCGCCGCGGTTCAGCCCTGCAGGCGGCGGCGGTCTGCGGCCAGGCGCTGCAGGAGTTCGGCGACGGCCTCGGGGTCCTCGATGCGCAGTCCCGCACGAGTGGGGGCCCGGCCGACCTTGATGCAGATGCTGCCGGGGACCGAGTCGAGCTGCGCGAACGCGTCTTCGTCGGTGACGTCGTCGCCGAGGTAGACGGTGACGGTGGGGGAGTACGCCTCGACGAGGACGCGCATTCCGTCGCCCTTGGTGGCCCGTTTGACCGAGAGCTCGACGATGTCATGGCCTTCGATGACCCGGATCCCGGGATGCTCGTTCTGGACCTGCACGACGTGCTCGTGGAGGTCGGAGGCGAACCGCTGGTCGAGGCCGCGCGTGTGCACGGTCCGGGCGAAGGGCTTGTGCTCGACCCGGATCTCCATCTCGCTGTGCTCGGGCATCGTGTGCTCGAAGGCGTCGATGTGGGAATCGATCGCCTCGAGCATCGTCTGCTCGGCCGAGGTCAGCGCCGGCGGGTCCTGCACGGCGGCGGGAGCCGGACCGGTGGTGGCGGGTGCCCCGACCTCGGCGCCGGCGGCCGAATCTCCGCTGATCGGCGACATGACGTCACCCTCGGGACCGAAGTCCACCTCGGCGCCGTGCGAACCGACCACCCAAACGCCCGAGGGCGGATCGGCCAACTGGCGCAGGGTGGCGGCATCCCGGCCCGAGACCAGGGCCACGCGGGTGCCGGGGATCCGGCTGAGCTCGGCGATCGCCCGGGCCGAGCCCTCGAGCATTCGGCTCGCCGCCGGGTCGTCCTGGAGCGGCGCGAGGACGCCGTCGAAGTCGAGGCCGATGAGCACACGCTCGGCGGCCGCCAGCGGACGCAGGTCGACATCGGCGACCGGGGTGTAGGCAGGGGTGAGGGAAGCCACGGGTGTCCTATCCTTCCGCGGAGTTCAAGGAGCCGGTCGCGCTGCCCACGGGGGCGGAGCGGCTGAAGCTCGCCTCGGCCTCGGCCGACGACGTGGGATCGGCGGGCGCCGAGGCGCCCAGGGGCACGGTGGGCCCCGAGGCCGACGGGGAGTCGGAGGACACCGGCGGGGCGACGCCAGAGGCCTTCCTCGCCGCGAGCGCATCGGCGGTGCGCATGGGCTCGGTCGTTTCGGCTGCTGTGGCCTCGGGGGCACTCGCGGTCACGCCCGGCGCGGTCTCGGCCGGAGTGGTGTCGGTGGCTTCGGTCGCGCCGCTCGCCGCCGCGACGTCGAGATCGGGTGCGGCCGCCGGGGCCGCCTCGGGGGACGGGCCCGCCGGGGCAGCCTGCGCCGGGGGATCCGGCTCCGCGTCTCGCGCCGACGAGGCGCCGGAGAGCGTGGCCTGGGGGTTCGAGCGGATCGCGTTGAGCTCGGTGAGGAAGTTCTGCGACCACACGCTGACGGTGTCGGAGGCGACCTTCTTGCGCATCTGCCGCATCCGACGCCGCTTCGTCTTCGAGTCCATGTGCACGGCGTCGAGGATGCCCGCCTTGAGGTCGGCGATGTCGTGCGGATTGACCATCACCGCTCCGCGCAGCTGCTCGGCGGCGCCGGTGAACTCGGAGAGCACGAGCGCCCCGTCCTCGTCGGTGCGGCAGGCGACGTACTCCTTGGCGACGAGGTTCATCCCGTCACGCAGGGCGGTCACCAGCATGACGTCGGCGGCGAGGAAGAACGCCGTCATCTCGTCGCGTGGATAGGAGTGGTGGAGGTAGTAGACGGCGATGTCGCCCACGTCCTCCTGCTCGCCGTTGATCCGTCCGACGGCGAGCTCGACGTCGTGGCGGATGATCCGGTACTGCTCGAGGCGTTCGCGGGAGG
>JAPSIC010000029.1 GCA_031179165.1 Brevibacterium sp.
GCCTTCCGGGCGTGTACGGTGCGGTGCATTTCGCTCGGCACGGCGAGGTGTGGACGTTCCTCGGATTCCCCACCTACGGTGGAGGTCCCTTTGAGCGCTGGGGGTTCGCCACGAGCACTGGGCTGCTCGTCGGCTTTGTCGCCGTGTGCGCCGCCGAGGCGGTTGTCGGTGTGCTGCTGTGGAGAGGCGCCGTGATCGCCCCATGGCTGGCGCTGGCCCTGCTGCCGGTCGAACTCGTGTTCTGGATCGGCTTCGCCCTGCCGTTCGGGCCGCTGCTGGGACTGGCTCGCACTGTGCTGGTTGTCGCAGTCCTGGCCACGAAGTGACGTGTGGAGCATTGACCCCGATTCGTTGTGCGCGGAGATACCCGTGGGGTGTCTTCTCACGGTAGCTTGGAGACAGGAGCCAGTACCTCTTGCCCGTGGTTCGGCCGTGAGGTCGAATCGCCGCTGTCGCGGAAGAGGGGGATGCACGTGCACGACATCGTCCTGACCATCGTGGTCGCCGTCGTCTTCGGAGTGCTCGCGCACGAACTCAGGGTCCCGGCTCTCGTCGGGTTCCTCGGCGCGGGCTTCCTTCTCGGTGCGCTGGACGTGGCTCCCTTTCCCGGATTGGAGGAGTTGGCGAACCTCGGGGTGACCCTCCTCCTGTTCACCATCGGCCTCAAGTTCGACCTGCGTTCACTGGTCCATCCGGAGGCGTACGGGACGGCGCTGCTGCATATGATCGCCAGCGTCATCGTCGGTGGTCTCACCGTCGCCCTGGCGGTCGCCATCGGCATCGCCGATCTCGACGGCGACTGGCGAACCCTGGCGCTGCTCGGCTTCGCCCTGTCGTTCTCCTCGACCGTGCTCTGCGTCAAAGTCCTCGAGGAACGCTCGGACGACGGCTCCTACTACGGGCAGACCGCGATCGCGATCCTCGTCATCCAGGACCTCGCGGCCGTCGTGTTCTTCACCGTGACCGGTGACGAGCCGCCGAGCCCGTGGGCGTTCGCGCTCATCCTGCTGCTTCCCATGACCTGGGTCCTCCGCAGAATGCTCGAGCGCGTCGGCCATGGAGAGCTGCTCGTCCTCTTCGGAGTGGTCGTGGCGTTGGGCCCCGGCTATCACGCCTTCGAAGCCGTCGGGATCCACGGAGACCTCGGCGCCCTGATCATGGGTGCCCTCCTGGCCACCCACCCGCGCTCGCTCGAGCTGTCGAAGGCCCTGTTCAGCGTCAAGGAGCTCTTCCTCGTCGGCTTCTTCATCGTCATCGGCATCCAGTCGACCCCGACCTGGGAGGACCTGGAACTGGCGGGCCTCCTCTGTCTCCTCCTCATTCCCTTCACCTTCGTCGGCTTCGTCCTGCTCGGTCGCCTGTTCGGTCTGCGCAATCGGACGAGCATCAGGAGCAGCCTGGCGCTGAGCAACTTCTCGGAGTTCTCGATCATCGTCGTGGTGGTGGGGGTTGCCGGTGGTCTCTTCGACGAGCGCTGGATCTCTCCGATCTCGCTCGCGGTGGCGCTGAGCATGATCATCTCCTCCCTCGCCAACGCCCACAGCCTGTCGATCGCGGCGTTCTTCGAAGGTCTGATGCCGGACGAGAACCCGGCGAAGCTGCGGCCCCAGGACCGTCCGATCGACACCAGCGACGCCGACGTCGTGGTCCTCGGCATGGGGCGCGTGGGCAGGGCCGCGTACTCACGGCTCGTCGATCATCGCGGGCTCAAGGTCATCGGCATCGACAATGACCATGCGGTGGTGTCGAGGCTGAGGAAACACGGCTTCAAGGTCCTCGAAGGCGATGCGACGGATCATGAGTTCTGGCAGCGCCTGGTGGCAGGCGGGTTCGTCCCCACGGTCATCCTCGCCATGGCCATCCACGACTCCAATGCCTTCGCCATCGACCAGCTGCGGGCCGCCGGATTCGACGGGCACATCGCCGCCGTCGTGCAACGACCGGATCAGGTCGAGCACCTGGAGTCCGAGGGGGTCGAGGCCATCATCAACATCTACGCGGGAGCCGGTTCGGCAGTCGCCGACGCTGCCATGGCCCTGCTCGAAGGCGAGGGGAGTCCAGCGGAACGCGTGGCCGACGATGACTCGCCCGAACAGCCGCCGACCGGTGTCTGAGACAGGTCGATCCGCCCCGGTACCGCAAAAGGACTTGCTGCGTGGCGGAGGTTTTCGCTGAGTCAACGCGTGGGGGTTCCTGCCGAGCTCCGCCTGTGGTTACGGTGGGGCCACGCGCAACGGTCGACGTCGAGCAGCGATGAGCGGCCCGAGCGCGGCTCCAGCAGCACCGAACGGAACCCACCGCAGAGGAGAACACGATGATCACCAAGGAGAACATCTCTCAGGTCCTCGACAACGACGGGAAGGTCCTCGCCACCGACGGTGACAAGATCGGCTCCATCGGCCAGATCTACGTCGACGACCGGACAGGAGAACCGAGCTGGGTGACGACGAACACCGGTCTGTTCGGGACCAAGGAGTCCTTCGCACCTCTCGACGGGGCGACGATCGAAGGCGACGACATCCGCATCGCCTTCGACAAGGACACGGTCAAGGATGCGCCCAACATCGACCCGGAGGGCCACCTCAGCGAGCAGGAACAGGCGGAGCTGTATCGCTACTACAGCCTCTCCAACGACGACTCCGCCGGGGGCGTCGACGCAGGCCGGACCGATGACGCGCGCGGCGCCGACACCGACCGCGGCGCGGTCGGGCACGACACATCGGGACCGACGACCGATGAGGCGATGACCCGCTCCGAGGAGGAGCTGCACGTCGGCAGGGAATCGCGCGAGGTCGGTCGCGCCCGCCTGCGCAAATACGTCGTCACCGAGAACGAGACGCGCACGGTGCCGGTCGAACGCGAAGAGGTCCGGGTCGAACGGGAGCCGATCACCGAGGCCAATCGTGATGAGGCGCTCTCGGGCCCCGACATCAGCGAAGAGGAGCACGAGGTCACCCTGCACGAGGAGCGGCCGGTCGTCGAGAAGGAGACCGTGCCCGTCGAACGGGTGCGCCTCGACAAGGAGCACGTCACCGACGAGGAGACGGTCAACGAGGAGGTCCGGAAGGAACGGATCGAAGCCGACGACGTCGACACCCGCGACCGCCGGGGCTGACGGCGGAAGCATCCTCCAGAGGGAGCCATCATGAGCACGAACCCAGGATCGGCCCACACCGGACCGAACGACTACGACCCCGACCGCGGCAGGGATCGCGGCGACCACCTCGGCGCCCACGGCATCGACCGGGACCGCGACATCGGCTCCGACCGCAATCGCGGACTCGATGACGACCACGGCCTCGGCCACGACCAGGACCGTGAGGCCGCGCGGGATCCCCGCGACCATCTGGTGGAGCGGGAGAAGGAGGCGTTCGGCGGGGTCAAGATCGGCTCGGCGTTCTTCGGCTGGCTCACCGCCGTCGGCTCCACGGTCCTGCTGACCGCGCTGGCCGGAGCGGTGGGGGCGCTGATCGGCGGGGCGACGAACACCGACGTCGTCGGCCAGGCCATGGGCGACCCGCAGTCGGCGGGGATCATCGGGGCCATCGTGGTCGCCGTGATCCTGTTCATCGCCTACTACTGCGGAGGGTACGTCGCCGGGCGCATGGCCCGGTTCAACGGCGTCCGGCAGGGCGTCGCCGTCTGGGTGTGGGCCGTGGTCATCGCGATCATCGTGGCCGTCATCGGCCTAATCACGGGATCGCGGTGGGACCTCATGTCCCAGGTCAACAGCTTCCCCCAGATCCCCGATCTGAGCAGCCTGACGACCGGGAGCATCATCGCGGCCCTCGTCGCGCTGGTCGTGACCCTCCTCGGGGCGATCCTCGGTGGGCTGGCCGGCATGCGGTTCCACCGCAAGGTCGACCGGGCGAGCCTCATCGACAACCGGTGAGAGGTGATGGTCCGATTCGTCGAGAACAGAATACGACACAGCGGAGGACCTCCGCCGCGGGCAGGGCACGGCACTGCCGCAGGCGGAGGCTCCGCACGGAAGGGATGGAACGATGGCAGCAACCGTGATCCTGGTCAATGGACTTCCCGCCTCGGGCAAGTCGACTCTCGCCTCCGAACTCGCCGAGGCGGCCGACGTTCCGTTCCTCTCCGTCGACGAGGTGCTCGAGCGCCTCGTGGATTCCGTGAACTACCGGTTCCCCCGGGATCCGGCCCACGACCTCGCGAACAGGGTGGCGTGGGAGCTGGCCGCGCTCGTCGAGGACACGGTGGTGGTCGAGTCGTTCTGGGCGCTGGAGCGCGACCTCGACGGCGTCCGCGAGGGACTGCGCACCGCAGGCGCCGACACCGTCGTCGAGGTGTGGTGCGATGCCCCGTTGGAGGAGGCTGTCGAGCGCTATGAGAACCGTGATCGCCACGGCATCCACGAAGACGATCCGAACGACGTCGATCTGTGGCAGCGCAGTGCGCCGCTCGAGCTCGGGCCGGTCGTGCGTGTGGATACCAGCGCCGAATCCGACAAGGCCTCCGGTTCCGAGATCCTCGCCGCGGTGCGCGATGTGCTCGCGGAGGCCGAGCGGACCGGATCCCGCAACGACCCTTGATCGCACCGGTGATCACCGTTAAGTTCAAGGCACCACAGGAAACCCGAGAGAAGGAGGCAACATGAAGGGCAAACTTCTGCTGGCGGCAGGAATCGGGATCGGCTACGTTCTCGGCTCACGCGCCGGACGACAGAGCTACGAATCGCTCAAGGAGCGGGCGCAGGAGCTGTGGAACGATCCCAAGGTCCAGGATCGGGTTTCCGACATCCAGGAGACCGTGAAGGAGAAGGCCCCGGTCGTGCAGGAACAGGCCGAGCAGGCGCTGAAGACCGCCGGTGACGAGGTGAAGAAGGCCGGTGGAGATATGAAGTCGAAGATGTCCGGGGACAAGGACCAGCCGGGCCAGACACCCGCGAAGGACCTCCATGGCTGACATCTCCGACACCGAGCATTTCGGGGCCAGCCAGGAGGCCATCGAAGCCGAGCTCGGTGTCATCGCCGCCGAGTGGGAGCAGCAGGGACGCGTCGACCCGGTGGTCGACAAGGACACGGGTGAGATCCACCCGGATGCCGAACAGGAGCTGCGCAAACGGCTCTGAGGGCAGATGCCCGGTGCAGCCTCCGCGAACTCAGAAGCGTTCGCACGCCACGGCACGCTCGTGATCTCTGCGGCGTGCCGTGCGCCGTTCCCACCCACTCGATCATCGCCGGTGCACCCGCCCGGCACGCACGCAGAATCGATCAAGGAGGATGAAGATGACTGTGACCGCAGACCAGAACCGAGTGGACGCCTACCCCACCCGAGTCGCCGACCGCCCGAGCGTCCAGCCGCGCCAGGACAAGGTCGTCTGGGGCAGCGCCGAAGCCGGCCCGATGGACGCATCCACCTTGGAGGGCTTCGAGACGAAGGGGTACCTCAACATCGAGGACCTGATCACCCCCGACGAGGTCCGCGCCTACCAGGCGGAGCTCGACCGGCTGGCGTCGAACCCTGAGATCCGCGCCGATGAACGCTGCATCGTCGAGGCCAAGAGCCAGGACGTGCGGTCGATCTTCGAAGTCCACAATGTCAGTGACGTCTTCGCGCGGATCGCGAACGATCCCAGAGTGGTGGATCGGGCCAGGCAGCTGCTCGGCTCCGACGTCTATATCCATCAGTCCCGGGTGAACTTCAAACCCGGTTTCGAAGGCAAGGAGTTCATGTGGCACTCGGACTTCGAGACCTGGCACGCCGAAGACGGACTGCCGCGCATGCGCACCGTGTCCATCTCCATCTCGCTCACCGACAACTTCTCCTTCAACGGCCCCCTGATGATCATGCCGGGCTCGCATATGGAGTACATCTCCTGTGACGGCGCGACGCCCGCGGACAACTACAAGAAGTCGCTGGTGATGCAGGGGGCCGGGGTCCCCGACAAGGACACTCTGCGTGACTTCGCCGATCGCTATGGCATCGACGTGATGGAGGGCCGGGCCGGGGGCGCGACGATGTTCGACTGCAACTGCATGCACGCCTCGAACGGCAACGTCACCCCCTACCCGCGCTCGAACCTGTTCTTCGTCTACAACAGTGTCGAGAACACCGCCCAGGAGCCGTTCGCGGCCGAGTCACCGCGCCCCGAGTTCATCGGAGCACGCGACTTCACCCCTGCCGGCCGCTGAGGGCCGCACAGGGTCATGGTCTGACCACGTCACGGTCCTCCTCGGTCCCGCAGCTCGCAGCCGACGGTCCCCATTGAAGCCCGACTCTCCCCTTGCGGCCAGGGAGCCGACATCAACCGGCCCTGCTGTGTCACAATGCAGGTTCATGGTGAACGATCAAGGGGGACCGTGTGGCCGTGGTGGACAGGCTGGCCGGGGCGCGACGCAGGCTGAAGAGGCAGGTCGCCCGCGTGGCGCAGATCCGGGTCCGGGCCGGCGATTCGGGACCGACCACGAGTTCCGCGACCGCGCGGGTGTCCGTCGTCGTCCCCGTCTTCAACGCCATGCCGTACCTGCGGGAGCTGCTCGACTCACTGGTCGCCCAGGACCTCGACCCGGCCCTCTTCGAGGTCATCGCCGTCGATGACGGCTCGACCGACGGCGGCGGCCGGCTCCTCGACGACTACTCCGCGCGATACGGCAACTGGCGGATCATCCATCAGCGCAACAGCGGATGGCCCGGCCATCCCCGCAACGTCGGCATCGACGCCGGCGCCGGCGCCTACGTCTTCTTCTGCGACGCCGACGACCGGCTGGGTCCCGAGGCGCTGCGCCGGATGGTGGCCTTCGCCGATGAGCACGAGGTGGACGTCCTCGCCCCGCGGATGGTGGGAGTCGGCGGCCGCCGAATCCAGTCCTCCCTCTTCACCGGCACCGTCGTCGACGTCGACACCCGCACGATCCTCGCCACGCTCTCGCCGCAGAAGCTGATCCGCCGCGAGCTGCTCGACAGCCACGGCATCCGCTTCCCCGAGGGCAGGATCCGCCTCGAGGACGGCATGATGCTCACCCGCTGCTATCTGGCCTCGCGGCGGACCGCGATCCTCGCCGACTACGACTACTACTTCATCCGCCGCCGTGACGACGGGACGAACATCAGCTCCGAACGGGCCGAACCGGAGAGCTACACCCGGTCCGTGGCCGAGATCGCCCGGATCATCACGGACTCGGCGACTGACCCCGGCCTGGCCGAGCTGATGGTGCTCGACCTGCACCGACGCAAGGTGCTGCGCTTCTACGCGCCGGCACGGTACCGCGCGATGTCGGCTGCCACCCGCCGACGCTGGCTCAGAGCCCACTCCGACTTCATGGAGCGGTTCGTTCCCGAGCGGCTCGAGACCGAGCTGGAGTTCCCCTTCCGGCAGCGGTCGGAGCTCATCCGGGCCGGCGACGCCGATGGCCTGCTGGCGCTGGCCGCCACGGAGGAGGCCCTCACACCGAACCACCATGTGCTTCGACCGCGAGTCGACGAAGAGACCGTCACGTTCGATCTGCAGCTTGATTCGACCGCCGAATACGAGGCGATCCACATCCTGGCCCGGGCCCGCCACACCGATGCCGCGCTCACATTCCCGGTCCGCCGGACCGGCGGTGCGCACACGGTCGTGCTGCCGCGGAGCGAGCTCGAGGACCTGGGCCGGGTCCTGGTCGATCTGTTCGTCCGGCTGCGGACCGACGGCGTCGAGGGACCGCCTCGGCGGCTGAATGCCCCCGTCGAGGGGCTTCCCGCCGATTCGCCCGGAATCCGGCTCTATGCCACCGTGCGCGGCAACCTCAGCCTCGACCTGCGCGGGTGAGCCGCGAGCCGCGGTGCACGCGGGCCTACCGGCCCGACTCCTCGGCGGTCGTCCGCCACCCCCCTGAGCGGTCACAGATTCTCCAGTTCGGACACCAGTGGACTGGCCGCCATCTCCGTGCGGATGGCTGCGCCGAGGCGCTCGGCGGCCTGTGTGAACGCGTCGGAGGAGAGCACCGTCCTCACTGCATCGGTGATGGCGCTGACCGAGGCGGACCGAGAGACGGAGACGCCGGCGCCTCGGGTGGTGACAC
Source organism: Brevibacterium sp. (assembly GCA_031179165.1). Classification (GTDB taxonomy): domain Bacteria; phylum Actinomycetota; class Actinomycetes; order Actinomycetales; family Brevibacteriaceae; genus Brevibacterium. The sequence goes on from JAPSIC010000029.1 coordinate 8,028, forward strand.
GGACGGCATTGTCGGGCTGGTCGCGGCCATGTGGGATCACGACCATTGGAACGCCGGCGACGAGGCTCTTCATCACGGTTCCATGCCCACCATGAGTGATGACGAGATCGCACTTCCGCATCACCTCCCGGTGAGGCACGGACTTGACCACGTCGACGTGAAGCGAACCTCGGAGGCTGACCGGGTTGATGCCGGGACCGGTGGTCACCAGACCGTGCACGGGCAGACCAGCAAGAGCGTCGATGATCCGCTGCAGGCTGTGGAGCTGACCCTGCGACGTCGAGGACATAGTCGCGAGAACCAGTGGACGACCGCATTCGGGTGGGGACCAGGTTTCGTCGCTCGCCCAGACCGGCTCATCGAGCACCGGACCCGTGAAGCACACGCTCGGGCTTGGGTTGACGGGGAACTCGAAGTGCCGGCTGGTGAGGACGAATTGGCGACGAGCCGCTCGGACCTGGTCCCAATGTTCGCGAAGGCTCGGAAGACCGAGGTCGGTGCGCAGGGAGTTCAGCCTCGGCAGGACGAAGTGTCCCATCAGCCTGGTGCTCAGCGTGTTGGCGGCGCGATCGCGGAGGTGTTCGAGCCGGGTGCGAGCAGGAGGCCATCCCGTTCCCATCGGCGGTGCTCCCTCGGTCGGCAGCGGGTAGATATTGGGAATGAGCACATCGAAGGGGAGCTCCGCCGATTCAGCCGCCGCCATCGCGCCGAAAGCGGTGAACGATGTGACGACGATATCAGGACGCTCTTCGTCGATGACTCCGAGCACCTCGTGGGCATCCGTCCGGGCCGGGCCGGCGAGGAGATGGTCGGCCATTCCCTGGGCCAGGATGATCGGCGATTGAAACTCCCAGTCGCGATAGCGCAGGTGCGCGGGAGACTGGTCGGTCCCGGCCAGATGCACGCGCCACGGAGTGAAAGCTGCACCCGAGCTGCGAATCGCCGATTGAATCGAGAGCTCACCCAGGACGCGCACGTCGTGACCTCGATCGACGAGCCTCCGAGCCACCCCGAGCTCGGGCGGAACCGTACCTCCGCCGTCAGCGAGGGCGAACAGGTAGCGACGACGTTCCTCGGCTCCGCAGTTCATCCCGGGCGTCGCGTTCGTGCACTGATCGCATTCAGCCACACCCTGCGGATCATCCCACTCCAGGTCCGGATGAGCAGCCAGTAGACGGCGAAGCGGCGTCGAGCAACCTCGTCAGTGGCTTGGACCCGGGTTTCCGTGCGCAGGAAACCATCAGTGACCGAGAAGGAGAAGGCGATCCGGATGCAGCCGGGCGCGTCATGATCGCGGAACGAAGCGACCGTCGTCGGGATCCATGGATGGCTGCCGCGACCTGTCGGCTGGACGGCGGCGAAGAGCACCTCATAGTCGGTTCGACCGAGCTGTCGAAAGCCGTGTGATCGGAACCAATCGAGAACGGGTGAGGTGGCTGTGAGCCCCTTGGGATCGAAGCCGCGCAGCAGCATGAGGGAACGGATGACCGGCACTTCCTGCCACGTGAGCCCTTCCGCCGCAGTGAGCAGCACATGCGCGGGCTGCTCGACTCTGATCACATGTCGGCTCCGCTGGCCCCATTGCGGCAGTGCTTCGTCGAGGAGACTCGACCTTCGCGCCGAAGCGGATTCGCCGGCAGCTGCTGCTTGAGTCATCTGCTTGACCACTTCATTCTCGCGTACTGTGATCGGACCTCACCGAGTTCCGAGGACCGGGAGGCGATATGACCGTCGGGTCGCACGAGCACATACTCCGGTGCATCACCGATACCGTACTTCCGCCGAAGTTTCAGACCGCAGTCCGCGTTCGGGGGAATCCGCACCGTGTGCAGGCCCGATTCGGTCTCGACGACCGCCTGAGCCGCCAATGGCTCGAACATCAGCAGTGTCCAATGGTCGGGGGCGAGGTGCTCATGCAGCGCCCCGCCCATGAACGGACCATCGGGGGCTCGATCTCCGGGCCGGGGTCTCGGCCCTCGATCGCCACCGGGAATGACGTTCCGGTATGAGGTCAGCAGTTGAGAGTTCTGCAGGCTCGCTCGGCGTGCAGCGCGGGTATTGCCTCCGGTCGCGCGGAGCAGGAGGTCGCGAACACCTCGTCCGACCGGATTGCGCAGGGCGTACATCCGACGACGGGCTTCGACATCTCGAATGGTCAATTGCGCGACAGGACGCCGTTCGCGCTCGAAGCCATCGAGCAGAGTAGCCGGTGCGCCATGGGTGACTGCGGCCAGGCGCCACGACAGATTGACCGCGTCCTGAATTCCCAGATTCATCCCCTGCCCGCCGAAGGGTGGGAAGACATGAGCGGCGTCCCCGGCGATGAGCACCCGGTCCGCACGATAGCGATCGGCCAGACCGAGTCGGGTGCGGAAGATGGAAGACCATTCGAGTGATTCGACGCGGGCATTGCGCGGTCCCCGTGCGGCGAGCAGCGAGACCAGTTTCTCCAACGTCAGCTCGGGCAGCCGAGAACCTCTGGCCGTATCGGTCACGTCGACGAAGATGCGCCACGAGTTGCGGTCGCCCGGAAGCCGCATCAGCATGAGCGGGCCATTCCTTCCCAGCCACATCGCGCTGTCTCCGATGTCGAGGCCCAGATCGATGGTCGCATCTGCCAAGTAGTAGGTCTCTCCCGTCACCCGCTGCGAGAATCCGATCCCAGCCGATTCACGCACTCGGCTACGGGCGCCGTCGGTGCCGAGGAGCCAGTCGACGCGGAGTTCTCGCCCATCGGCCAGCATCGCGACTGCCTGCGAGTCGTCGGTCGAGGCAGCGGTGAGTTCGACTCCGCGTTCGATCCGGATGCCGAAATCGCTGAGCCGGGCCGCCAGGATCTCCTCGAGCCCTGTCTGGGGAAGGACATACGTGTTCGGGTAGCGGCTGTCCGGAGGAACCCACGCCATTCTCACGAGTGGGCTGTCGCGACGCATGATGGTCGCGTTCGCGAGCCGGTAGGACACCCGCTCGACCTTTTCGGCGATGCCGAGACCGGAGAGGACCTCCATCGACCGGGCCTGGAGGCCGAGCGCGCGTGAGCTGGTGCTCGAGGTCGAGCGCTTGTCGATGATGCGGCAGTCGATTCCGTTGGCCGCCAGAACCAAGGCAGACACCAGACCGGTGGGTCCGGCTCCGCAGATGAGAACTGTCATGTACCAAATGGTACAAGTCGCGCTTCGGACAGACAAGGGAAATCGGCAGATCGCTTCCGGCGGCTGTTCACTTCCCCGTCTGGCTTCGCGCATCAGAGAAGCGAGATCCCGAGGAGGATACAATCGCAGCGGCGGCGGAGTCTGAGGCGCTCAGGCAGTCTCGGAGTCCATTCAGCACAGCGATCGTTCCGAAGTGGTTGAGGGAGACAGTGCTCGGGCGGACAACCCCGATGCCGGCTGCAGCGACGATGCCGTCGATCCGACCGTTGCTGAGTCGGCTCACATCTGCGATGAGGGAACGTCGTCCGACCTGAGTCGGCAGGTCCGCTCGGACGTCCAGCTCATTGCCGATTCCGCAGGTGATGACCGAACCATTGAGCCGTTCGGCCACGGCCCGTCCCAGCCCGGAGTCTGCTCCGGTGACGACAAAGGTTCGATCTGCAGTCGCGTTGCCACCGAGTCCGTGAGGTGCCATGTGCCGAATGGCACGTTCCGGTAGATCGCTGGTCAAGGGGATGGGTGGGGGCACCGTCGGCGCATTGTTGCCCGGCCAGCCGTCAGAGGAACTCCGGTCGATGATCGAGCGCCCATTCGGCGAACGTCCTTCCGCGCGCTCCTGTCAGGCGAGTGTACTCGCCGGTCGGCTCCTCCGGCGGTGCAGACGCCATCCGCTCCCATTGGTCGACGATGAACTCTGCGAAGTCATCGGCCCAATGTTCACCAGTGAATCTCGCGATGGCCTCGGCTCGAGACAGGGACTCGAGGTGGAGGTCTCGACCGATCGCCTCGGAGATTGCCTGGACCTGCTCGGCCCCCGAGACGACCGCGGGTCCGTTGATGTCGTAGTGGGCACCGACGTGACTGTGCTCGGTCAGCGCACGCACTGCCACCTCGGCGAGGTCCTTCTCGTGGACGAGCGCCCGCGGGATCCCGCCGAACGGCTCCCGGACCACTCCGTCGCGACGGATGTCCTCAGCCCACGACAGCGTGTTGGCAGCCAGCCCCCCGGATCGAACGAAGGTCCATTCCTCGGCTCGGGCGCGAATCGTTGACTCGAGGAGTGAGTGGGATGCGGTGATCGGGTCCTGTGCCTGCTCGGGGTCCTCGGGAGTGCCCATCGATGAGAGATAGACGATTCTCCTCACCTGGTTCGAGATGATGCGGACCACCTCCTTGGCGGAGTCGTCGTTGCCGCTCGGCCACAGCAGAAAAACGGCATCGACGTCTTCGACGGCCGGAACAATTGAGTCGGGTGCCTCATAGCTGCCGAGGGCGACGTCCACCCCCGACGGTAGGTTGTTCACTTCGCGACGTCGGACGAGTGCTCGAACCGCATGTCCTTCTTTGACGAGCCGCTCGATCACGGCACCGCCGATTCTTCCTGTTGCTCCAGTTACCAGTATCATGCTTCGACCATAGAAGTTAAAGTAATGATGAAGTCAAGGGTGTGCGTGAAGTTGTCCCCGCCGGTGCAACAGCCGACCAGCGGAAGGAGAGGTCATGATGGGAACGGAATCGTCGATTCGGCAAACGGTCGAGAAATCAGGTCAGGAGCCATTGACCGTCGGTGACGTGGCCGCCCAGGCGGGGGTTGCTCCCTCGGCAGTTCGGTTCTATGAGAGCCGTGGTGTCATCAGTGCGACTCGGACGAGCGGTAATCAGCGGCGCTTCTCCGCGACGGCGGCCTGTCGCATCCACGTTGGCCGCCTCGCCCAAAGTGTCGGCTTGAGCATCGGTGAGATCGCCGAGCTGTTCGCCTCGCTGCCGGACGATCCGGAACCGAAAGATTGGCAGTTCGTCGCGGACCGACTCGTCTCGGAGGCCGAACGGCGTCTGGAGAAGCTGAGGTCAGATCTGGAAGCGCTTGGTTCCGGGTCACGGCTCTGTGACCTCGGGGCCGCACTCAGCAACCGGGATGAATCTGAGTTGAACTGATCGCACGGCGAAGCCGACCTCCATTGGCTCAGGTGTGGGCGGCCCTTCAGTTCCGTCCAAGTGCCGCTGAGAGGAACTCCGCCTGATCCCGTAGCACCCGCTGACGGATCTCGGGGAGATAGATGTCGAAATGAGAGACGTCGTAGGAGATCTGCTTTCCGCACGCCGCGCGGGCAGCGAGTTCGTCGGTGAGTTCGGCAGGTATCTCCGTATCCTCCCTGGCCGTGCACACGAGTAGCGGGCATGCCAGACGGTGAACTGCGCGACCGGGCCGATACACTGCCATATCGAGCAGACCGCGGGGGGCGACGATGTTGCTCCAGGAGCGGGAGTCCATCGCACCGATGAGGTTCTGCGCTCGGCGGCTGACCATGACGGCACGTTCCTCCAAACCGCCGACTGCTTTGACGTAGAGGGGTCGTAGGCGGAACCAACCGCGCACTTTGTCCTTCACCGCTGTCCACAGCAGTCCCAGCGAAACTCTCGTCGGCCTGCCCTCGACCCGCCGCGCCACCCCGTTGAACGGAACTTGGGCGACGATCGCAGCTATCCGCGGGTCGCTCGCTCCGATCGTGATGACATGGCCACCGCCGAGGCTGCTGCCCCAGAGCGCGATACGGTCGGGATCCACGGTGGGCAGTGAGCGCACATGAGTGATCAGGGCCCGGATGTCCCGCAGCTGCCGGGGCACCGAGATGATCTGCCTGGGTCCGCCCGAACTCTCACCGAAGGTGCTGTAGTCGAAGGTGAAGCTCTGGATGCCCGCGGCCGCAAAGTGCTCTGCGGCTGCCCTGATCGATGGTGTGTCCTGGGTGCCGCTGAACCCGGTGCACAGAATGATGGCGGGTCCGGTCGAGGAACCGTAACGATAGCCCGTGAGAACGTCGCTTCCCGCTGTCACCGTCAGCCTCTCTGGGCTTCGGGCCGGCTCATTCATGGTGCGTCTCCATCGCCGTTTGTGGTGACTGTCGTGGTCTGATGTCGGCGAAGTATCCATCGATCGCGCTGTTCCCTCCGCGGGCGGCGATGTAACCATCGGGGCGGACCAGCACGGTGGACGGTCCGGCGACGCGAAATGCGCTCCAGGCCTCGGATTCGCCGGAGAGATCGATGATCGCCCGGATCTGGGGGTGCTTTTCGGCGAAGGCAGAGACCGTGGTCGGATCGATTCCGAAGACCAGGAGTGTGAACCCGATAGGGTCGAGCGCCTCATACAGCCGTTGCGGCCGGGTGGCCATATCGAAGTCGGGAACCCGGTCTCCCACGCCGGTGCGGCCGATCGGCGAGGCTCCCTTCTCGTCATGGTAGGACACGTCCAGCTGGGAGATGGCGCCGGTGATGGCGGACCTGATGCTCGATCGGCCGAGGACGAGCGGCGCGAAAGTTCGCCTTGCCGCCGTGGCACCAGTGTGGCTCAAGAGCGTCATGCGGGTGACTCTGCGGGTGCCCTTGACGAGACGCGCCGCAACCGGAGCCCTTTCGGACTCGTAACTGCCGAGCAGCGACTCGTCCGCTTGACCACGAATGACATCGGCAAGCTTCCAGGCGAGGTTGACGGAGTCCTGCATCCCTGTGTTCATCCCTTGGGCGCCGATGACCGAATGGATATGGGCTGCATCGCCGGCAAGGAAGACCCGACCGCGCCGGTGGGCGGCAGCACGTCGCTGGTTGATCCTGAAACGACCAGCTTGCCGCACCTCGGCGATGCCCGGTTGCCCGGGAACCGTCCGGTCGATCGCTTCCTGCAGCTCATCGACCGTGACGGAATGCTGACTCGAGCCTTCGGGTGGTTGGGCGATGGCGACTCGGTACCAGCCTTCGAGCATGGGGAAGAAGGCCGCGAAGCGTCCCCTGTTGAGGAACGCGAAGAACTCCTTCTTCGGATGGTTCCATTCCATTCGGAGATCGGCGACGGCGAAACTCTCGTCGAACGACGTACCGAGGAATCCGATGTCGAGCTGTTTGCGGACGCTGCTGCGGGCGCCGTCGGCACCGATCACCCATGGGTAGGTCCGAGTTTCGGTCGTTCCGTCGAGGTGCTCGAACTCCACGGCGGCCGCGATCTCGCTCGTGGAGATCTCGCTGAGGCAGACCCCTCGCTCCACTTCGACTCCATACTCGCCGAGGTGGTGGGCGAGGACCGCTTCGACCTCGTTCTGGGGAATCATCAGGAGATGCGGGTACGCGGTGGGGAGGCCTCCGAAGTCAGCGCGGAGGATCTGCTTGCCCTCGCTGAAGACATTGAAGTGCTGAGCTCGGAGGCCGTTGGAGACCAGGTCCTCGGTGATGCCGGTGCGTTCGAGGAGTTCGAGCGTGCGCGCTTGGACTCCGAGGGCCCGGGTGTCAATGTTGGCGTGGAGCGTTCGATCGACGACGCGGACCGGAATGTCACGCCTGGCCAATTCGAGGGCGGCGGTCAGTCCGGTGGGTCCGGCCCCGACGATGAGTACCTCATCCACTTCTGTCTCCTCATTGTCTCGAGCGGCGGGATGCCGCTCTACCATTCAGGTGTACCAATTGGTACGTTCAAACGTCAAGACCTATCGGGTTCCGGTTTCGCCTCGTCCTCCTGGGGAGATTGCGTCTGGGAGACCAGATGCTTGGGGCGACGGGACTCCGTGGCTTCTCCAATGGGCGGGGGTGCGGTGGGCGGCCGGCTGTTCTTCACACCTCCGGCGAGGAGCAGCAGGACTCCGACGAGGATCCACACGATCAGGGTTGCGCAGGCTCCCTCGGCGTCGTTGCCGTCGAAGAAGGCGATCGAGCGCAGGAGATGTCCGTCGGCGCCGATCGGCATGTACCGGCCGATCGTGCCCCAGGGGTCGGGCAGCCACCACCACCCGGTCGCCAATCCCGACAGCGGGTTGGCGATGAAGATCGTGAGAATCGCTCCGAGGCCGATGGCGCGTATGCCGATGAGGGAACCAAGCCCGGCGACGAAGAACGACGTGGCGGCCACTCCTGCGGCGATCACCGCGGCGATGACGAGGTAGTCGGCATCGACGGAGCCGTATCCGTATTGGAGGATCCATGCCACCACGAGCCCTGCGACGATGCTCGTCGCAGTCAGTCCGATCAGCGTGTGCCATGGCTTGGCCCTGAGGAGGAAGATCATCAGCGCCGCCGAAGCCATACCGCCGAATGCCAGCGGCAGGCTCAGCGTTGCCAGACCGATTCCCGTCGGGTCGTCGTCGGTCAGGGGCGCGAGTTCGATCGACTCGACGCTCTCCCCCTGCTCGCGCATGCCCGAGGCGATGGTGTTGAGCAGGCCTGGATAGGGCGTGCCGTTGCCGGCGGCGGTGTAGATGGTCGTGCCTCCGGAACGGTCGATGGCGATTCCGCCGATGGCCTCACGGCCAGTGACGGCGGTCTCGACGGCCTCGGCATCGCCGTAACGCTCGAACTCGAAGGCGTCTGGAGACTGGGTCCGCAACGACTGTTCGAGTTGGGTGACCGCGACCGCGGGACCGGATACTGCGAGGGGAAGGTCCTCGGGCCCGGAGTTGAAACTGGGTGCCAGGAATGCGTACAGCATGAGGGCGATGATGATCGGCAGTCCGAGGACGAGGGCGATCACGGTGAGCCAGTCACGCGAGCCCCTGCGCCGCACAGTGGTTGTCGTCTGGAGCATGGCATTCCTCTCGATGTAAGTGGAGCACTCTGCTCCGCTTATAAATGGAGTATAGTGTTCCACATATAGCGACGCAACAGTTTTCGGAGTGGGAGTGATGGAGTGAGGGCAGACGCCAGGGCCAACAGGGATGAGATCGTGGAGGCAGCCCTCGAACTGTTTCAGGAGCAAGCCGACTTCAATGTGTCGTTCCGGACGATCGCTTCACGAGCAGGAGTCGGGGTGGCGACGTTGCATCGTCATTTTCCGGATCGCGCAGCGTTGATCACGGAAGTCATCGATCATCTCGACAGAGGTGTGACGGCCATCATCGAGGACCACCTGTCGCGTTGGGACGAGGACCCTCAGCGCGCCTGGTCCGGCTCGATTCACCGCCTGGTCGATCTCGGCATCGCCCCCTTGGCCTCAGGCGGTTCGGAATTCGCAGTCACCGAGGGCAAGGTGGACGGCTTCCTGCAGTACATGCGGCAGAAGGACATGCGGCCCATGGAGCGCCTGCTCGGCAAGGGCGTACAGCATGGGTTCGCACCGTCGGACCTCGACCCCTATCGATTCGCCGCGGGCATTGTGCTCCTCTCGCGGCCCCTGCCCTACTTGACCGCGCAGATTCTGCCCGACCAGCGCGAATGGCTCGTCGACGTCTACATCGACGGACTGCGGGCCAGGGCGAGAGATACGTCATCGGGGTGACGATCAGCTGGCGAGGAGGCGCTCGATGCTTCTCGTCAGTAGGGCCGGATCCAGTGGTGGGTCCGCGACGGTGAGCTCGTGCAGCATGACTCCGTCGAGGAACGCTGCGACGAGGCGTGCTCGCGCCTGAGGGTTGTCGACCCCGCAGCCGATGAGCAACGATTCGAGGAAAGCCAGCAGGCGTTGGTGCACCGCCTGGGTCTCGTTCGGATAGGCCTGCATCATCGTCAGTCGCACTCGCGTCAGCGGAGACTTCTCCGGCGACAACATCGTCTCGATCCCACGTGTCAGCAGCTCGGCGATCTCCCGGACGGAGCGCACCCTCAGGGCCGCCTCGACATCGAAGGCTCCCAGGTCACGGTGTTCGAGTTCGGTGAGCAGGGCCTCGATGAGCCCCGCGCGATTGGGAAAGACGTTTCCAGTGCTTCCGGCGGGCAGTCCCGCGCGGGTGTCTACCGCGCGATGCGTGAGATTCTTCAACCCCGCCTCGGCGACGACCATCAGCGCTGCATCTATGAGAACTTCTCGACGATTCATGACCTCTGTCCATAATTGTCATTGTGGAATGAACAACATAAATTATACACTGTGATCATGACCACTGTGGAGATCGTGGGTGGAGGGATTGCGGGGCTGACCCTGGCGGTGACCCTGCGGCGACCGGATTGGACCGTGAAAGTGCACGAGCGGATCCTTCCCGAACTCAGTCGCCAGGTCGATACCGCATTCGGGCTGTGGCGCCCCGCGATGCGCGCGCTGGACGCGATCGGGCTCGGGGAGGTTGTGCGCGAACGGGGCATCACGGTCACGAGTGCCACCGTCAGCACTGTTGACGATCGCGCCCTGATGCGCACCACCTCACAGGACGTCGTCATGATCGGCAGGGCCAGTCTGCACCGGATCCTTCGTGAGTCCCTTCCCAGCACCGTCGGCTGGCGGACCGAAGAGATCGACGATTCTCGGTCCCTGACCGGCGAGGTGATCGTCGGAGCCGATGGTGCGCGCGGTGTGGTGCGGCGTGATCACTGGGGTGGCGACAGTGCAGCTCGAGTCCACGGGGCAACCGTCGTGCGAGGTGTGGTCGAGCGCGACCTGTCTGACGGAGTGGTCAGCGAGTACTGGGGTTCGGGCACGCTGTACGGGATCACACCCTTGCCGGGTGCACGGACGAACTGGTTCACCGCGTTCCCCGGACGGCGCTTCCAGGATCTCGGGGATGGGCTTGACTACGTCCGGGATGTCGCCCGTGGTTTCCCCTCACGAGTGGCCGATGTCCTCGCCGAGGCGACGGAAGAGCAGACGATCGTCAGCGGAATCCACGTCTCGCGAGGCCTCGGCTCGCTGGTTCGGGGCAACGCCGTGCTCATCGGAGATGCGGCGCACGCCATGACTCCCAACCTCGGCCGCGGGGCCTGCGAGGCGATCCGTGATGCCGTCGCCCTCGGAACTCTGCTCAATCGGCACCAACCGGAGGAAGCACTCTCTCGCTACTCGCGCAAGCGGTTGGTCCCACCACAGCTGATTCGCGCTGCCTCGGGAATGGTCACCCGCGTCGCCCTGGCTGAGGGCAGAGCGGCCGCAGCCAGAGATCGACTCGGCAGGATGCTGCCTCAGCACAGGTGATCGCGCCGGGGCAGCGCTGCTCGAACGGCTGCGGATATTCCGTGCTGCACCTCATCGCGGCGGACGGCATCATCCAGAGGAGGTTTCAGGCTCCAAGGCAGTCCCCGGAGGGTCAGCCGGTGGAGGTCGGGAACGTGGAGTCGAACAGTGCCCGGACGGTGGCATTGGCGGCATCGACGTCACCGGTGAGTCGCAGCTCCCAGAGAGCACCGCGGACCCCAGCCACCCATGTGCGTGCCAGCACCTCGGCCCGATCTTTTGCGACTCCGGCGGTGATGAGCCGGCGGGAGAGGCGCTCGACGTAGAGTGCCGCACCCTGCCGGAAGGACTCTCTCCAGGGAGCGCCCTGCATCGCCGCGGCCGAGAGCTCGAAGACCAGGGGCATGACCGCGCTGTCCCTGACCAGGATCTGCCAGAACTGCCAGGCACCCTCGGCCGGATCGTCGAGGTGGGCGTCGGCCAACTCTTCCAGGATCTCGTGCTGAGAGTGCCAGATATGATCGACCACCGCCGTCAGCAGTTTCTCCCGAGAGCCGAAGTGGTAGATGAGCATCCGGTGGCTCGTGCCGATGTTCGCGGCCAGAGTGCGCAGGCTGACATCACGAACTCCGTGCCCGATGAAATAGTCGAGCACCTTCTCCAGCAGAACATCACGCGCGGTCGTCACAGGTGCCGATTCTATGCCGTGGCGTCCGCAGGCTTCTCCACCGGCGCCGGGTAGGTCACGATGCCGTCCTCATCGACGACCGCGCCTGCGCTCAGCTCTGCGGGCTTGACATGGCCCTTGCCGAGGATGTGCTCGACCGGGAGCTCGCGGGCCAGCAGGTGGTCGGCGATGAGCCTGCGGTGGCACCTCCACCACACGGCCTCCGAGCACATCACCGCAGGTCTGGCCGACCTGCCCCAGTCGCAGAGTTCGTCGAGGCTCGAGCGGAACTCCTCGGTCAGCGCATGGTCGGCGTAATTGTGGAAGCTGCGGTTCTTCCACCACGCATTGACCTCGAACGGAGTCTCCCTGCTCACCGTACGGCGGCCGGTCAGCCCCTGCAGCCGGCGGAAGCCGATGCCGGACTGCGCGAGCGACTGCTCCAGGGAGTCCTCGTCGAACTGCGGGTACTTCTTCGACCCGGGAAGCCGGCGGACGTCGACGACGAGATCGATCGCGTTCTCCTGCAGGAGCTCGATGAATTCCTCGATCGAGCGGTTGGAATGCCCGATGGTGAAGAACGTGGACTCGGCCATCAGCCGTCGTCGGCCGGGCTCAGCGCGGAGTCCTTGTGCGCGGCCACGTGGTCGGTCTTGTCGCTGGCGATCTCGTACTGGGGCTCGTCCTCTGTCGCCCGCCGGGTGTGGCCCTTGTAGTCGAAGTCCTCGGTGTGGACCGCGGTGATCCGTCCCGAGACCATCCCGGCCTCGGAGTTCCACTTCACGTGGTCGCCGACTCTGAAACGCTGTGCCATGGCTGCTCCTCCGATCTCAACCGTCCGAGCGTCGACGCTGATGACAGGTCAGCGGCCCGGACTCTCTGCGACCATATCGCAGATCTCGGGGTACGAATACGTCGATCGCGGCACGGTCTCAGCGGGATCGGCCAAGCCGCAGGCCGCGTTGACGGCGGCGGTCAACGCGGTGCGGTAGAGCAGCGAGCCGGTGCTGATCCTGGCGACTCCGGCCCCCGCCAGCTGCGTGCGATCCAGTCCCGGGATCGCGAGGACGTTGACGGGCAGGTCGGTGTGCCCCGTGATCGCCGTGATCGTGCTCAGGTCGAGTGTTCCGGGGACGAAGATCCCATCGGCGCCGGCCTCGGCGTAGCGATCGATGCGGACGAGCACCTCGGCGAGGTCATCCATCCCGGTCCAGAAGACGTCGGTGCGGGCGTTGACGAACAGGTCGGGATGGCGGTCCTTGACGGCGCGGATCTTCGCCGCGTGGACGTCGGGGTCGGTGACCGCGCCGTACGCCGAGTCCTCGAGGTTGATGCCGCAGATCGCCGAGGCGACCTCCACGAGCTCGTCGACGGCGTCTGCGACCGCCGCCGGCTCCCGGCTGTACCCGTTCTCCATGTCGCACGACAGCATCGGGGTGTGCTCGAAGGCGCCGATCCTGCCGAGCAGGTCGAGACTGTTCTGCCTCGTCAGGGCGTGTTCATCGGGGAGACCGGCGGCCGCCGCGACCCCGAGGCTCGTCGTCCCCACGGCCGCGAACCCCGCCTCGGCGAGAGCAAGGGCGGAGGCGACGTCCCAGGCGTTCGGTAGCACGAAGGGGTCCCCGGGAACATGCAGGGCGAAGAAGGCCGTCATGCCGTCAGTCTATTCGTCCGGCTCGGCCGGGTTACCGTGAGAGCATGCTCAAAGTCTGCGTCAACGGTGCCCGGCTCCCGTCCGAGCATCCCCGCCTGTCCGCCGATCCGACGGCCATCGCCGAGGAGGCCCGGGCGTCGATCGGGGCAGGTGCCCGGGCCGTGCACGTCCATCCCAAATCTCCCACCGGCGACGACAGCCTGGCCGGGGAGGACCTCGACCGGTTCGTGGCGGCGATGCGGACTGCGTGCCCGCGCGTGCCGATAGGAGTGACATCGGGCGCATGGGCGGCGCCGGCGGTGGCGCAGCGACTGGCGGCGCTGCGGACCTGGACGGTCCTGCCCGACTTCGTCTCGGTGAATTGGCACGAGGACGGGGCGGACCAGGTCGCCGAGCACCTCATCGACCGGGGCATCGGGGTCGAGGCGGGAATCTGGCACGGGGACGGGCTCGACCGGTGGCTGGCCTCATCGTCGCGGTCCCGGTGCCTGCGCGTCCTCATCGAGCTGCCCGACCTCGAAGAATCCGGCGCCATCTCCGATCTGACAGCCGAACTCGTCGGAGGGCTGCGGGCGGCGGAGCCGGGGCTGCCGATCCTCCTCCACGGTGAGGACCGCTCGACCTGGCCGGCCCTCGAGCTGGCCGCCCGGTGGGGGCTGGACACGCGCATCGGCCTCGAGGACACCCTGGTCCTCCCCGACGGGCGGCGGGCGCAGGGCAACGCCGAGCTCGTCGCGACGGCGATCGCGCGGATCCGGGAGGTCCGAGGACACGGTTCCTCGGCGTCCTGACGTCGCGGACATCGCGGCCGCCCTCGGCCCAGTGGTGTCGGGTGCGATGGCATCGGCTGGCGTTCATGGCGTTCGCCTCCCCTCTCCGAGCACCTCGGCGATCACGGCGGCCTCACTGATGTCGTCACGCTTCGACGCCGTGAGCAGGGTCAGCGTGCCCTCCTGCGCGTACTCCCGCAGTCGCGCCAGGGCCTCGGCGCGGTCCTCGTCCTCGAACTCCCGGCGATAGCGGCGCGAGAACTCGTCGAACCTGTCCGGATCGTGCGAGTACCACTTCCGCAGCTCGGTCGACGGTGCCACCTCCTTGCACCAGTCGGTCAGTTCGGCGCGCTCCCTTGTCATGCCGCGGGGCCAGAGACGGTCGACGAGGACCCGGGCGCCGTCGTTCGCCTCGGGGTCGTCATAGATGCGGCGGACTCGGATCGCGGTCATCGCATGCTCCCATCGTCGATGGAAACAGTGTAGGCCTCCCCACCGTTCGGCTCTGCCCCTGCGACCGCACGCCGTGCACTCTGCCCCTGCGACCGCGCCGTGTTCTGCTCGCGCCTGGCGGGGTCGCCGCGTATCGTCGGGACCATGGGACTGACTCAGCTGCTGCCGGAGCCACGAACCGACGTCGCGCTCGAGGAGGCGTTCGCCTTCCCCGCCGAGGACACGGTGCGCGCGGTGTTCATCGCCTCCGTCGACGGCGCCGCCGTGGTGTCGGGCCGCGCTGGCGGGCTGGCCAACGAATGGGACCGGCAGCTCTTGGCGCTCAACCGCGCCCTGGCCGATGTGATCATCGTCGGCGCCGGAACGGCCCGGACCGAGGGCTATGGACCCGCCGAGGATGCCCCCCAGTGGCGGCACGTCCGAGCGGGACGCAGCGCCACCGCCCCGATCGTCGTCGTCTCGCACGGACTCAACTTCGACTTCGACTCCCCGCTCTTCGCCGAGGCCCCCGAATCGGCCCGGACGATCATCGTCACCTCCGCCGACGCCCCGAACCACGCCCGGCAGCGGGCGGCCGAGGTCGCCGAGGTGATCGCGGCCGGGGAGGCCACCGTCGACCTTCCCGCCGTGCTCCGGCTGCTGCGCCACCGCGGCCACTCGCGGATCGTGTGCGAGGGCGGTCCCCGGCTGTTCACCGACCTGCTGCGCGCCGGGCAGGTCGACGAACTGTGCCTGACCCGAAACCCCTCCCTGGTCGGAGGCTATGGGACGGGAATCCTCCGCGGCGCCGAGTTCGCCTCGCCCCTGGACCTCGACCTCGAGCGCGCCTACGCCTCCGACGACAGCTACCTCTACCTCCTCTACCGACGCGGCTGAGCCGGCCTCTCACACCTTGGTCAGACGCCGCCACGAACCGACGATGATGACGAGTGACACAGGGGCGACGGCCGCGGTCACCAGCAGGTGCGGCCCACCGATCGCGGCGGCCGCGGCCGGCCCGCCCATTCCCGCCCACAGGGAGGGCACGGCATAGGGAAACCAGGCACCACCGCCGAGCAGCACGACGATCTGCGTGAGGGCGACGACACCGACCAGACCGCCGATCGTGCCCAGCTGACTGCGGGTCGACGTCGCCACCCAGCCGAACGGCAGCGCCAGATCCGCGCCGAGAAGACCCGAGACGAGGGCGCCTCCCGCACCGGTGACCGCAGCCGAGAGGGAGGTGCCGGCACCGACAGCGACCATGGCCGAGGCCGCCAGGGTCAGTGCCACCGTGACGACCACGCAGAGCCCGATCCACCCGAGCACGACGAGGGCCTTCGCCAGGGCGATCGTCTCCCGCGGCACCGTCAGCGCGAACAGCGCACCCGCACTCCCGCTCTCGAACTCCCGTCCGAACGACCGGGCCAGGACGAATCCGCCGGCGAACAGCGTGGCGACCGACAGCACTTGGGCGCACACCATGAAATGGGTGGTGACGAGATCGCCGGAGGAGTACGGAGTCAGCTTGACCGCCGCGGCTCCCACCGCCAGCGGCGACCGGGCCAGGGCCACCGCACCCACGCTCGCCGTCGGCACCACCACGATGAGCAGCGCTCCGGCCACCCGCGCGACCAGGGAGCGGCGCAGTTTGAGGGCCTCGACGGTCAGAGCCGCCCCCAGGGCCGAGGCGGAGCTCATGACCGCCCCCGCGGATCGGACCCGCGGCCATCGGACCCGCCGCTTTCGGACCCGCGGCGATCGGCCGCGAGATCGGCTGCGAGCACCATGGCGAAGAACCTCTGCTCCAGGTCGGTGCCACCGGGCTCCAAACGTCCGATCTCCCGCCCGTCGTGGAGCACGACGATCTCATCGGCAATCCGCGCGACCTCGTCGAGGTGATGACTGGAGACGAGGACCGCGGCCCCTTCGGTGGCCAGGCCGCGGATGAGTTCGCGGACGAGGACGACCCCTCGCGGGTCCAGTGCGCTGGTCGGTTCGTCGAGTATCAGTGCCGCGGGTCGGTGGAGCGTCGCGCAGCCGATGCCCAGACGCTGGTGGTTGCCCATCGAGAGGGCCCCGGCTCGGACCTCTCGCCAGGGGTCGAGGCCCATCGCCTCGACGGCGGCGCTCGCCCTGAGCACAGCGCTGCGTCGGGTCAGGCCATGGAGGCGGGCGGCGCAGATGAGGTTCTCGACCACCGTCAGCTCCGGCCAGACCAAGGGGGCACCGATGACGTGGCCGAACCGGGAGGCGATCGCGGGAGGAAGCGCCGTCGGGTCGTGCCCGAGGACCCGGACGACCCCGCTGTTGGGGCGTGCCCGTCCGGCCAGCAGCCGCAGGGCCGTCGTCTTGCCGGCGCCGTTGAGTCCGAT
>JAPSIC010000030.1:0-8087 GCA_031179165.1 Brevibacterium sp.
GGCCGCCCCCGTCGGGGCGACCGCCGGAGTCAGGGGCCGTGAAATGGTGTTGAGCAGTGTCTCAGTGCCGCGGCTCCGGGACGACGGGGACCTCGTTGGTCGCCGGCGCCTCGGGGACGATGCCGTACCCGGCCAGGGGGTCCTCCTCGTTGTCCGAGTCGTCCTCGTAGGCCGCGGCCACGCCCTTCGCGGCATCGCCCATCGTGTGGATGCGCAGGGCGTTCGTCGACCCGGGGATCCCGGGAGGGGAGCCGGCGACGATGATGCTCTGATCGCCTTCGCGGGCGGTGCCGTCGGCGAGCAGCACCGCATCGACCTGCCGGGCCATCTGGTCCGTGTGGCGCACCGACTTGACGAGGTAGGGACGCACACCCCAGGTCAGGGCCAGCTGGTGACGGACCTGGGCGTCGGGGGTGAAGCCGAGGATCGGCCACACCGGGCGCAGCCTCGCCATCCGGCGCACCGAGTCCCCCGTCTGGGAGAACGTGCAGAGGAGATCGATGTCGAGCTGCTCGGCGATCCGCACGGCCGCGGCCGTCACGGCCCCGCCCTTCGTGTGCGGGACGGTGCCCAGCGCGGGGATCCGGTCGAGACCGTGGACCTCGGTGGACTCGATGATCCGGCTCATGGTCCGGATCGCCTCGATCCAGTGCGCGCCGACCGAGGTCTCGCCGGAGAGCATGAGGGCGTCGGCTCCGTCGAGGACGGCGTTGGCGCAGTCGCTGGCCTCGGCGCGGGTCGGCCGGGCGTTGTCGATCATCGTCTCGAGCATCTGGGTGGCGACGATGACGGGCTTGGCCTGCCGGCGGGCGAGCTCGACGGCGCGCTTCTGCACGATCGGGACCTGCTCGAGCGGGAGTTCGACGCCGAGGTCGCCGCGGGCGACCATGATCCCGTCGAAGGCGTCGATGATCTCGGCCAGCTGCTCGACGGCCTGCGGCTTCTCGAGCTTGGCGATGACCGGGGCGCTGACGCCGACCTCGCGCATGATCGCGTGGACGTCGGCGGCGTCCTCGGGGCTGCGGACGAAGGACAGCGCCACCCAGTCGAAGCCGAGGCGCAGACCCCATTTGAGATCCTCGACGTCCTTCTCCGACAGCGCCGGCACCGACACCGGGACGCCGGGGAGGTTGATTCCCTTGTTGTTCGAGATCGTCCCCCCGATCTCGACCTCGGTGACGACATCGGTCTCGGTGACCTCCGTCGCCCGCAGGCGCAGGCGCCCGTCGTCGATGAGCAGCGGATCGCCGACGGAGACATCGCCGGGCAGGGTCGCCAGCGTCGTGCTGACGATCTCGGAGGTGCCGGGGACGTCGCGGCTCGTGATGGTGAAGGTCGCGCCCTCGACGAGCTCCTCGGCACCGTTGGCGAACCTGCCGACCCTGATCTTCGGACCCTGCAGGTCGAGGAGGACCGCGACGGCCCTGCCGGTGTCGGCCGCAGCCCGGCGGACCCAGGCGAGCTTCTCCTCGTGCTCGTCGCGGTTGCCGTGGCTGAGGTTGAATCGGGCGACGTCCACGCCCTCGTCGACCAGGGCACGGATCTCCTCGTAGGAGTTCTGGTTCGGACCTAATGTTGCAACAATCTTCGCACGCCTCATGCACACCACCCTACCTGGACCGCGACTCGGCTTCAGCGCCGCGACGGGTCGTTCGTCTTGGAAACAGAATCCACAATGCGGAAATTTATTTCCACACTGCGATATATGTAGTCTAGCACTTGAACGCGGCCGCGGTCGGCTCGACCGGCCTGGGCAGGCGCGTCGAGCCCATCAGGTACTCGTCGACCTCGGCCGCGGCGGCCCGCCCCTCGGCGATCGCCCAGACGATGAGAGACTGCCCGCGCCCGGCGTCGCCGGCCACGAACACTCCCGGGGCCGAGGCGGAGTAGTCCTCGGACCGGGTGAACCTGCCGCGGTCGGTGGCGAGATCGAAGCTCGTGGTCTCGGGGCCCGAGAATCCCAGCGCCAGGAGCACGAGATCGGCGGGCAGGGTGTGCTCGGTGCCCGGCGTCGGGATCCTCGCCCCGTCGACGAACTGGGTGCGGGAGAGCTGCAGGCCGGTGACCCGTCCCGCGGCGTCGGAGTCGAAGCCGATCGTCGAGGACAGGTAGCGTCGGGTCCCGCCCTCCTCGTGGGAGGTCTGGACCTCGAAGATCCGCGGCACCGTCGGCCATGGCTGCTCGGGCGGCCTCTCGGCCGGCGGCTGCGCCCCGATGGCCAGGGTCGTCACGCTCGCGGCCTGCTGCCGCAGGGCGGTGCCCAGGCAGTCGGCGCCGGTGTCGCCGCCGCCGATGATGATCACGTGCTTGCCGGCGGCGTCGATGATGTCGACCTCCTCCCCGGCCTGGGCCCGGTTGGAGGGGACGAGGTAGTCCATCGCGAATTCGATCCCCTGCGCCTGCCTCCCCGGCAGGTCCATGTCCCTGGGCACGGTCGCTCCCGTGCACATGACCACGGCGTCGAACCGGGCGCGCAGCTCCTCGAAGGCGATGTCGGTCCCGATCGACACGGAGGTCTCGAACCGGGTGCCCTCGGCCCGCATCTGGGCCAGCCGGCGGTCGATGTGGTGCTTCTCGAGCTTGAAGTCGGGGATGCCGTAGCGGAGCAGGCCCCCGATCCGGTCGTCGCGCTCGAACACGACGACGGTGTGCCCGGCCCGCGTGAGCTGCTGGGCGGCGGCGAGGCCCGCCGGACCCGACCCGACCACCGCGACCGTGTGCCCGGTGATGCGGTCGGGGATCACCGGCTGGATCAGGCCCCGTTCGAAGCCCTGGTCGACGATGCTGACCTCGACCTGCTTGATCGTCACGGCCGGCTGGTTGATGCCGAGCACGCAGGCGTTCTCGCACGGGGCCGGGCAGGCGCGGCCGGTGAATTCGGGGAAGTTGTTCGTCGCGTGGAGGACCTCGACGGCGCGCTCGAGCTCTCCGCGGTACATCGCGTCGTTGAACTCGGGGATGAGGTTGCCCAGCGGGCAGCCCTGATGGCAGAACGGGATCCCGCAGTCCATGCAGCGCGAGGCCTGCCGGCGCAGCTGCTCGCCGTCGCCGGCCTCGTAGACCTCCCGGTAGTCGAGCAGGCGGATGGGGACGGGGCGGCGGGCCGGGAGCTCCCGGTTCGGCACCTTCATGAAACCGCGCGGATCAGCCACGGGTCACCTCCAGGATCTTCGCCCAGGCCTCGTCCCCGTCGGGGGCGCCCCCGGCGGCGACCGTCTCGGCCTGGATGCCCACCACTTGCGAGTAGGCGACGGGAATGATCTTCGTGAATCTCGACAGCACGTCGTCCCCGCGGCTCAGCCCGGTCAGCAGCTCGCCGGCCAGCGGCGAGTCGGTGCGCCGGGTGTGCTCGTCGAGGAGCCGGGTGAGCACGCTCATGTCCTCTCCGGACACGCCGGTGAACCGGAACACCCCGGCCGCCCGCTCCGTGGGGTTGAGCCGGCTGGGGTTGAAGTCGAGGACGTAGGCCACGCCCCCGGACATGCCCGCGGCGAAGTTGCGTCCCGTCGGTCCGAGGATGACGGCCACTCCCCCGGTCATGTACTCGAGCCCGTGGTCGCCGATGCCCTCGACGACGGCCTCGACGCCGGAGTTGCGCACGAGGAAGCGCTCCCCGACCTGCCCGGAGACGAACAGCCGGCCGGCCGTCGCCCCGTAGGCGAGCACGTTGCCGGCGATGACGTTGTGCTCGGGGCGGCCCGGGTTCTGAGGGTGGGGACGGACCGTGACGATGCCGCCGGAGAGCCCCTTGGCGACGTAGTCGTTGGCGTCGCCGGTGAGGCTGAGCGTGATGCCGGCCGGCAGGAACGCCCCGAGGGACTGCCCGGCGGTGCCGTGCAGGTCGACGGTGATCGTGTCGTCGGGCAGTCCCGCCGCGGCGTGGGCGAGGGTGAGGTGGTGGCCGAGCAGGGTGCCGACGCTGCGGTCGGTGTTGACGACCTCCGCGCCCACCCGCACCGGCAGACCGGCGGTGACGGCATCGCCGACCCGCTCGAGCAGCCGGGCATCGAGCTCGGCGCTGAAGTCCCGCTGCCGGTGCCCGGCGCTGCGGCGGACCCCGGGCGCGTCGCCGGAGACCGGGCGCGGGGACGTGAGGATCGGGGACAGGTCGAGCTCGGGGGCCAGGGCCCGGGCCCGGTCGGGGTCGATGGCGAGGTGCTCGACGGCGCCGATCGCCTCGTCGAGGCTGCGGAACCCGAGTTCGGCGAGCAGCTCGCGGACCTCGGTGGCGAGGAAGGTGAAGAAGTTGACGACGTGCTCGGCCTTGCCGTGGAACCGCTCCCGCAGGACGGGGTTCTGGGTGGCCACCCCGACCGGGCAGGTGTCCTTGTGGCACACGCGCATCAGGACGCAGCCGGCGACGACGAGCGCCGAGGTGGCGAACCCGTACTCCTCCGCCCCGAGCAGGGCCGCGATGACGATGTCGCGGCCGGTCTTGAGCTGGCCGTCGACCTGGACGCTGACCCGGTGGCGGAGCCCGTTGAGGACGAGGGTCTGCTGGGTCTCGGCCAGCCCCAGCTCCCACGGGGTGCCGGCGTGCTTGAGCGAGTTGAGCGGGCTGGCCCCGGTGCCGCCGTCGTGCCCGGACACGAGCACGACATCGGCGCCGGCCTTGGTCACTCCGGCCGCGACCGTCCCGATCCCGATCCCCGACACCAGTTTGACGTGCACCCGGGCGCGGGCGTTGGCCCGCCCCAGGTCGTGGATGAGCTGGGCGAGGTCCTCGATCGAGTAGATGTCGTGGTGGGGCGGGGGTGAGATGAGCCCGACCCCGGGAGTGGCGTGCCGGGTCCGCGCGATCCAGGGGTAGACCTTCTCCCCGGGCAGCTGGCCTCCCTCCCCGGGTTTGGCGCCCTGGGCCATCTTGATCTGGATGTCGTCGGCCGCCGTGAGGTAGTGGCTGGTCACCCCGAAGCGGCCGCTGGCGACCTGCTTGATCGCCGAACGGCGTTCGGGATCGAGCAGCCGCTCCGCGTCCTCGCCGCCCTCACCGGTGTTCGACTTCCCGCCGATCCGGTTCATCGCGATCGCCAGGGTCTCGTGGGCCTCCTGCGACAGGGATCCATAGCTCATCGCTCCGGTGGAGAACCGCTTCATGATCTCGCCGACGTCCTCGACCTCGCTGATGTCGACCGGGCCCGAGGACTTCGGGACGAAGCGGAACAGGCCGCGCAGGGTCATCAGCTCCCGCGCCTGGTCGTCGACCGCGGCGGTGTACTGCTTGAAGATGTCGTAGCGCGCCGAGGCGGTGGCGTGCTGGAGCCGGAACACGGTCTCGGGGTTGAACAGGTGACCGGGTCCCTCCCGGCGCCACTGGTACTCCCCGCCGATCTCGAGTTCGCGGTGGGCGGGCCGGGGCCGGTCGTCGCGGTAGGCGTCGGCGTGCCGGGCGAGGACGTCGGCGGCGATCCTCTCGATCCCGTGACCGCCGAGCTGGTGCGGGGTGCCGGTGAAGAACCGGGAGATGAAGGCGTCGGAGAGGCCGAGCGCCTCGAAGGTCTGGGCGCCCTTGTACGACTGCACGGTGGAGATGCCCATCTTCGACATGATCTTCATCAGGCCCTTGTTGAGCGCGTCGAGGATGTTGGCCACGGCCCGCTCCTGATCGACGGCCGTGACGCGGCCGGTCCGCACGAGCACCTCGGCGGTCTCCATCACCAGGTACGGGTTGACCGCGGAGGCGCCGAAGCCGAGCAGGGTCGCGACGTGGTGGACCTCACGCACGTCGCCGGCCTCGACGACGATGCTCGCCCGGGTCCGGCAGCGCCGGCGCACGAGGTGGTGGTGGAGGGCGGAGGTGAGCAGCAGGGACGGGATCGGGGCGCGCTCGGAGCTCGAGTCGCGGTCGCTGATGACGAGGAACATCGCCCCGGCGTCCATCGCCGCATCGGCCTCGGCGCAGATCTCCTCGATCCGCTCCTCCATCGCCCGCTCGCCGCCGCGGACGGGGAACAGCCCCGACAGCACCGTGGTCGGCCGGTCGATGCCGACGCCGAGGTGGGCGCCCCTGAGGTGGACGATGGCGGCGAGCTCGTCGTTGTCGATGACCGGCCGGTCGAGCAGGATGTGCATCGAATCGGGCCGGTCGTTCTCGAGCAGGTTGCCCTCCCGGCCGATGGCGGCGGCCATCGACGTCACCACGGATTCGCGGATCGAGTCGAGCGGCGGGTTCGTCACCTGCGCGAAGTTCTGGGAGAAGTAGTCGAAGAGCAGCCGCGGGCGCGTGCTCAGGGCGGCGATCGCGGTGTCCGTGCCCATCGCCCCGAGGGGTTCGGCCCCGGTCTCGGCCATCGGGGAGATGAGCAGGCGCAGCTCCTCCTCGGTGTAGCCGAAGGTCCGCTGGCGGCGGCGCACCGAGGACTGCGGGTGCGTGATGTGGACGCGGGTGGGCAGTTCGCCGAGGCGCTTCGAGGACTGCGCGACCCACTCGTCGTAGGGGTGCTCGGCGGCGAGCTGGTTCTTGATCTCCGTGTCGGAGACGATCCGCTCCTCCACCGTGTCGACGAGGAACATCCGGCCCGGGGTGAGGCGCCCGCGGGACACGATCCGGGATTCGTCGAGGTCGACGACTCCAGATTCGCTGGCCAGGACCACGGTGTCCTCGGTCATGGTGTAGCGGGCCGGGCGCAGCCCGTTGCGGTCGAGCACGGCGCCGGCGATCCGCCCGTCGGTGAAGGCCACGCAGGCGGGTCCGTCCCACGGCTCCATCAGCTGGGAGTGGTACTCGTAGAAGGCCCGGCGCGCCTCCCCCATGCCCGGGTTGTTCTCCCAGGCCTCGGGGATCATCATCAGCAGCGCCTGCGGCAGCGAGCGGCCGGCGGCGACCATGAGCTCGAGCACGGTGTCGAACGAACCGGAGTCGGAGGTGTCCGGCGGGATCACCGGGCTGATCCGCTCGAGTCCGGGATCGGGCAGCGCGTGCGCGCCGGCGGGCTGGAGCAGCTCGGAGCCGAGGGCCGATTCCCGCGCCCGCATCCAGTTCCGGTTGCCGCGCACGGTGTTGATCTCGCCGTTGTGGGCGATCAGCCGGAACGGCTGCGCGAGCTTCCACGAGGGGAAGGTGTTGGTGGAGAAGCGGGAGTGGACGAGCGCGATCCGGGAGCAGAAGCCGGGGTCGCTCAGGTCGGGGTAGAACGCGCCGAGTTGAGCGGTCGAGAGCATCCCCTTGTACGTCAGGGTCCGGCTCGACAGGGACGGGAAGTAGAGCCCGTGGTTGCCGATCCGCTTGCGGGCGAGGAAGGCGCGGCGTTCGAGGTCGTCCTGGTCGGCCGTGGGTGACTCCGGCGCGCCGACGAGGAAGACCTGCTTGAGCAGGGGCTGGGTCCGGCGCGCGATGTCGCCGAGGATCGACGCATCGTGCGGGACCTCACGCCAGGTGAGGATCCGCAGCCCCTCCTCGGCGGCGATGCGGGCGAACAGGTCCTCCTGCGCCTCGTTCGCGTCCGGGTCGAGGAACGCCGTGCCCACCGCGTAGCCCCCGGGTTCGGGCAGGACGTCGGCGAGCTGGCGACGGAAGAAGGAGTCGGGAACCTGGACGGTGATGCCGGCGCCGTCCCCGGTGCCCTCATCGGAGCCGATGCCGCCGCGGTGCTCGAGCTTGCGCAGCGCCTCGAGGGCCTGCGCGACGACCTCGTGGTCGGGGCCGCCGCGGTAGCGGACGATGAGCGCGAGGCCGCAGTTGTCGTGTTCGAGGGCGGGATCGTAGAGACCGGTGCGGGTCGGTGCTGTCGGGGTCGATGAGTGGGACATCGGCTGCCTTCACATAGTTGGTTCTTCCAGAAGACGACGTTGTCCTGACCTGGCTGTGCGGATGCGTCTCGCGGAGATCGTCCATCGACGCAGAAGTGACGTGGTTCTCACTGTCGGCTTCTTAACCTACACCGGGGGTGCCCCGGGCACCGAATTCGAAAAGGACCGATTAACGGACCAAAATGTCTCAACGTGTGGAATCTGCTCGCTCACGCGGGGACGGGCAGGACCGAATCGGCGCCCGCCTGCTCACCGTGCACTGGCAAGGTCCCCTGCCGGTGTGCGGCAGGGCCCCGGCCGGGTGCGAGTGCGCCTGCCGTGTGCGAGTGCGCCTGCCG
>JAPSIC010000030.1:8187-24863 GCA_031179165.1 Brevibacterium sp.
GTGCGAGTGCGCCTGCCGTGTGCGAGTGCGCCTGCCGGGTGCCGGCGACCGCTCCGCGCGGCCGCCCGCCCCTTCAGCGCTGCTGGTCGTCGCGGTTCCCGCGGCCCCTGTTCGCGACGTCGGGGATGATCGAGATCGCCGAGGTGACGGCTCCGAAGAACCCGAATCCCCGCCGTTCGTCACCGTCGCCGGTCCTCCGCCGCCGGTCCTCGGCTCCGGGCTCGGACGGCCCGGACTCCTCCGGGCTCCCCTCCGACGGGGTCCGCCCCGCATCCGGGTCCGCGTCAGCGGCGCGCCCCGCGCCGTCGTGATTCGCCGGTCCCCCGTCGTCGTCGCGCCCGTCCAGGGCTCGGGCGCCGGGGAGGTAGACCTCGGTCTCGGGTTCCGGGTGCCTGCGGCGGGAGAGGACGAACCAGATCAGCCCGATCGCGAAGACGAGGATCGAGGTCCAGATGTTGAGCCGCAGCCCGAGGACGAGCTCGGCGTCGTCGATGCGCAGGGCCTCGATCCAGACGCGGCCGAGGGTGTAGTAGCAGATGTAGAGCGCGAAGACCTGCCCGTGGCCGAGTCGGAACCGCTTCGCGGCGACGATGAGGACGAGGCAGCCGATGAGGTTCCACACCGACTCGTAGAGGAACGTCGGGTGGAAGAGCGTGTCGGCGGGCAGGGCGGGATCCGGCCAGTTGGGGTTGAGCTCCCCGCCGATGTACTTGTCGATCTCCAGCCCCCAGGGCGCCGTGGTGGGGGCGCCGAAGAGCTCCTGATTGAACCAGTTGCCCCACCGCCCCACCGCTTGGGCCAGGATCAGCCCGGGGGCCGCGGCGTCGAGGAACGGCAGGATCCTGATCCCCTGATGACGGGCGACGGCCCAGGCCGCGAGCATTCCCAGGGCCACGGCGCCCCAGATGCCGAGCCCTCCGTTCCAGATCTTGAACGCATCGATCGGGTTCCCGCCCGGGCCGAAGTACGGGTCGGGGCTGGAGAAGACGTGGTAGATCCGACCGCCGATGATCCCGGCCGGGACCGTGATGATGGCGATGTTCCACAGGTCGTCCTCGTGCCCGCCCCTCGCGCGCCAGCGCCGGGAGGTCAGCCACAGGGCGAGGATGATCCCGGTCAGGATGCACAGGGCGTAGGCGTGGATGGTCAGCGGACCGAGGCTGAATCCGCTCCACGCGGGCGAGGGGATCGCGGCGAGGTGATCGCTCATGCACAGCCTTCGGCGAGCTGCTCGGTGAGGGCGGCGAGTTCGGCGACGCCGCCGTTCTCGAGTGCCCTGACGAGGGCGGAGCCGACGATGACGCCGTCGGCGTAGTCGGCCACCTCGGCCGCCTGCTCCCCGGTGGACACGCCGAGGCCGACACAGGCGCGGGCGGCGCCGGCGTCCTTGAGCCGGGACACGAGGTCCCGGGCGTGGTGGTCGACCTCGGAGCGGACTCCGGTCACGCCCATGGTCGAGGCGGCGTAGACGAATCCGCGGCTGGACTCGACGATCGTCGCGATCCGCTCCGGCGTCGACGAGGGGGCGGCGAGGAAGATCCGGTCGAGGTCGTGGGCATCGGAGGCGGCGAGCCAGTCGTCGGCCTCGTCGGGGATCAGGTCGGGAGTGATGATCCCGGCCCCGCCGGCGGAGTCGAGGTCGCGGGCGAAGGCCTCGACCCCGTACTGCAGGACGAGGTTCCAATAGCTCATCACCACGGCGGTGCCGCCCGCCTCGGCGACCGCCGACACCGCGGTGAACACGTCCCTGGTCCGGACGCCGTTGGCGAGTCCGCGCTCGGCGGCGTGCTGGATGACGGGACCGTCCATGCCGGGATCCGAGTAGGGCATGCCGACCTCGACGATGTCGGCGCCGGAGCGCACGAGCTCGACCATGGCCTCGATCGATCCCTCGAGGGAGGGGAAGCCGACGGGCAGGTAGCCGATGAGGGCGGCCTTGGCCCCCCGCTCGTCGACGGCGTCGAGGGTGGCGCCCGTCCGGGCTCCGCGCGTTGTCATACCTGAACTGCTCCTTCGTCGAAGTAGTCGAACCATTTGGCCGCCGTGGTCATGTCCTTGTCGCCGCGGCCGGAGAGGTTGACCAGCAGCAGCGCCTCAGGTCCGAGCTCGCGCCCGACGCGCATCGCGCCGGCCAGGGCGTGGGCGGATTCGATGGCGGGGATGATGCCCTCGGTGCGCGAGAGCAGCCGCACCGCCTCCATCGCCTCCTCGTCGACGACCGGTTCGTAGATGACGCGGGCGGTGTCGTGGAGGTAGGAGTGCTCGGGACCCACGGACGGGTAGTCGAGGCCCGCGGAGATCGAATGCGAGGCGCGGGTCTGGCCGTCCTCGTCCTGGAGGATGTAGGTGGCCGAGCCGTGGAGGACGCCGGGGCGTCCGCCGGAGAAGCGGGCGGCATGACGACCGGTCTCGACTCCCTCCCCGCCGGCCTCGAAGCCGTAGATCCTGACCTCGGTGTCGGCGAGGAAGGCGGCGAAGATGCCCATCGCGTTCGAGCCGCCGCCGACGCAGGCGCAGACGGCGTCGGGCAGGCGCCCGGCGGCCTCGAGGATCTGGCCGCGGGCCTCATCGCCGATGACCCGCTGGAAGGAGCGGACCATGGCGGGGAACGGGTGCGGCCCGGCCACGGTGCCGATGACGTAATGGGTCCGGGCGACGTTGGCGACCCAGTCGCGCATTGCCTCGTTCATCGCGTCCTTGAGCGTGCGGGTGCCGTTGCTCACGGCGTTGACCTTGGCTCCGAGCAGGCGCATCCGGGCGACGTTGAGCGCCTGGCGAGCGGTGTCCTCCTCGCCCATGTAGACCTCGCACTCCATGTCGAGCAGGGCCGCGGCGGTGGCGGTGGCGACGCCGTGCTGGCCGGCTCCGGTCTCGGCGATCAGCCGGGTCTTGCCCATCCGCTTGGCCAGCAGGGCCTGGGCGAGGGCGTTGTTGATCTTGTGGCTGCCGGTGTGGTTGAGGTCCTCGCGCTTGAGGAACACGCGGGCGCCGCCGCAGTGGGCGGAGAACCGGGTGGCCTCCGTGAGCAGGCTGGGCCGGCCGATGTAGCTGCGCTGGAGTTCGAGCAGCTCCTCGGTGAACGCGGGATCGACTTGCGACTTGCGCCAGGTTTCCTCGATCTCGTCCAAGGCGGGGATCAGCGCCTCGGGGATGAATCTGCCTCCGAAGGGACCGAAGTAGGGTCCCTGTTCCTGACTCAGGTCGGTCATTGCTGTCCTTCGTTGTGGTGGGTGGTCACCGGGACCGGATCATGGTCTGGCGGATGCTCGCCCCGGTCGAGGTGTAGCGGGTGACCGCTGCCTGGGGGTCGCCGTCCTTGACCAGGGCCTCGCCGACGAGCACCGCATGCGCTCCGGCCCGGGCGTAGGCCTCGACCTCGGTCAGTCCCGACACGCCGGACTCGGCGACGAGGGTGCAGCCGGCCGGGGCGAGCTCGGCCAGGGGCGCGAAGCGGTCGGTGTCGACGCTGAGGTCCTTGAGGTTGCGGGTGTTGATCCCGATCAGTCGCGCGTCGAGCGCGGCGGCGACCTCGAGTTCGGCCGCGTCGTGGGTCTCGACCAGGGCCGTGAGGCCGAGTTCGTGTGCGAGGTCGAGGTAGTCGCGCAGCTGGCCCGGGTCCACGGCGGCGACGATGAGCAGCACCAGGTCGGCGCCGTGGGCCCGGGCCTCGTAGAACTGGTATTCGTCGACCATGAAGTCCTTGCGCAGGATCGGGATGTCGACGGCGGCGCGGACCTCGTCGAGGTCGGCGAGGCTGCCGGAGAAGCGCCGGCCCTCGGTCAGCACGCTGATCGCCCGTGCCCCGCCGGCGGCGTAGAGCCCGGCCAGCCGGCCCGGTTCGGCGATGGGCGCGAGGTCACCGCGGGAGGGTGAGCGGCGCTTGACCTCGGCGATGACCGAGAAGTCGGCGTCGAGGTCGAACTCGCGCACGGGCGCGGCGGCCCGGGCGCGGTCGATCATCTCGTTCAGGCCGACTCGGCGGCGCCTGGCCTCCAGGTCCTCCCGGACGCCGGCGACGATGTCGTCGAGGACCGTCATCGGGTGCGCGGGTTCGGCCTGCGCTCGGACGGCTTGTTGCCCAGGCCCATGGCGCGCATGATCAGGCCGACGATGAGGCCGACGGCGACGATCCCGATGGCGATGTAGGTGACCATGGGGTTGTGGATCGTGAAGCCCACGCAGCCGACCGTGATGCCGATGAGCATGATGGTCACACCGGTCCACGCGGCGACCGAGTTGCCGTGACCGGGGTCGGCGATGACGGAGTAGTCGATCGTCGACTTGTCGAGATCGGTGGCGCCGTTGCGAGCGACGGATTGCGACATGATGCTCCTTCTCAAGCTGGTTGTTCTTTCCTCTAATTGTGACACGCTTCGACGACGGGGGCCGTATCGACCCGGTCGCCGGTTCCGGGGGCTCGGATCGTCTCCGCCGGGACCGTTTCACCGATCGTCGTCTGGGCCGTCCCCGCGGTTTCCGGGACCGTCGTCAGGGCCGTCGCCGCGGCCGCGGTCGCCGCGGACCCGGTCGTCCGCGTCGGGATCGTGGCTCTCCACGTCGGGGTCGTGGCTCTCCGCCTCGGGGTCGTCCCCACGCGAGAGCGCGTCCCAGGTGGCGGTCGAGTCGAATTCGCCCGCCGCGGCTGCGGGTCGCGAGCGGGCGTCGCGGTCGTAGCGGTTGGAGTTCGTCCACCTCGCCGAGGCGAAGATCACACTCGCGATGGCTCCGGCCGCGCAGATCCCGGCGACCAGTCCGGCCGCCGGCCAGCCGGACGCGCCCGGGCGCAGCAGCGTGCTCAGCGCGGTCCCCGCGTAGCCGAGCGCGGCGAGCCCGGCGAGTCCGAGGACGAGGAACCGCCCGATCCGGCCGAGCATGGCGGCGAGCAGCCCGCACACGGCGATGATCGCCACGCACGAGGTCGCCACCGGCGAGGCCCGGCCGGCGGCGTCCTGGTCGGGGACGGCGACCCCGGTGGGCCCGAGGGTGTCCCCGCCGGTGACTCCGGCCTGCCAGGTGCTCAGGCTCAGCGCCCACAGGATGCCGGCGAGGACGAGGACGATGAGGACTCCGCGGGACTTGGACATCCTCATTCCGCGTCCGGCTTCTGCAGGGCCGCGGCGGCGGCAGCGGCCGCGAGCACGGCCGCGGCCTTGTTCCGCGACTCCTGGTACTCGAGTTCGGGCACCGAGTCCGCGACGATACCGCCGCCGGCGTAGACGCTCATCACGCCGCTCCGCAGGACCCCGGTGCGGATCGCGATCGCCAGGTCGAGGTCGCCGTTGAACGACATGTAGCCGACCACCCCGCCGTAGAGTCCGCGGCCGACGACCTCGAGCTCGTCGATGATCTGCAGGGCGCGCGGCTTCGGCGCGCCCGAGAGGGTCCCGGCGGGGAAGGCGGCCCGGAGCACGTCGACGGCGCCGTACCCGGGAGCGAGCTCACCGCGCACCGTCGAGGAGATGTGCATGATGTGGCTGAACCGCTCGATCTCCATGAATTCGCTGACGTCGATGGTGCCGGCCCGGCACACCTTGGCGAGGTCGTTGCGGGCGAGGTCGACGAGCATCAGGTGCTCGGCTCTCTCCTTGCCGTCGGCGAGGAGCTCACGGGCGAGCCGCGCGTCCTCCTCGGCGCCGGCTCCGCGCGGCCGCGACCCCGCGATGGGGTGGGTGACGACGGTGCCGGAGCGGACCGTGACCAGGGCCTCGGGCGAGGAGCCGACGATGCTCACCGGGCGTCCCTCGTCGTCGCGGAGGTTGAGCAGGTACATGAACGGGCTGGGATTGGAATGGCGCAGCATCCGGTAGACGGTGAGCGGGTCGGCCGCGCACGGGGTGTCGAAGCGCTGACCGAGCACGACCTGGAAGATCTCCCCGTCGACGATGTCCTGCTTGGCCCGCAGCACCGCATCGAGGTAGGCCTCCGGGTCGGTCCGGGTGGCCACCTCGGGCGCCGGGAAGCGGGGGGTGGAGATCGCCGCGGGCGCGGGCGCGCTGAGGCGGGCGAGCATCGCCTCGACCCGGGCCGCTCCCGCCGCGTGGGCCTCGTCGATGCCGGTGTCGGCGCCGTCGACGTTGAACACGTTCGCGACCAGGGTGACCATTCCCGTGTAGTGGTCGTAGACGGCGATGTCGCCGGGGATCATCAGCTGCACCGTGGGCAGGTGGTGCTCGTTGGCCCGGGCAGCGCCGAGCTTCTCGAATTCGCGCACGATGTCCCAGCCGAAGTAGCCGACGAGGCTGGAGACCATCGGCGGCAGGGTGTGGTCGGAGCCGTCGACGGCGAGGAGTCTCAGCGTCGCGGTGACGGCGTCGAGGACGCTGCCGGCGGTGGGAACGCCGACGGGCGGGGTGCCCTCCCAGCCGAAGCCGTCCCTCTCCGAGCGCAGCGTGGCCACAGGCGCGGAGCCGATGAAGGAGTAGCGGGCCCAGGCCCCGGAGACCGCGGATTCGAACAGGAAGCTGCCCGGGCCGCCGTCGGTGAGTTTGCGGTAGAGGCTCAGCGGCGTCTCCGCGTCGGCGAGGACGCTGGTGTGCACCGGCACGAGCCGGTGCTCGGCGCCGAGGGCGCGGAACTCCTCGAGGCTGGGGCTGATTCTGTCGGTCGTCACTTCTCGTCCTCGGTTCGCCGGTTCGTCCCCGGCCGGTCGGTGCTGATGGTCCTGCCGGTGAAGCAGGTGGGGGTCAGGGTGTGGCACGCGGGCCCGGTCTGCTCGACCTCGAGGAGCAGGGCGTCGGCGTCGCAGTCGAGGCCCAGCGAGACCACGCGCTGGATGTTGCCCGAGGTCTCGCCCTTGACCCAGTGCTCCTGCCGCGACCGCGACCAGTACACGGCGCGGCCGCTGCTCAGTGTCCGCTCGACCGCCTCGAGGTCCATCCAGGCGAGCATCAGCACCTCGCGGCTGGTGGTCTCCTGCACGACGACGGGGATCAGCCCGGCCTGGTTGAAGGTGATCAGCTCGCGCCAGTTCTCGGGGGTGGCGTCGACGTCGGTCATCGGACTTCGATCCCTTCGGCGCGCAGGGCCGCCTTCACCTCGGCGATGGACAGGGTGCCGAAGTGGAACACGCTGGCCGCGAGCAGGGCGTTCGCCCCGGCGGCCACCGCCGGGGCGAAGTGCTCGATGCGGCCCGCCCCGCCGGAGGCGATGAGGGGCAGGTCCACGGCCGCGCGGGCCGCGGCGACGAGCTCGAGGTCGAATCCGTCGCGGGTGCCGTCGGCGTCGATGGAGTTGAGCAGCACCTCGCCGACACCGCGGTCGGAGGCCTCGCGGATCCAGTCGATCGCGCACCGGCCGGTTCCCTCCCGCCCACCGCGGATGGTGACCTCGAACCCGGAGTCCGCGGCCGGGCTGCGCCTGGCGTCGAGGGACAGGACGAGCACCTGGTTGCCGAAGTGCCGGGAGATGTCGCTGATCAGGCCCGGGTTCGCCACCGCCGAGGTGTTGACCGAGACCTTGTCGGCGCCGTCGCGCAGGAGCCGGTCGACGTCGGCGACGCTGCGGACTCCCCCGCCCACGGTCAGCGGGATGAACACCTGCTCGGCGCAGGCGCGGACGATGTCGTGGACGGTCTCGCGGTTGCCGCTGCTGGCGGTGACGTCGAGGAACGTCAGCTCGTCGGCGCCCGAGGCCCCGTAGGCGGCGGCGAGCTCGACGGGGTCGCCGGCGTCGCGCAGCCCCGTGAAGCGCACGCCCTTGACGACGCGCCCCTCGTCGACATCGAGGCAGGGGATGATCCTGACGGCGACCACTCAGGCCTCCTTCTCGATGCCGAGCCGGCGGTACCGGTCCATCCGGCGGCCGAGGCGACGGGCGGAGGGTTCGCGCATGAGGGCGATGAGCTCGTGCTCGAGGGTCGCTCCGACCCGGGTGACGAAGTCGAGCGGCTCGTCGCTGGCGTCGGGGTGCTCGGCGATGATCCGGTCGACGACACCGGTGTGCAGCAGCATCGGGGCGTGGACGCCCTGGCTCTGGGCCATCTCGGCGGCGCGCTCGGTGGTCCGGTGGACGATCGCCGAGGCGCCCTCGGGCGGCAGCGGGGACAGCCAGCCGTTCTCGGCGCTGAGCACCCGGTCGGCCGGGATCAGCGCGAGGGCTCCCCCGCCGGACCCCTCGCCCATGATCAGGGACACCGAGGGGGCGTCGAGGTTGGCCAGCTCCGCCAGGCTGCGGGCGATCTCACCGGCCATTCCGCCCTCCTCGGCGGACTTCGACAGGGCCGCGCCGGGGGTGTCGATGATGGTCACGAGCGGCAGGTCGAGCTCGGCGGCCAGTCGCATGCCGCGGCGGGCCTCCCGCAGGGCCGCCGGGCCCAGCGGGGCGCGGGAGTCCTGCCGGAAGCGGTCCTGGCCGAGGACGATGCACGGGGCGGAGCCGAACTTCGCCAGCGCCAGCAGCAGGCCCGGGTCCTTCTCCCCCTCACCTGTGCCGTTGAGGGGCAGGACGGTGTTGGCCGCGGTCCGCAGCAGGTCGCGCACGCCCGGACGCTCGGGCCGCCGGGAGCGGGTGATCGCGGCCCAGGCGTCGGAGTCGGGGTCGACGGAGGCGGGGCGGGTGTCGGGATCGGCGACCGCGGCGGGGACCTCCTTGGCGCCCATCAGCACGTCGAGGACGCGGGCGACGGTGGTGTGGATGCGGTCGGGCCCGATCACGGCGTCGATGATGCCGTGCCGGTGGAGGTTCTCCCCGGTCTGCACGTTCTCCGGGAACTTCTCCCCGTAGAGCGCTTCGAACACGCGGGGGCCGAGGAAGCCGATGAGCGAACCGGTCTCGGCCACGGTGACGTGTCCCAGCGATCCCCAGGAGGCGAAGACGCCGCCGGTGGTGGGGTGGCGGAGGTAGACGAGGTAGGGCAGTCCCGCCCGCCGGTGGGCGACGACGGCGTTGGTGATCTTGACCATCGACAGGAACGCGACCGTGCCCTCCTGCATCCGGGTTCCCCCGGAGGCGGGGCCGGCCAGCAGCGGCAGGCCCTCGAGGGTGGCGCGCTCGATCGCATCGACGAGCCGCTGGGCCGCGGCCACGCCGATCGAACCGGCGAGGAAGCGGAACTCCCCGACGACCACGGCGACCCGGCGGCCGTGGACGGTGCCCTCACCGGTGAGGATCGATTCGTCGACGCCGGACTTCTCCCGGGCGGCGGCCAGCTCCGCCGCGTAGTCGTCCGAGATCCCGCCGGCCGGGGTGATCGGGGTCGTGTCCCAGGACCGGTACGAGCCCTCGTCGACGACGATGTCGATGAGCTCGTGCGCGTTCAGTCGTGCTCCCACTGCTGTCTCCTTGTCTTCGAAAAGCGAATGCCGTCGAGAGTCTCAGTCGCCGGAATCGAGCCAGGCGAGGATCGAGTCGGCGTCCTCGTTGAGCAGCGGTGGGGCCTCGTGGGCCCTCCTCGTCGTCTCGACCTCGGCCTCGCCGTGGGCGTCGAAGAAGCGCAGCGGCGGTCCGGGCAGGTCGATGTCGCCGAGGACGGGGTGGTCGACGGAGATCTTGAGTCCCTGCGACAGCGCCTGGTCCCAGGAGTAGACCTCCTGCAGCGTCCGCACGGTGCCCGCGGGGATGCCGGCGGCGCTGAGCTTCTCGAGCAGGGCCGGGGCCTCGTAGGCGGAGAACTTCGACTCGATGAGCTCGATGACTTCCGAGCGGTTGGCCACCCGGGCGGCGTTGTCGGACATGCCCTCGGTGGCGGGATCGATGTCGAAGGCCGCGCAGAACCGCTGCCACAGGCTCTCGTTGCCGACCGAGATCTGCACGGCCCCGCCCCGGCACTTGAAGAGCCCGTACGGGGACAGGGACGGGTGGTGGTTGCCGCCGGGCAGCGGGTCCTCGCCGGCGACGGTGGCGCGGGTGCCCTGGAAGGCGTGGACGCCGACCATGCCGGCGATGAGCGAGGTGCGCACGACCTTGCCCCGGCCCGTGCGTTCGCGTTCGAGCAGGGCGGCGAGGACTCCGAAGGAGCCGTAGATCCCGGCCAGGAGGTCGGCGATCGGGACGCCGACCCGCTGCATGTCGTCGGGGCCGGAGCCGGTCAGGGACATCAGTCCCGCCTCGCCCTGGGCGATCTGGTCGTAGCCTGCGCGGGTGGCCTCGGGACCGTCGTGGCCGAAGCCGGTGATCGAGAGGATCACCAGGCGGGGGTTGATCTCCAGGCAGGCGGTGGTGGAGAAGCCGAGCCGGTCGAGGACACCGGAGCGGAAGTTCTCGATCAGGATGTCGGCGCGGGAGATGAGCTCACGCAGGGTGGAGCGGCCGGTGTCGGACTTGAGGTCGAGGGCGATGGACTCCTTGTTGCGGTTGCAGGAGAAGAAGTACGTCGCCTGCTCCTGGCCCTCGGGCCCCACGAACGGCGGGCCCCAGGACCGGGAGTCGTCGCCCTTCGCGGGGTTCTCGACCTTGATCACCCGGGCGCCGAGGTCGCCGAACATCATTCCCGCATGCGGACCGGCCAGGGCCCGTGAGAGGTCGATGACCGTGTACCCGGTCAGGGGGCCTGCTTTTTCGTCCGACATTCCTATTCCTCCTTGGAAGGGGTCCAATCATCGATGAGCCCGCGCAGTCGCTCGCATTCCGCGTGGGCCCGGGGGCCGTCGGCGTGCTGGATCGCCATCACCGCGTAGGTCGTGCCGTCGGAGAGGTCGAGCAGCGGCCAGGGATCGTCCCCGTCCGGGGCGAACGACACCCCGAGGATCTCCCCCCAGGCGAACTCCCGGGTGTGCATCATGTTCCGCACGACCAGCCCGGTCCGGCTCGGTCTGGCCTGGATGTCGCCCACCCGCCACAGGATGAGGGCGAAGGCGACACCCAATATGTTCATCCATATCACGTCGACGGGCTTCCAGGGTTCCCAGTCCACGACCAGCAGGGCCACCGACAGGGTGGCGAAGCCGATGAGCACGGCGATCGACCCGACGATGCAGACGACCCTCACCTGTCGGGGGCGGAAGACCCGGAACTCCGGGTCAGATTCGGCAGGCGCCAATGTTCGTCACCAGGATCGCGCGGGCGCCGACCGCGTAGAGGCGGTCCATGACATTGTTGACGTCGTGGGCGGAGACCATCACCCGCACGGCCACCCAGCCGGTCTCCTGCAGCGGCGAGACGGTGGGCGATTCGAGGCCGGGGGTGAGTCCGATCGCCTCGGGGACGAGGCGCTCCTCGATGTTGTAGTCGACGAGCACGTACCGGCGGGCCACCATCACCGATTCGAGGCGGCGTTTGAGCACCTCGACCCTCTCCGCGGCGCCGTCGCGCTGGATCAGCACCGCCTCGGATTCGAGCAGGGGCTCACCGAAGGTCTCCAGGCCCGCGGCGCGCAGGGTGGACCCGGTCTCGACGACGTCGGCAATCGCATCGGCGACGCCGAGCTGGATGGACACCTCGATCGCGCCGTCGAGCTGGACGGTGGTCGCGTCGATCCCGCGCGCGGCGAGGTCGGCTTCGACGAGGTGGGGGAAGCTCGTGGCGATCCTGGCCCCGGACAGCTCCGAGGGGTCGGAGTAGGTCCCCTTGACTCCGGCGTAGAAGAAGCGGGAGGCGCCGAAGCCGAGGTCGAGGACCTCCTGCGCCTCGGCCTTGGACTCGAGCAGCAGGTCGCGCCCGGTGATCCCGGCGTCGAGGATGCCGGAGCCGACGTAGACGGCGATGTCGCGGGGACGCAGGTAGAAGAACTCGACGCCGTTGACCTCATCCTGGTGGACGAGCGTCTTGCTCGTCCGGCGCGCGGAGTACCCGGCTTCGCTGAGCATCTCGGTGGCGGCTTCGGACAGTGCGCCTTTGTTCGGCACGGCTACACGCAGCATGGTGTCCCTTTGCGGTTCCTGGTCGTGGCGGGGCACGGACGGATCAGAGGTGGGCGTTGACGTCGTCGGGGCTCAGCCCCTTGGCGACCATCAGCACCTGCAGATGGTAGAGCAGCTGGGAGATCTCCTCGGCGAGTTCCGCCTCCGTCTCGTATTCGGCGGCCATCCAGACCTCGGCCGCCTCCTCGACGATCTTCTTCCCGATCGCATGGACTCCCGCGTCCAGCTCGGCGACGGTCTTCGACCCCTCGGGTCGGTCGACGGATTTCTGCAGGAGCTCGGCGTAGAGAGAGTCGAAGGTCTTCACAGTCAAAGCCTAGTACATCATCGTTGTCGCCCGGAGCCGGGGTCAGCGGCCCTGCTCGTCGCGGGTGATCTCGGTGGCGGTCAGGTGGGGCGCGGAGATCGTCTGCTTCGATCGGCGCGACCAGTCGACGAACCCGATGACGACCATGACGAGGAAGATCAGGTACACGGCCCCGGAGAACACGAGTCCACCGGCGATGGCCAGGGGGATGCCGACGAGGTCGACGGCCAGCCACACGAACCAGAACTCGACGATCGCCCTGCCCTGGGCGTACATGGCGACGAGGGAGCCGATGAAGATGTAGGCGTCGGGGTACGGGCTCCACGACCAGCCGCCGAGATCGAGGATGTATCCGAACCCCGCGGTGCCGCCGAGGAGGAGGCCGATGAGAAGGAGACGCTCCCTCAAGCTGGCCCAGCGGACGATGACCTCACCCGCCTCGGCGCGGGAGTTCCGCCACTGGGTCCAGCCCCAGATCGCGGCGGCGATGATGACGACCTGCCGGGAGGCGTTGCCGCCGAGTCCGGCGGAGACGCTGGCGGAGAAGAGCAGGATGGAGCCGAGTATCTGCACCGGCCACGAGAGGATGTTCCGGCGCAGCGCGAGCACCACCGTGGCCAGGGCGCAGATGTTGCCGAACAGGTCCGAATACGGGACGGGCCTGCCCAGCAGTTCG
Organism: Brevibacterium sp.; assembly: GCA_031179165.1. Classification (GTDB taxonomy): domain Bacteria; phylum Actinomycetota; class Actinomycetes; order Actinomycetales; family Brevibacteriaceae; genus Brevibacterium. Next base: position 20,966 of record JAPSIC010000030.1, read on the forward strand.
AATGCGGGGGTGTTCAGCCAGTCGAACAGTTCCATCTGACTCTCTTCGGTTCTCGGTCGGGTGCGGGCGGTTCGGGTGGACGAGGCTCGGTGGACGTATCGGCTCGGGCGGCGAACTCAGTGGGTGTGGGCGGCGGCGAGTTCGCGCAGCCGCCCGATCGCGGCCGCGGCGTCCTCGGCTCCGTACACGGCGGAGCCGGCCACGAGCACATCGGCCCCGGCCTCGACGCAGCGGGTCACCGTGTCCGTCGACACTCCCCCGTCGACCTGGAGCCTGATCTCGAGTCCGGCCGCGGAGATCGCCTCCCTGGTGCGGCGGATCTTCGGCAGGCACACGTCGAGGAACTTCTGCCCGCCGAATCCGGGTTCGACGGTCATGATCAGGATCTGGTCGAATTCGCCGAGGAGGTCGATGAACGGTTCGATCGGGGTGGCCGGTTTGAGCGCGAGGCTGGACCGGGCGCCGAGGCGGCGGATCTCCCGGGCCAGGCGCACGGGGGCTCTGACCGCCTCGGCGTGGAAGGTCACCGAGGCGCAGCCGAGCTCCGCGTAGACGGGGGCGTTGCGGTCGGCGTCGTCGATCATCAGGTGCGCGTCGAGCGGGATCGGGCTGATCGCCTGGATCCTCTCGACCACGGGCGGGCCGAACGTGAGGTTGGGGACGAAGTGGTTGTCCATCACGTCGATGTGCGCCATGTCGGCGGTGCGGATCTTCTCGAGCTCCCCGCGCAGGTCGGAGAAGTCGGAGTTGAGGATGCTGGGGTTGATCTCGATCATCAGGGTGCTTTCCGCAGGAGGGCCAGGAACATTGCGTCTGTATTGTGCACGTGCGGCCACAGTTGGGCGAAGCGGCCGGCGCCCCTGGCCACGGAGGCGAAGCCCTCGGCGTCAGCGCCCGTGATCTCGGCGAGCACGGCCGGGGCGTCGAGGACCTGCGTGCCGGTGCCGCGCACGACGTCGTCGACGACGAGGACGGTCTCCGCGTAGTGGGGTGAGCAGGTCGAGTAGGCGACGACCCCGCCGGGGGCGCAGGCGTCCAGGGCCGCGGTGAGGATCTCGCGCTGCGGGGTCGCCAGGGCATTGATGTCCGCGGGCCGGCGGCGGTAGCGGGCTTCGGGCCGGCGTCGCAGCGCGCCGAGGCCGGAGCAGGGGACGTCAACGAGGACCTTGGCGTAGGGCCCGGTCGCGTCCCGTGCGTCCTGGATCCGGGTGCGCACATTGGGCAGCGCCCGGGTCGAGTCGCGGACCAGCTTGACCCGGTGCCGGCTCGAGTCGAAGGCGTCGAGGGTGGTGCCCGTCGACTGCGCGCAGGCGGCGAGGACCGCGGCCTTGCCGCCGGGTCCGGCGCACAGGTCCGCCCAGGTGCCCTCCGGCGCCGAGGCGTGGGCCAGGGCCAGCGCGACCAGCGCGGAGCCCTCGTCCTGGACCCGGGCGCGGCCGGAGGCGACGGCGGCGATGCTGCCCGGCAGGCCGGTGTCGAGGGTGACGGAGACGGGTGAGAGCGCGGTCGGGTGGCCGGGCAGCTCGTCGCGCTCGCACAGTCCCGGCAGTGCGGTCAGTGACACCTTGGCGGCGGCGTTGTCGGCCTCGAGGAGGTCGATGAGCTCGTCGGCGGAGCGACCGTGGCCCTTGAGCGCCTGGGTCATGGCCCTGATGATCCACTCGGGGTGGGAGTACTCGATGGCCTGGCGGGCGATCGGCGAGGCGCCTGCGCCGAGGCGGTCCAGCCATTCCCGGCGGCCGGCCTCGGAGACCCGCCGCAGCACCGCGTTGGTGAAGCCGGCCGCCTTGGGGGCGTTGGCCTTGACCACGGCCACGGTCTCGGACAGGGCCGCATGGTCGGGCACGCGCATCGACAGGATCTGGTGCGCGCCCAGTCGCAGCGCGGCCAGCGGTTCGGGGTCGATCGTGGCCACCTCGCGTTTGGCGGCGCGGGCAATGACCGCGTCGTAGAACTCCTGCTGGCGCAGCGCGCCGTAGGTCAGCTCGGTGGCGAAGGCCGCGTCCTGGGTGCTCAGGTGGGTGCGGGTGAGCTTCGCGGGCAGCAGGAGGTTCGCGTAGGAGTCCTTCGTCGCGACGTCCAGGAGCACTTCCCACGCGATCCGGCGGGGCAGGTTCTTCGCGGCCATCAGGCTCCTTCGTCGGTGTGGTCGGGGGCGTCGAAGCAGACGTCTCCGCGTCCGCGGAGGAAGTCCAGCGCCGGCATCCGCGCCTTGCCGAACGGCTGGATCTCGCGCACGGACACCCAGCCGTCACCGCAGCGCAGCAGCGCCCTGCGGTTCCACGCGGTGAGGAACCCCGGTCGCGCCGAGGCGATCCCCTCGCTGTCGTCGGCGACCGGCCCGGGCGCCTCCGCGGCCTCCTCGAGGCCGAAGAGCTTGGTCCGCCTCCCGTCGAGTTCGACCCAGGGGCCCGGGCTCGGCGACACCCCGCGGGAGCGGTCGATGACGGTTCTCAGCGGCTGCCGGAGGTCGAGCCGGGCGTCGTCGATGCCGATCTTCTCGGCCCGGCTCGCCTCCCCCGTCTGCGGGGTCGGGGTCGCGGTGCCGGCGGCGAGGTCGTCGAAGGCGGCGACGAGCTCGACCGCGCCGCGTCGGGCGTAGTCGGCCAGGGCCGTCTGGGCGTCGGGGTGGTCGAGGGGAAGCTCGAGCCGGCGCAGGACGGGTCCGGTGTCCATTCCCTCATCGATGCGGAACACGCTGACCCCGCTGTGGGTGCGTCCGTCGATGAGCGCCCTCTGCACCGGTGCCGCTCCCCGGTAGGCGGGCAGGAGGGAGAAGTGCAGGTTGAACCAGCCGAGCCGGGCCGTGCTCAGGGCGGCGGGGCCGGCGATCGCACCGTAGGCGACGACGGCGACGGCGTCGACCTCAAGTGCGCGCAGCTCGGCGATGACCTCGCCGCGCAGCCTGCTCGCCTCGATCACGGGCAGTCCGAGGTCGAGGGCCCGGGCCTTGACCGGTGAGGGGGTGAGGATCCGCTTGCGGCCGATCGGCGCGTCGGGTCGGGTGAGGACGGCGCGGATGCGGTGGCCGGAGTCGGCGAAGGCGTCGAGGGCAGGCACGGCGACGTCCGGGGTTCCGGCAAAGACGATATCCACGCGGGTCAGTCTACTGGTTCGCCCCTCGGGTCACAGCGACCGGGGATCGTCGATGCGGATGTGCACTTGGGGCAGCTTCTTGGCCGAGCGGGAGGCGACGATCGCCGCCAGGTCCCGCCCCACCTCGTCGCCGGCGGCGATGGGGTAGGCCGCGACCGCACGCTGGTCCTCGCCGTCGTCGTCGCGGATCAGCTCCTCGAGCGCCTCGACGGCGTCGAGGACGGTGTCGATGTCGGCGGCGCGGCCGCGCAGCTCGACGATGCGACGGTAGGGCGGGAACCCGAGCTCCCGGCGGTCGACGAGCTGACGGGACATGTAGGTGAGCGGGTCGAAGGTGGTCAGGGCGGCGCGGATGGCCTCATCGGCCTCGCCGAGCCAGACCGCTCCCCCCAGCTCACGGGAGCGGACGAGGGAGGCCGCCCGCAGCCTGCGGCTGACCCCGTCGTCGGTGGCCCGCAGCCAGGGTCCCGGCCACAGGCTGTCGAGCAGCACGGCGCAGGCGTAGCCGCCGAGCGCGTAGGGTTCGGCCCCGGTGGTCGCCACCACGATGCGGGGGGAATCGTCGACGGCGATGGGAATGTCGTCTCCCCCGGATTCGAGGATGTCGACGCCCGGCAGGGCCCGGCGCAGCTCCTCCACGGTCCTCGACCGTCCCCGCACGATGGATCTCACCTTGTGCGATCGGCACCGGGCGCAGGTGAAGGTGTCGCTGTGGTGCCCGCAGGCACGGCAGGCGAAGGGACCGACCTCGGACTGGGTCGTCAGCGTCGCCTCACAGCGGGGGCAGCGCGCGACCTCCTGG
>JAPSIC010000171.1 GCA_031179165.1 Brevibacterium sp.
AAGAGGGCCGGAAGTCGGCGCTGCGGGTGGAGCGGATCGTGGCGGACCTGCCGACCAACATCAACGTCGTCATCTTCGTCCGGCTCTTCCTCGAGGCCCTGGCCACGGTGCTCATCGTCCTCGCCTATGGGTCGATCCACACGGTCGGGCCGCTCCTGGTCATCCTCGCGGTGCTCACCTCGTCGATCGCGGTGTTCATCGTCGCAGGCGTGTCCCCGCGCACCATCGGACGCAGGCGGTCACTGGCCGTGTGCCTCACCCTCGGCTGGTTCGTGTCCATCCTGCTCGTCGTGCTCAAACCGCTGACGAAGGTCCTGGTCTGGCTGGGGAACCTGCTCACCCCGGACCGCGTGTACAAGGACGGGCCGTTCGTGACCTCCGACCAGCTCCGCGACCTCGTGGAGAGGGCGAGCGAATCCGATGTCATCGAAGACGGCGAACGCGAGATGATCCAGTCCGTGTTCAATCTGTCCGAGACCTCGGCCAAGCAGGTGATGGTCCCCCGCACCGACCTCGTCACCGTGATCTCCGGGACCCCGCTGCACAAGGTGATGAACCTGTTCCTCCGCTCCGGATTCTCGCGGATCCCGATCAGCGGCGAGGACCTCGACGACATCGAGGGGGTGGCCTACCTCAAGGACGTCGCCCGCCGCCTCCACGTCCATCCGGAGGACGCCGAGCGCCCGGTCGACATCCTCGCCCGCAGCGTCCTGTTCGTTCCCGAGACCAAACCGGTCGATGAGCTGCTCGCGCAGATGCAGGTGGACTCGACCCATCTGGCGATCCTCATCGACGAGTACGGCGGCACCGCCGGACTCGTCACCATCGAGGACATCGTCGAGGAGATCGTGGGGGAGATCGAGGATGAGTACGACACCGCCGATGACGAGCTCGTCGAGGCCGACGACGGCAGCTTCATCATCAACACCAGGATGTCCATCACCGACTTCGCCGAGCACTTCGACGTGCGCATCGACTTCGACGACGTCAACAGCGTCGGCGGGCTGCTGACGAAGCTCATCGGCCGCGTGCCCATCGCCGGCTCGACCGCGCAGGTCGAGGGACTGCGCATCGAGGCCCTCGAGGGTCAGGGTCGGCGACACCGCATCACCCACGTTCGCGTCACCAAGGAAGAGGACTGAGATGGAATTTCGCACGGACTACCCCGAGGACTTCCGGGCCGGATTCGCCTGCTTCGTGGGTCGCCCCAACACGGGCAAATCGACGCTGACGAACGCACTGGTGGGGGAGAAGGTGGCGATCACCTCGGCGAAGCCCCAGACCACCCGGCACACCATCCGCGGAATCGTCCACCGTGACGACCACCAGCTCATCCTCGTCGACACCCCGGGTCTGCACCGGCCCCGGACCCTGCTCGGGTCACGGCTCAACGACCTCGTCGCCTCCACGCTGAGCGAGGTCGACGTCATCGGCTTCTGCCTGCCCGCCGATGAGGCCATCGGTCCCGGCGACAAGTACATCGCCTCCCAGCTCGAGCTGCTCGACGGGCGGACCCCGATCGTCGCCCTGGTCACGAAGGTCGACAAGGTCTCGCAGGAGCAGGTCGCCGAGGCGCTGCTGGCCGTCGGACAGCTCGCCGACTTCGCCGACGTCGTCCCCGTCTCTGCGGTGGACGGGTTCCAGGTCGAGACCGTGGACTCGGTGCTGACCTCGTATCTGCCGAAGTCACCCCCGCTCTACCCCGAGGGCGACCTGACGGACGAACCCGAGGAGGTGATGATCGCCGAGCTCGTCCGCGAGGCCGCGCTCGAAGGCGTCCGGGACGAGCTCCCGCACTCCCTGGCCGTCCAGGTCGAGGAGATGTACCCGCGGGAGGGCCGCAGCGAGGACAACCCGCTGTGGAACATCCACGTCAACCTCTACGTCGAGCGGCCCAGCCAGAAGGCGATCATCATCGGCAAGGGCGGGACCCGGCTCAAGGAGATCGGCTCGGAGTCCAGGCGCGGGATCGAGGCGCTGCTGGGGACGAAGGTCTTCCTCGATCTGCACGTCAAGGTCGCCAAGGACTGGCAGCGGGACCCCAAGCAGCTCGGCCGCCTGGGCTTCGACTTCAGCTGACGCGGTTCCCCGGCCCGCTGGCGCCTGCCATAGACTTGGGCGGGTGAATGCCCAGCAGACTCTGATCGCCCTCAGCGACCGCCAGCCGCAGGTCGCGCCCGATGAACTCATCGCCGGGCTCGTCCCGCCGCCGCAGTTCCACGACGTGTCCTTCGCCAGCTACCGCACCGACGACTCGGAGCCGTCGCAGGCGCGGGCCCGCAACAAGCTCGAGGAGTTCGTCGCGGACTCCCGGTCCGGCGGCTTCCTCTCGAAGCTGTTCGGCAAGGGCAAGGACGGACCGAAGGGCGTCTACCTCGACGGCGGCTACGGAGTGGGCAAGACCCACCTGCTGGCATCCGCGTGGCACGCGAACGAGAAGCCGGCGACCTTCGGCACGTTCGTCGAGTACACGAACCTGGTCGGGGCCCTCGGCTTCGCCCGGGCTCGCGACGACCTGTCGCGGATGAAGCTCGTGTGCATCGACGAGTTCGAACTCGACGATCCGGGCGACACCGTCCTCATGTCCCGGCTGATGCGTGAGCTCACCGACGCCGGGGTGAAGATCATCGCCACCTCGAACACCCTGCCCGGCGCGCTCGGGGAAGGCCGGTTCGCGGCCCAGGACTTCCTCCGGGAGATCCAGGCTCTGGCCGATCAGTTCGAGGTCTTCCGCATCGACGGTCAGGACTACCGGCACCGGGCGCAGAGCGAGCCGGCGCCGCCGGTCTCGGCCGAGGAGCTCGACGAGAGGACGGCCGAACTCGACGGCGTCGTCGCCCGCGACGACTTCGCGGACCTGCTCGAGCATCTGGCGACCGTCCACCCCTCCCGCTACGGGCGCATGGTCGACGGCGTCGACGCCGCGGTGTGGGAGAACGTCGAGACGATCGACGGGGAGAACGTGGCCCTGCGGTTCGTGGCCCTCGTCGACAGGCTCTACGACCGTGACGTCCGCATCGTCAACTCCGGTCAGGCCCTCGACAGGGTCTTCACCCCCGAGGCGATCTCCGGCGGGTACCGGAAGAAGTACCTGCGCTGCCTGTCGCGGCTGACCGCGCTGTCGTCGAAGCAGGATTGAGCCGGGAACCGACCGCTGTTGCGGTCGGTTCTCTGCGTTCGGAGGCCGAAACGAGGCCCTCTGCCGGAGGAGGCCGGGGCCTCTGCCGGAGGAGGTCAGGGCCTCTACCGGAGGCCGAGGCGATCGAGGACCTCGAGCTGGGGCACCCAGTGGGGCAGGCCGAAGACGCTGATCGCGGCCCAGACGAGGACCGCGACGAAGACGAGGGTGACCGCTCCCAGCATCCAGCGCACCCACACGGGCTGGGCCACGACCCAGTGCGACCACTTCTCAACATTGGTGTGCACGAAGTGGAGCACGTGCCTGGCCCAATGGAACTCGGTGGAGATGATGAACAGCCCGATGATGACCGTCAGCCACCCCGGGCCCGGCAGCGGCACGAGGGCGAGACCGACGAGGACGATGAAGGCGCCCAGGAGGGCGACGCAGATCCGGTAGGCCAGCGCCGTGTGCGGCTTGGCCATGATGAGTCCCCTCCAGCGCAGGAAAGCCAGGCGCAGCTGTCTCCACGGCCGACGGCCGTGCTTGTGATGGCGTGAGAGCCACCCTCTCGGCCGCTTGTTCTGAGGACTTCCATTCACCTGACCAATATAGGACGATCCACCTGAAAGCTTGATTTCAACCTGTGAGCACGATCACGCAGGATCGATTTTGCGTCCGCGGCCACCTCCGTATAGAGTTATATCTCGTTGCCGGGGAAACCAGGCAGCGAAACGCGGATGTGGCTCAGTTGGTAGAGCATCACCTTGCCAAGGTGAGGGTCGCGGGTTCGAGTCCCGTCATCCGCTCGGAGGCGTCATGGCACTGCCTTGGCGGTGGCGTGGCCGAGAGGCGAGGCAGCGGCCTGCAAAGCCGTTTACACGGGTTCGAATCCCGTCGCCACCTCAGATATCCCGACGGGGCACCGTTGGGGATCAGCGCGATTGGCGCAGCGGTAGCGCGCTTCCTTCACACGGAAGAGGTCACTGGTTCGATCCCAGTATCGCGCACAGGGACCCTTGCGGTTCCGGTGCAACAAATGAATAGAGCGCGATTGGCGCAGCGGTAGCGCGCTTCCCTGACACGGAAGAGGTCACTGGTTCGATCCCAGTATCGCGCACAACAGAGACCCCGGACTTCGGTCCGGGGTCTCGTGCATTCCGCAACGCCTCTCACAAGGGACGTTCCCGCCGGCCCGGCGGCTGATGCCCGGCCGCCGGTGTTTCAGAACTGCAACCTGGACTGCATGCTGGAACGGGTGATGGTGCTAGTACGCTGGGGTACAGCAATCGTCACCATAGACTTCGGAGCCCTCATGTCAACTCCTCAGAATCCCTACGAGCCCAATCGCGGCTCCGGGAATCAGAACTCCAACGACCAGCCCCCGAGCGCGCCCGGACACTCGGACGGCAGCCAGGGCACCGGCCGCTCCGGCGAGTCCCAGCCGCAGTACGGTTCCTCGGGCGGTGACTCGGATCAGCCGACCCGTTCCTACGATGCGAACCAGCCGCAGGATCCCACGCGCCAGTACGGTGCGCCGCAGTACGGATCGCAGCCGCAGCAGGGGTCTGACCAGTACGGTTCCGGCCAGTACGGCTCGCAGCCGAACTATGGTGGAGCCCAGAACGACCCCCAGGGATACGGTCAGAACTCCTACGGTCAGAACCAGTACGACCCGAACCAGGGCGGTTACGACCCGAACCAGAACCAGTACGATCCCAACCAGGGCGGTTACGACCCGAACCAGTACGCGCAGCAGCCCGCCTATGCGGCCTCCGGCGGTTCCTCCGACCAGTTCGTGCCCGCCAACCCGAATGCCGCCTACGGCTCCTACCCTCCCGGCAGCATGGGCGGAAACACCTCGAAGAACATCTGGGGCATCCTCGCGCTCATCGGCGGCATCCTCGGCATCGTCCTGTGCTGGGCGGTGTTCGGGGCGATCTTCGGCATCGCGGGCCTGATCTTCGGCTTCATCGGCCTTGGCGCCGTGAAGAAGGGCATGGCCTCCAACAAGGGCATGAACATCTGGGGCATCATCCTCAGCGCCGTCGCGATCCTGCTCTCGATCGTCTTCCTCATCATCTACATCGCCTTCGGAGCCTGGGTCTTCAACGAGGGTTCGAAGGCCGTGGAGAGCTACTCGCCGAGCGCACCCGCACCCGTCGACCCATCCCAGCCGGGCTTCGAGGATCCCAACGAGTCGGGCAGCTCCGAGGGCACCGAAGCCGCCCCTGCCCCGGTCGAGGGCGGCGAGGTCGAGATCGGCACCGACGTCACGGCCGCCGTCAGCGTGAAGACCGGCACCGCAGACCAGTACGCGTCGGGTGCCGAGGCGACGAACGGTGAGATCGCCATCGTGTCGATGACGATCAAGAACAACAGCAGCTCCGACCTCGACCTGACTCTGGCGAGCCTCACCGCCGACAACGGCAGCGGGGCGACCTACCCGGATGTCTTCGACGGCAACAAGTACTCGGGCATTCTGGCGTTCTCCGAGCCGGTGCCGGCCGGTGGGGAGAAGACCTACGAGTTCGCCTTCGGGGTTCCCGCCTCGGAGATCGATCAGCTCCACCTCAAGTTCTCCCTGCTCGAGGACCTCGGCAAGGGCACGGAATTCGAGTTCAGCAAAGCGGCCTGATCCGGGCCGAACCGGCCTCGAACCTCACATCTTCTGGGTGGCAGTCGCCGACTGCCACCCAAAAGTTTTGGTACTAGACTCTAAGAGCGACCAACCCCAAAGTGAACGATCGGAGAGAATCAGTGGCAGACGGCATTGACTGCGCGGGCGAGAACATCCCCTGGAAACAGGGCCTGACCGGGACAGAAGTCTTCGCCGCGGACCGCACGGTCATTGCCATGTGGCTCAACGGCGAACAGGCAGATCTCAGCCGCGAGCTCAGCGCCGGCGACTCGATCGCTCCCATCACCATCGATTCCCCCGTCGGCCTCGACATCCTGCGCCATTCCGCCGCCCACGTGACCGCGCAGGCGGTGCAGGACCTGTTCCCGGATGCGAAGCTCGGCATCGGGCCCTACATCACCGACGGCTACTACTTCGACTTCGACGTGGCCGAACCCTTCACCCCCGACGATCTCAAGGCCATCCAGAAGAAGGCCGCGCAGATCGTCAAGTCGGGACAGACCTTCAACCGGGTCGTCGTCGACGAAGACGAAGCCCGCCGGCGGATGGCGAACGAGCCCTACAAGCTCGAGCTCATCGCGGACAAGGGAGCCGGTGACGACGAATCGGCCGCCGTCGAGGTCGGTGCCGGCGAACTCACCGTCTACGAGAACGTCGACCGCAAGGGTGAGGTCGTGTGGCAGGACCTGTGCCGCGGGCCCCACCTGCCGAACACGAAGCTCATCGGCAACGGATTCGCCGTCACCCGTTCTTCGGCGGCCTACTGGCGCGGCGACCAGGCGAACGCCAGCCTGCAGCGCGTCTACGGCACCGCCTGGGCCTCGAAGGAGGACCTCAAGGCCTATCAGGAGCGCATCGCCGAGGCGGAGCGCCGTGACCATCGCAAGCTCGGGGCGGAGCTCGACCTGTTCTCCTTCCCCGAGGAGCTCGGCTCCGGCCTGCCCGTGTTCCACCCCAAGGGCGGTGTGATCAAGCGCGAGATGGAGGACTACGTCCGCGCCCGACACATCGAAGAGGGCTTCGAGTACGTGGGCAC
>JAPSIC010000031.1 GCA_031179165.1 Brevibacterium sp.
TCATTCTGGTCGGCGAACGTGGTGACCTCGATCATCTTCGTCGCCTTCCTGTGGGAGCTCGGCTACCGGTCGATCGGGCCGGCGCTGACGATCCCCTTCGCCCTGATGCAGGCGTTCATCTTCACCCAGACGAAGTCCCTGCCCTACACGGTGACCGTCCATCTGCTCTTCGACGCCGTCGTCTTCGGCACGATCGTCGCCGCCCATCACCCGCAGCTGCGCTGGATCTTCCCCTGGTTCTGAGCCGCTGCCCGGGTTCTGAGCCGCTGCCCGGGTCCTGATCCGGGGCGGGCAGATACGGCGCCGCCGTCCTGCCGGCCGGAGGATGCCCGGCCGACAGGACGGCGCTGCGGTTCGACCGAGAGGCTCAGCGCACTCCGCGCAGAGCCCTCAGCATCGGCTTGGTCAGCGTCAGGGCGAGCAGACCGAGGATGATCGAGGCGATGCCCAGGGCCGTCCAGTACGGGGTCTGGTTCGCCGCATCGTAGTAGCCGCCGAGCACACCCGACAGCGCGGTGCCGACTCCGGAGGAGAGGAAGAAGACGGCGATCATCTGCGACTGGAACACCTTCGGGGCGACCTTCGTCGAGAACGACAGGCCGACCGGGGAGATGAGCAGCTCGGCCCAGACGAACAGCATCATGATGAGCATGACCCACAGCAGCGGGGTCTGGTTGGGCCCGGCGGTGGCGAACGGCAGGAACAGCAGGTAGGCGACGCCGATGATGACGAGCGAGAGCCCCGCCTTGACCGGAGTCGAGGGCTGCCGTGTCCCCAGCTTGATCCAGATCGTCGCGAAGATCGGGGCGAAGATGATGACGAACAGTGCGGGGATCAGCTGGATCCAGTTGATCGGCATCTCCCAGCCGAAGATCACGCGATCCATCTTCGTGTCCGAGTAGGCCGTCATCACGCCGAAGACCTGCTGGTAGAGGGACCAGAACACGACGGAGGTGACGAAGAAGGGGATGAACGCGAGCACGCGTGAGCGCTCGTCGGCGTTCGCCTGCGGGCTGGTCAGCATGACGAGGAAGTAGCAGGCGGCGGCGCCGGCGGAGATTCCCGCCGTCCACCAGGCGAGGTTGCCGGGGTTGACCACACCGGTCATCCAGGCGATGACGATGACGACCACGACGAGGACGATGGCGGCGAAGAAGAGGTAGAGCTTCGACTGCGGCAGGGGGTTGACCGGGTGCCGGGCCTCCTCGGGCAGTGCCTTGCGGGCCGTGGCGTAGATGATCAGGCCCAGGGCCATGCCGACCGCGGCGGCGCCGAAGCCGACGTGGAAGCCGATCTCCTTCTGCAGCAAACCGGTGATCAGGGGCCCGAGCAGGGCGCCGATGTTGACGCCCATGTAGAAGATCGTGAATCCGGAGTCCCGGCGCGGGTCCTTCTCCTCGTAGAGCTCTCCGACGAGCGCCGAGGCGTTGGCCTTGAGTCCGCCGGAGCCGAGGGCCACGAGGATGAGACCGCCGGCGACTCCGGCATACCCGGGCACGAGGGCCAGGCAGACATGGCCGGCCATGATGATGATCGCCGAGGAGAAGAGGACCCTCTCGGCTCCGAGCACGCGGTCGGCGATCCACGCCCCGAGGATGGTGGCGAGGAAGACGGCGCCGCCGTAGGCGCCGACGATGCCGATGGCGGTCGGCTGCGGCATGCCCAGCCCGCCGTCGGAGACCTGGAAGTAGAGGTAGATGGCGAGGATGCCGTTCATGCCGTAGTAGGAGAAGCGTTCCCACAGCTCCAGGCTGAACAGTTGCATGAGCGGGAGGGGATGCCCGAAGAACCGGGTGTCGTTCCGCGTTTCCTCGGTGGTTCTCGAGGTGCTTACAGACATATCGTGCTTTCCGTTGTGACGTGCGAACGCACCAACATTGACGCAGTTCACATTGACCAAGCGGTGATCCTACTCCCCGGTCACCGCCGCAGTCACATGCGGCCGAGGGTGGAATGGGCCGTCCCACACAGCGGAATTCAGGTGTGAATCAGGTCTCTCCTGCGCGCCCTGGACCCGGCGAGGAGGTTGAGCAGGCCGGCGACGAGGACGAGGGCGGAGGCCGCCAGCGGCACTGTCATCGCCGCCCCGGTGCCCTCCTCCTCGGCGAGGATGCCGTTGATCGCCGAGGCCAGCGACTGGCCGACGATGATCGCGGAGCCGGCCATCGACATCACCGTCGCCGACCGGCCCCGGGGGCTGCGGTCGGCGGCCAGGCTGAACAGGGTCACGAGTGTCGGACCGACCGCGCAGCCCATCAGCAGCAGTGCGAAGACGATCATCGGCATCCCGGTGGAGACCGACATGAGGATCGCACCGGCGAGCAGCAGCGGCGCGAAGCACAGCCAGCGCGCCCAGAGGGCGAAGCGCGGTGAGAACAGGGCGACCGAGATCGCGAGCACCGCCGACCCGATGCCCATGATCCCGTAGATCAGCCCGGCCTGCTCGGGCCGGCCGAGATCGTTCGTCAGCGAGGTCAGGGCGGTCAGCGTCGAACCGAAGACCATCCCGATGCCGAGGACGCCGAGGATGATGACGACGATGCCGAAGGTGAACAGTTCCCGGGCAGGGGCCCGTGCCGAGCCGTCGGCGGTCGACGCGCGACGCACCCGGCCGGTGGGGTGGAGCGCGAACGAGGACACGAAGACCAGGGTCATGACCACGGCGCCGATGATCGGGGCGATGGGATGCAAGGTCGTGGCGAGGAGCCCGACGAGGAACGGACCGAAGACGAACACGACTTCGTCGGCGGCCGACTCATAGGCCATGGTGCCGTTGAGGACCTTCGGCTGCCGGCGGCCGGGCAGGGCCGCGAGGATGATGTCGACGAGGCGAGAGCGTGACATGGGCGCGACCTGGGGCGCGGTGGCGCCGATGGCGAAGGCCGCGGCCAGCACCACCCCGTCGGCCAGCGGCGAATAGACCACCCAGGCCATGAAGATCAGGGCCAGGCAGTTGAGCGCTCCGACGACGAGCAGCACGGGGCGCTGACCCCAGCGGTCGGCGGCCGCACCGATGAACGATCCGAAGATCGCGGTGCCCAGACCGACCATCGCGGAGTTGATCCCGCCGAGGCTGAGCGACCCGCGGCCGGCGACGACGAGGGTGAGCACCCCGATGACGACCATCGCGTACGGGATCCTGGCCATGAAGGCGATGGGGAAATAGCTGCGCCCGACAATGGAGAACAGGGACGTCGGTTCGGCTGCGGAGACCGGGGAATGGGTGGTGCGGTTCATCTCAATCCAGTTTCTGCCCGCGCTGCGCGGCGGGACTCAGTGCCGCCGTGGTGACCTGGATCGAATCACTCGGTAGATGCACACTTCAGGCTTCTGCTGGTTCAACCCTACCGCCGACCAGCTCATTCCCAATCGCGACTCAGTGAGAACGCAGGCGTGTCTGCAAGGATGCAGGAATGAATTTCCTCTCTCGAGTCGTCGTCAACGCCTGCGCGATCTGGGCTGCGGCATGGATCCTGCCCGGAGTCGCCATCGAAGGAAACCGCCTTGTCGAGGAGCAGACCGGGACGATCCCCGCCGTCATCATCTCCTACCTGGTCATCGGGTTGATCTTCGGTCTGGCGAACGCATTCATCAAGCCGATCCTGTCTCTGGTCTCGGCCCCGATCACCTGTCTCACCCTCGGGCTGTTCTCGATCGTGATCAACGCCGTGATGCTCGCGCTGACGAGCTGGCTCAGTGGCTTCACCCCGTTCCGATTCACGATCGACTCGTTCTTCTTCTCCGCGATCCTGGCGGCGATCATCGTCTCCGTCGTCTCGGCGCTGCTCGGGTGGCTCGTGCCGGAGAAGGACACCGCCCGCAGCTGACCGGGAACCTTCTCTACAGCATGTAGACTGTGGCCAGCGTGTCCAACCGCACCCCATCGACCGCCGGAGGAGAACATGTCCCATCCCGTCGCGAAGCGACCGAAGCCCTCATTGACGCCCGCTGACATCATCGTCTTCGTCGTCTCATTCGCCCTGTTCCTGTTCGGTCTCTACCTGTTCGGAGCGTCGTTCTCCGCTCCCGTGGGCACCGAGTTCTGGGTGTTCTGGGCAGGGCTCCTCATCTCCGGCTTCTCCTTCCTCGTGCCGATGATCTACCAGTGGACCAAGGACCGCCGTCACTGATCCCCCCTCTCTGCACCCATGGGCCGATGCGATTCCTCGCATCGGCCCATTTCTGTGTCTGCAGACGGTCACGCTCCTGATCTCTGCCTTACAGACAGCAGCACCCAGCTCTGACTCAGTCGCGACCCCGGCAGAAGGCCATGATCGCCGCGGCGGTCTCCTCGGGGCGCTCATAGTGCACCAGGTGTCCGACCCCGGCCAGCTCCACGAACTCGACCGCGGGCAGCCGGGCCGCGAAGTCGCGGGTGACGGTGATCGGCGCGATCGCGTCCTTGTCGCCGGCGATGACCAGGGTCGGCATCGTCAGTGATGCGGCCACCTCGGTGACGGTGTGGGCGACCGAGACCTCGAAGGCCTCGGCCAGGGACGCACGGTCGCTGAACGTGGAGAAGTACCGCGCATGCTGATCGTGGATGTAGCGTCGCAGACCACGATCCTTCGTCGTCGCCATCACCTCGCTCATCAGCCGCACGATCGTCGGGTCGCCCAGCAGGCGCCGCCCCCAGATCTCCGGCAGACGGGCCCCGAGCCCGTAGTAGAGGCGCGTCAGGGCGGTCATGAGCTTCGCCGAGCCCTCGAGTGCCGGTGAGGTGATCGGGTTGATGAGGATCAGCTCCCGCCACTGCTCACTTCGCCGGGCCGCGGTGTGGGCGACGAGGATCGAGCCGAAGGAATGGCCCGCGACGATCGGGGGGACCTGCCAGCGGTCGGTGACCTCGGCGATCAGCGCGTCAAGGTGGTCGCGGTAGCTGTCGAGGGTCAGTCCCGCCTCCAGCGGGCCGCTGTCGCCGAAACCGGGCAGGTCGGGCACGATCACGTCGCGACCGCGGACGGCTGCGGCGATGAGATCCATCCCATGGTGATCCCCCCGGAAGCCGTGGATCATGAGAACCGGACGGGGAGTCGAGGCCCCGCCCGGGGCGATCGCCGAGGAATGGATCCAGGTCGCGGTGGGGTGGCCGGCCGCCTCCAGGCTCACCCGCCGGGATCGTGGGACCGGCATGATCAGAGCCGACCGGACCAGCGCCGGGGCACGACGACGACGGGCACCGGCAGCACGCGCAGCAGCCGGCGGGCGCGGGCGCCGATGAAGACCGTGCCGCCGCGCCCGAGGCGGGAGGAGCCGATGAAGGCGAGCTCACCCGGCTGCCAGTCGACGTTCTCGGCCGCCTCCTCGATGTCGGCGCCGGCCTGGGATCTGACGCAGGCGCGACCGGAGTCGAAGAGATCGGCCGCGCGCTGGGCGAGCACCGCTCCCCCGTACTCCTCGGCGAATTCGGTGACCTCCGCGGCCTCGTCCTCGGCCAGTCCTTCGTTCTCGATCAACGACAGCAGGCGCAGGTCCACACCGAGGGCATGGGCCGACTTCACCGCCGCGCCGATGAGCGCCGCCGCGCCCGGGCGAGCGCCGAAGAGGGTGGTGATCCGGGTGATCGGCCCGATGTCGGACCTCCCGGACGGCGCCAGCACGACCGGAACGGGCGCGGAGCGCAGCAGGGACGACGCGACCGTGCCGATCCTGACCTGACGCATCAGCGTCGTCGCGCGGGCCCCGATGACGATCGCGTCGGCATCCTCGGCCTCGGCGACCTCGATCAGGCCCTTGGATTCGCCTGCGGCGGAGTGGATGACGCCTCTGGCGCTGATGTCCTCCGGGATCAGCGCCAGCGCCTCGTCGAGCCACTCCTCGAGCTGCTGTCCCACGATGCCGCTGCCGTCGGCCGGGATCGCGTTCGCCGCTGTCAATGTCGAGGTCTCCGGCCGCACGATGGTGACGATCAGTTCGACGTCGGTGGACCGTGCCAGCGAGATGGCCAGGGCGATCGCGTCGCGGCCACGGTCGGTGGCGATGTATCCGACGACGAGTCTGCGTCGGCCGGCGGCAGCCTGTGACATTGAGTTCTCCCATTCGAATCGCGGTTCTGCTCGGGAGTCTACGGGTTTCGCCGAGCACGCCTCGACTCGCCGGAGGAATGTGCATGTTTCCGACGGATGAAGTACAGATTCTTCTGATCAGAACTCCCCAGAGGCACTGCCGTCGTGTTAGATTATTCACGCAATCACGGATTCGCAGCCACAGATTGCCACCAAGAGATCCCCTGAGCACTGACGCCGCTCAATCCCAATCCGCAATCACGAAGGGAGCACAAGCATGATGTCGCGACTCGACACTTGCCTGATCGCTGCCCATTCGATTGGCGGAAGAGGACTCGCCGGCTGATCACCAGCCGCTCAACTCGTCTTTCACCATCGATCGGGCCGAACGCCCTTCGCTCAGCTGTCGCAGATCCTCCGGCCTGTCCGCACCGTCGTCACTGACGTCGCGGTCCGTGTGCGACGAGAAGACGCAGATCCGCTGAACGACGACGTTCGCAGTATTCGCATTCACGGCACGTCCGCGCCGACTCCTGCCGGGGTTTGTCGCGCTCTGCCCATTTCGACGGTCGGGGTCTGTCCCTGGCCATATTCGCAGGTCGCCCCTGCCCGGAACAATCAAGGAAGAATTGTGTCCACGACATTTCCATTCACCATTCCCCGCCGCCTGGCGCTGAGCACCGGCCTCAAGCTGATCGAATGGGCCAGGCGTCCGGAGTCGGCAGTCGATGCCGGGATCGCGACCGCTTCGCGTCGTCGTCTCACCCACATCCGCCGCCTCGCTCATGTGGAGGCAGTGGGCGCGCAGCGCGAACGCGACGTCGATCGCTACCTCTCCGAGGTTCGGCAGATCCTGTGAGGCCCACCCGCCGCGGGCCGGTTCCGAGCCCAGCCGTCTGCGCTGGACTCGGAACCGGCCTCGCCGACGGTCTTGTGCCGACGGCTAGCTCAGATGATGGACCTCGGCCATCCCGTACACGGGTGTCTCCAGGCCCTCCCAGCGGGCCTTGAGCTGCAGGGCCAGATAGAGAGAGTAGTGGCGGGACTGATGGAGGTTGCCGCCGTGGAACCACAGGTTCTCCTGCCGCGTCGGTTTCCACATGTTGCGCTGCTCCCCTTCCCACGGTCCCGGGTCCTTGGTGGTGTCCGAGCCCAGGCCCCAGCATCTGCCGACCTTGTCGGCGACCTCTTGGCTGATGAGATCCGCAGCCCATCCGTTCATCGACCCGTAGCCGGTGGCGTAGACGATGAGGTCCGCCTCCAGCTCGGTGCCGTCGGCGAGCACGACGGAGTCCTCGGTCAGGTGGTCGACCTGTCCCTTCGCGAGCTTCACCTTGCCGTCGGCCACGAGCTCGGCGGCTCCCACGTCGATGTAGTAGCCCGAGCCGCGGCGCAGGTATTTGAGGAAGAGCCCCGAACCGTCGTCGCCGAAGTCGAGGTCGAAGCCGGCGGCTTCCATCCGAGCGTAGAAGTCCCTGTCGCGCTCCTTGATCTTCTCATACAGCGGGATCTGGAACTCGTGCATGATCCGGTAGGGCAGCGAAGCGAAGATCAGGTCGGCCTTCTCCGTGGTCACCCCCGCTTCCAGTGCCCGCTCCGAGTAGAGGTCGCCGAGCCCGATCTCCATCAGCGAGTCGCTCTTGACGATGTGCGTGCTGGAGCGCTGGATCATCGTCACCTCGGCCCCGTGCTCGTAGAGCGCACCGCAGATGTCGAAGGCGGAATTGTTGCTGCCGATGACGACGACCCTCTTGCCGGCATACGCATCGGGACCAGGATGCTGGGAGGAATGCTGCTGTTCGCCTCGGAACTCGGCCCGGCCGGGGAAGGTGGGCACATTCGGCTTGCCCGACATCCCGGTCGCCAGGACCAGCTGGGTCGGCTGCAGTGTGACCTGTTCGCCGTCGCGATCGAGTTCGACCGTCCACCGCCCGGTGGCGTCGTCGAACCGCGCGCTCGTGGCGGTCGTCGATGACCAGTACGGGACCTCCATCACCTTCGTGTAGGCCTCGAGCCAGTCGGCGATCTTGTCCTTGGGCGCGAAGACCGGCCAGTTGTCGGGGAACTTCAGGTAGGGCAGGTGGTCGTACCAGACCGGGTCGTGCAGGCACAGCGACTTGTACCGTGAACGCCATTGGTCGCCGGGCCGGTTCCAGCGGTCGATGACCAGTGCCGGCACCCCGAGCTGGCGCAGCCGGGCCCCGAGGGCGATTCCTCCCTGCCCGCCGCCGATGATGAGGGTGTAGGGCTGGGCGTCCCGGCCCCAGGCCGCGTCCTCTTCCGCTCGCTTCTCCGACCAGGTCTTCCGGTTGGGATCCACACCGTGCTCGGCCCCCTTGGGGCGGCGGTGCCCGCGCGGTTCCTCGTGACCGGTCAGCTCCTGCAGAGAGGTCAGGAATGTCCAGGCTCTCGGGCCGTCCTCGTCGACGAGCCGGACGAGTCCCCTGCCCGTCCCTGCGGCGGTGCGGAAGGTGAACCAGGCGGTCGTGGTGCCGTCCGTCGTCTCGGCCGGTTCGCTCAGCTCGAACCCCGTCGGATCGGTGCCCTCCAGGGTGTGCGCGAGCAGGTCGCCGACTCCGTCGCGGTTCTCGACGGTGGTGAGGTTCCAGGAGAAGGAGACGAGGTCTCTCCAGAAGCTGGTCGTGGCGAACAGGTCCGTGGCTGCCTCGATGTCCCTCTCCCGCAGTGCGGCTTCGAAGGCGTTCAGCCATCCGCGGGCGATGTCGTCGGGGCCAGAATCCGTGATGTCGAGGCCGGCATAGTTCTCGGTGCGTTCCCGTGTGGCGGTCATGTCACTCCTCTTCGTTGAGCTGTGTGACTCTCACGTTACGAACCGCTGGAGCCGTGCGACAGGGTTGCATCGGGTTGCACTGTGTCCGAGATCACGTCCGCGCCCCTGCTCTGCCTATACTGAATGGCATGCCCGTCAACGATCTGGCAGCGATGGCGAAGACTCTCGCCCGCATCCACGGCGCCGTGGTGGCAGGACAGTCCCCTCCGACCGGTCCCCGTTCGGTCGTCGCCCGCTCCTGGAATCGGATGATCGCGCTCGGCGTCGACCCGGACGGCAGGAACGCGCGAGTGATGTCCGATCCCGCCGAGGTGGAGTCGCGACGGCGCTCCTGCAAGCTCAGGATCGTCGTCGACGAACTCACCCAGACCTTGCTGAGGCTCCCCGGCTCCTCCGACTTCCTCCTCGTCATCACCGACCCCGAGGGCGTGATCCTGTGGCGCGACGGTGCCGTGGCCGCCCGCCGGAAGGCGGACGGGCTCGGGTTCGTCGAGGGCGCCCATTGGGCGGAGGCCGTCGTCGGGACGAATGCGATCGGGACCGCCCTGGCCGAAGAGGCCCCGGTGCAGCTGTTCTCCGCCGAGCATTTCGAGACCTCGCAGCATCCGTGGTTCTGCAGCGCCGTTCCCGTCCACGACCCCGGTGACGGTTCCCTGCTCGGCATCGTCGACATCAGCGGACCCGCCTTCGCCCTGCAGCCGACTGTGGAGGCCCTGGTCACGACGGCGGTGCGCCTCGCCGAGGCGCGCCTGCAGATCCAGCATCAGAAGACCCTGATGAGTCTGCGCAGCCGCTATTCGACCATGCTCACCGGCAGCTCGGGGCCCGCCCTGGTCGTCGACGAGAACGGATGGGTGGCCCTCGCGCACGGCATAGCGGGCCGGGATCGGGTGGAGGCCCCTCGCCAGGATCGGGCGATCCACCTGCCCGGGGCGGGCCTGTGCCTGCCCGAGAGGATCGATGGCGGATGGCTGCTTCGACCTGCGGGAGACACCCGGATCACCGTCAGACTGACACCGGGCTCCACCTCGGTGGAGGTCGAATCCGCGACCGGGGCGCTCACCGTTCCCCTCACACGCCGCCGCCGTCAGATCGTGGAGGCGATCACCTGTGCAGACCCGCGCGGGACCACCGCCAGGGAGCTGAGTCGGCTCCTCTACGGCGACGAGGACCACGTGGTCACCGTGCGCGCGGAGGTCTCACGACTGCGCCGCAGCCTCGGCGCGCTCATCTCGGCCCAGCCCTATCGCTGGGCGGAGGAGGTCAGCGTCGTCAGCGCCGAATGAGCTCCCGCCGCTGACCTGTCCGCCGTCGCCCAGGCCACTTGGGCAGTCGACTCTCGACGGCGACCGGATGTGTCGAGCGTCACGGGATTCCGATTTGGCCGATGCGCCGCTTCTGAGTAATATTGATCAGGCAAGCGGGGGTATGGCGCAGTTGGTAGCGCGTCTCCATGGCATGGAGAAGGTCAGGGGTTCGAATCCCCTTACCTCCACCGCACGAGGGGCTCTGGTCGATGACCAGGGCCTCTCACTCGTCCCGGGCCGGCGGTCGAGGGCCCCGTCAGTCAGCGCCGGCGGGGAACCCGCGCCCTCGAGTCTGCTTCGACGAGGTCGTGGGTGTACGCGTAGGCGGCGGCAGCGGTGCGAGAGGGCACCGAGAGCTTGGCCAGGATGTTGCTGAGGTGACGTGCCACCGTCTTCTCACTGATCACCAGCGTCGCAGCGATGTCGCGGTTGGTCATCCCCCTGGCCACGAGCCGCAGCACCTCGACTTCGCGCGGGCTGAGTCCGCCTGTTCCCGACGTGACCGGCGACGGTGAGAGCTCAATGACCTCCTGCAGATCGGGTTCGGCGCCCAGCTCCCTGAACACCCGAGAGGCGGCTTCGAGTTCGACTCGAGCGGAGTCCGCGTCCCCCTGCGCCTGGTAGACCTTCGCCAAGGCGACGCGCAGCCGAGCGCCTTCGTAGGGAGCCGCCACCTCCCGCCACGCCGCCCACGCGGTTCGCAGCTCACGGCAGGAGGCTTCGAGATCGCATTCAGCGAACAGGATCGAACCGCGCATCGAGCTCGCCACTGCCCGCAGATACGGAGAATCGAATCGTTCCGCGATCTCCGAGAGCTCCTCTGCCGCCTCCCGTGCCGCTTCTCCCTCCCCCGCGGCCAGAGCGATCGGCACGTAGGCCGTGAGGATCCTCGCGCGTTCGACCGGTCGTCCGGAAGTCTCGGCTGCCACTCGGCGGATCGCCGCGTAGGCCTCCTCGGTGCGTCGCTCGGCCAGTCGGAGCAGCGCCAGACCCGGATGCACCGGATGACCGTGGTAGGCGGCCTCACGATAGGCGGCCTCGGCTCGTCCATGACGACCCCGGAGGCGGAGGATCTCCGCCTGCTGATACAACGCCATGCCCAGCACCGGATCTCCTGGCTGCGTCGACAGGTGCCGACGGGCGAGATCGACCTCGGCCAGGGCGTCTGCCCACCGGCCGCGCAGCTGCATGATCTCGGATCGGTGGACGAGGCATTGACCCTGGTACGGATGCAGACCCTGCTGTTTGGAGCACCAGCTGCTCAGGGCCGTCGTCCACTCTTCGGCACGCCTGATGTCGAAGACGTCTCGACAGCACAGGATCACAGCACAGTAGACGATGCCGGCTGCGAGCGGGGACACTCCATCGCTTGTCACGCAGAGCATCGCGTCATCGAGCAGCGCCATCGCGCCTTTCACGTCGCCCGCGGCCGCCAATGCCTGTCCGCGGCCGAGCCCGCCGAGCGCTCTGAGGTCCGGGTCGCCGAAATCCGAGGCGATCGCCGACACCTGACCGAGCACCTCGGCGGCTTCGACCGGGTCGCTGCCCAGCAGCTCCAGGCCACGGGCAATGAGCATATAGCCCTGCTCGACCGAGTCCTGGAGTCGCTGGTCGACCACTTGTCCTGCCCGGCCCAGCCAGCCTGCTCCCTGCGCGTGCTGACCGCGCAGAATCAGGGTGATGCCGAGCCAGAACGCGCATCGCGCGGACCGACCGAATTCCTCAGCATCGAGGAAGGCGTGGTACGCGCGTCCCAGAACATCCACAGAGGCGTCATCTCGCCCCGTCAGATAGGCGGCTGTCCCCAGGCGCTCGAGATCACTGGCGCAGAGGCCGCCCTCGAGGTCGACCTCTGAGAGCATCCGATAGGCATCGTCCCACGCCGAATCGGCATACGCCGCGCGGGCACGATCGATTGTCTCCGCTGTCTCCATGATCGCCTCTCGAGGTGGCCTCAATGATACCTCTGCCCGCCCGCGCGGAGCACTCGTCGAGGACGAGTCAGGGCGAGCAGGGGCCACAGTGGGTCCCGCCGGGCCACCACCCGGTTCCCGCTCGCTGGACAGGCCGCCGCCGGGGGTCCGATACTTCCTGGACGGACGTTCTTCGAGCAACGATGGGAAGGGGGCTGCTGCGCGTGAGCCGAGACCTCCCCTCGAACACCGGTCACGACCGGCGCCACTCGCGGTGGATTCGCAACTTCCCCGTCCCCCGAGCACATGCCGTCGCCCTCGCAGCCAGCCTCTTGGTCCAGGTCGTCTGCCGGCGCCCGCTGCCGGTGCCGCGGTCGGCTCGGCTCGCGGCCGCGGGTGTCATCGGCACCGGTGCGGGCCTGGCGGTCTGGGCCACCCGCACGGCCTCGCCGACGGACCTCGCCGACCCTGATCGGCTGGTGACCATGGGACCGTACAGGTTCAGCCGGAACCCGATGTACGTGGCATGGACGCTCATCTACGCCGGCGCCGGCACCGCATCGGCCAATCCCTGGTCGCTGGCGCTGCTGCCTGCAGTCCTGATGGCAACGCACCGAACCGTCACCCGCGAAGAGAGACGCCTCCGAGACCGATTCGGGCTGCGATACCTCGCCTACACCGCCAGAGTTCGCCGCTACCTCTGAAGGAGGAATGTCCATCCCCGATGGGCAGGATTGCCCATTCCTCCCCTCCCGCCACTTTGGGCAGCACTGCCGATGCAGCGCACGGCCACCCGATGGGAAGCTCGAGCATGAGGATTCGAAGCCGAATGCAGGGTGAGGATGATGAGAAGCAACGGCAGACGGGACGCGACCGCCGATCACCGGCAGGAGAGCGATGCGCGGCGGGAACACCTGCTGGCACGACTGCCCCTGAAAGAGCGCATTCGCGAACTCAACGGTGTCTCCACCGCGGTGCTGGAAGCCGGCGAGGGTCCACCGCTGGTGCTGCTGCACGGAGCGGGCGAATTCGCAGCCGTTTGGCTGAATGTCGTCCCCGAGCTCAGTCGCACCCACCGCCTGATCATTCCTGACCTGCCGGGCCAAGGTGCTTCGCAGATCATCGGCGGCAGACCGTATGACGCCGACGATGTGCTGCGATGGCTGACCGAGTTGATCGGGGACGCCTGCCCATCGCGGCCGATCGTGGCAGGGCATCTCCTCGGCGGTGCCATCGCAGCGCGCTGGGCGTCTCGGCACCCCGATCGGCTCGACCATCTCGTGCTCGTCGATACGCTCGGGTTGAGCTGGTACCGGCCCGCACCGAGTTTCGCGCTGCCGATGGCAGTCTTCTTGGCTCGTCCCACACCGGCCACCCGGCACCGCCTGTTCAGACAGTGCTTCCTGGACAGAGACCAGGTCCGGCAGGAGACCGGAACCGTCTGGGCGATGCTGATGGACTACGCCCTCGACCGTGCCCGCACACCCAGCGTGCAGGCGGCGATCCGCCGACAGACGGCTCAGCTGGGAGTGAGGCCGATTCCGCATGAGGAATTGGAACTGATCGCAGTTCCGACAACGGTGATCCACGGTCGGCACGATCTGCAGGTTCGCCTCGACACGGTCGAGAGGGCCGCCGCACGTCACGGATGGACCGTGCACGTGATCGAGGACTGCCGAGACGATCCCGCCGCCGAACAGCCGGCGCGGCTCGTCGAGATCATCGAACAGCTGACTGGGAGCACAGAATCAGAAGGAGCAGAAAGATGACTGGCAGCACATCGACCGGCTCGCAGGCCAGGGAGGCTTGGGACAGCATCGCCTCCCAGTTCGACGAGTTCGTGACTCCGGGGAACATCGCTCACGGGCAAGAGGTCATCGGCAGGGCAGACGTCGGCCCCGGCACCCGCTTCCTCGACGTGGCGGCGGGAAGCGGGGCGCTGAGCCTGCCGGCTGCACGCTTGGGCGCCGAGGTCACCGCCACGGACATCTCCCCGGCGATGCTCGAATGCCTGGAACTCCGCGCGCGAGCGGAGAGCCTGACCAACCTCCGTGCACTGGTCATGGACGGCTGCGCGCTCGACTTCCCCGCAGGCAGCTTCGACGTCGTCGCCTCACAGCACGGGGTGTCCGTGTTCGCCGAGGTGAGCCGGGGCATCGCCGAGATGTGCCGGGTGGCGAGACCCGGCGGTCAGGTGATCGTCGCGGCCTTCGGACCGCTGCCCAAGGCGGAGCCTCTGGGCTTCTTCTTCGGCGCTGTCCGATCTGTCGCCCCCGACCTGCCCCTGCCGTCGACCGATCCGCCTCCGCTCCCCTTCCAGCTCGCGGACCGGGACAGGTTCCGGACCATGCTCGGTGGGGTCGGACTCCGCGATGTCTCGGTGCAGGCCGTCAGCCGGCCCATGCCGGTCGAGTCGGCGGCACAGCTGTGGAACACCGTGCGCTCGAGCAACCCCATCGGCGCAGCGGTGGCGGCCGGTCTCACGGCGGAGCAGCGCGATGATGCTCTTGAGGTCCTGGCCGGGATGCTCCGAGAACGATCGGCAGGTCTGCCCACCGCGGTGCTCCACACGGAGATCAACATCGAGAAGGGGAGCAGACCCTGACCGGCCGGGAGGTCGATCCGACCGCTCCTCGTCCTGCCGGTCGGAGGAGGCCATGTCGAAGCATTCAGCCGTCACCGGCCTCAGGGCGTCGAGTCGCTCCGGCCGTGGCGCGCTCGCTCCGGGGGCGGAGTGAGGAGCAGTATGCAGACGGCTGCCACAGCACCCAGCGCGGCGTCGGGCATCCATGTGCCCAGGGCCGCGATGTGCCAGACGAAGAACAGCGGCAGCGCCCACAGGGCCAGGCGCGAGCAGGACGAATCCGGCGCGGTCCAGGTTGCTGAGATTCCCAGCACCGAGGCGAGGCACCCGAACGAGCCGATGAGCACGACTGCCGCCGGTTCGAACGAATCGGGCACGAAGATCGTCGAGATCGCGATGATCGCACTCAGGGCGAAGAGAAGTGTGAGCACCACCTGCGCGATCAGGGCGCGTGTGCGCCGTGACCGTCGGGGTGGTGCTGCGATTGCGGTGGGCATGAGAGGCATCCTTTCTCCAGCCGGCGAATGCTGAGCCGGACGCTGACGAAACTATGCCGAGGACGACCGGTCAGGGCACTGTGGGCGCCCGCACACAGGGGTGGGGCTGCCCGCATTCCTGCCCCCAGGGGCGAACTCGTCGGCAGTCACTCCGGGAACAGACCCTCACTATTGCAACCGTGGAAGCAGGCCGGTGATAATCAGGGCATGAACCGGCTCGACATTCCCGGGCTCGTGGCAGCGGGTGTCGCCGCAGCGGCTCTGATCTTCAGCGGCGCTGCGGTCTCCGGAGTGGAATCGGCTCTGCTCGTGCCGGCTCTGTTCGTCCTGGCAGGGCTGCTCGGGCCACTGTGGCAGGCCGCCCGGCTGACCTGTCGGCTCCTCATCGCGATGGGCACATCCCACCTGCTGGCCTTCGGAGCCACGGCCTGCGCCCAGCTCGTCGCGGAGGAGTTCTCCGCGTGGTGGCACCTGCTCGCACAGCTGCTCTTCGTCGTCGGTCTCGCTCTTCTCCTGCTGCTGGCGGCGGCGTACCCCGAAGGTCCCATCCCACGTCCGGCCCGGTGGGCGTTCGCCGCCTGTGCCATCCCGATCCTCGCCGGACTGTCGGGCCCGACCCCCGCCGTGCTCGGCCACCGGTCCTTCGGGCCGGTTGCCGAGCTCCTCCCGCCGTGGATCGCACCGGCATCTGTCGTGGTCCTCGGACTCCCCCTCATCGCCGCGGTCATCGCCGTCGTCCGGTTCGTCCGTGACGGACGGGAGATCCGCGCACGGCTCCTCTTCCCCCTGGCGGCCATTGTCGTCGTCGGCATTCTCATGTCCCTCGGGGCAGTGGCTCCCGGCGGATTCTCCACGGCGGCCTTCCTGCTGGCGGCACCCCTGCTGCCTGTGACGCTCATCGCCGGCAGCCGCCCGGTCGCGCCTCGGACCGAACCTCGGCTTCCCGACCAGGTCGCCGCGGCCCGCCTCGACCGCCTGACGCCACGAGAACGCGAAGTGCTGGAGCTCATGGCAGAAGGCTGCGGCAATGCCGAAATCGGGCGCTCCCTGCATATCTCCCTGTCCGCGGTGGAGAAGCACTCGACCGCGATCTTCTCCAAACTGGGTGTCGGCGGGCGGGTGGGACAGCATCGTCGTGTCGCCGCGGTCGTCACCTACCTCCGCGGATCTGGCTGAGAACTCGGCTCCCCGCTCGGTGGAGACCAAGGGGTGCCAGGTTCCCGGGAGCCGAAGTTCCTCAGACGATGCGGTCGACGACCCGCCCATCCTCGACTCGCCAACGGCGCTTGAGGCGCACGTTCTCGAGCATCCGCCGGTCGTGTGTGACAAGCAGGAGCGTTCCCTCGTAGGCGTCGAGTGCCTGTTCGAGCTGCTCGATGGCCTCGAGATCGAGGTGATTCGTCGGTTCGTCGAGGACGAGCACGTTGACTCCGCGGGCTTGCAGCAGAGCGAGACCGGCCCGGGTGCGCTCACCAGGTGAGAGGGCGTCGAGGGGCCGGAGCACGTGATCGGCTCTGAGCCCGAACTTCGCCAGCAGGGTGCGCGCCTCGGCAGCAGTGTATTCGGGTACGTGTCTCTCGAAGGCGTCGGCCAGGGCCGCAGATCCGCTCAGGAGGGCGCGTGCCTGGTCGATCTGACCGATCGCGACCGAGCTGCCCAGACTCGCGGATCCGAAATCCGGAGCGCGGTCGCCGAGGAGCAGACGAAGCAGCGTCGACTTCCCTGCCCCGTTGGGCCCGGTGATCCCGATCCGCTCCCCCGCATCGACCTGTAACGACACGGGACCGAGCGTGAAATCCCCCTGCCTCGCCACCGCCTCGTTGAGGACCGCGACGACACCACTCGACCGGGGCGCTTGGCCGATGGTGAACTCCAGCCGCCACTCCTTGCGTGGCTCTTCGACCTCGTCGAGCCTCGCGATCCGGCTCTCCATCCGTCGGACCTTCTGCGCCTGCTTCTCACTCGACTCGGTCGAGGCCCTGCGCCGGATCTTGTCGTTGTCGGGGTTCTTGCGCATCGCATTGCGCACGCCCTTGCTCGACCATTCTCGCTGCGTCCGGGCACGCCCGACGAGGTCGGACTTCTTCGCGGCGAACTCCTCATAGTCCTCACGTGCCTGCCGTCGCAGCGTCGCCCGCTCCTCGAGGTACGCCTCGTAACCGCCGCCGTACACGCGGTTCGACCTCTGCGCGAGGTCGAGTTCGAGCACTCGGGTGACGGAGCGGGCGAGGAATTCGCGGTCATGGCTGACGAGGACGACACCTCCGCGCAGGCCCTGCACGAATGCCTCGAGTCGCGCGAGCCCGTCGAGGTCGAGGTCATTGGTGGGTTCGTCGAGGAGCACGATGTCGAACCGGGAGCAGAGCAGGGCGGCAAGCGCGACCCGCGCCCGCTGACCACCCGAGAGCGAGGCGATGAGCGAGCCGGTGGAAAGGGTTGCGAGGCCCAGATCTGCGAGGACCGCGGGCAGGCGTTCGTCCAGGTCGGCAGCCCCCGAGACCAGCCAGCGGTCGAGGGCCGCGGAGTACTCGTCGCCGGGATCAGCGGCTGGGAGTGCGGAGTCACCAGCATCGGCCAAGGCAGCTGCTGCCGCGTCGAGGCGTGAGGTCGCCTCGGCGACCCCGGTGCGGCGCGCAACGTACGCATCGACGGTTTCCGCGTCGATCGGTGTGTGCTCCTGCGGCAGCCAGCCGACGAACGCGTCGCTCGGCGCGAGGGCGACACGGCCGGCCAGCGGTGCGACGGACCCGGCGAGGATGCGCAGGAGCGTGGACTTTCCCGCCCCGTTGGCACCGACGACCCCGATCACATCACCCGGGGCGACCGTCAGGTCGAGTCCGTCGAAGAGTGTGCGGTGGGCGTACCCTCCCGCGAGGCCCTGGGCCACGAGCGTTGCAGTCACTCGACCACTCTAAGCGAGACATGGCCGCGGTGCGGCCCGGTGCCCGCCCCGGCGGTCGGCGCGAAGGACGGCTCCGGTCGGGGCCAGGGACGTAGAACCGCTCACACGACGGTGCGAGGAGGCCCCATGGCAACGGTGCAGGCGCAGGCGATCACGGATACGTCGCCAAACCGGACAACTCCATCGGCCACCTGTTCGACTGGCTGCAGAACGACGAGGTCGCCAGTCCCACCCCGGCCGGTGACTTCACCGTCCACCTCACCCCTGACGGCTCGGAGCATTGGCGCCGGTGGGTGGCGTCGCTGGGGGTGCTCGTCTGCGGTCGCACGCTGTTCGAGGTGGCCCAGGGCTGGCAGGGTCGTCACACCTTGGACGTCCCCGTCGTCGTGGTCACTCACACAGTTCCGACCGAGTGGGTCGACGAGCATCCCGATGCACCCTTCTTCTTCGTCACCGACGGGGTGGGGTCCGCGATCGCATCGGCCCAGCAGCTTGCCGGCGATCGTGTCGTCGCCGGTGGGACCATCGCTCGGCAGTGCCTCGAGCTCGGGCTGCTCGACGAGGTGGCCGTCGACCTGGTGCCGGTGGTGATGGGCGCGGGGAATCGCCCGTTCTTCGGTGCACTGTCCGCAGAGGTTCTGCTCGACAATCCGACGGTCTGCGTCCAGGGCGACCGCGTGACCCATCTCGTCTTCCCCGTGCTGCGCTGAGGTGACGACCCGCCTCCGCCGAGGCGGAGGCAGGGTCGCGACCTCGCTCAGAAGGACCGACGCCCGGCCTCGAACTCGATGAGGTCTCGCTTGCTGTTCTCGCCCCAGGCGTAACCGGTCATCGTGCCGTTGGCCCCGATCACACGGTGACAGGGGACGATGATGCTGATCGGGTTCCTCCCATTGGCGGCCCCGACCGCTCGAGCGGCCGATGGCCGACCCAGCCAGCCGGCGAGTTCACCGTAGCCGGCCGTGGATCCGTAGGGAATCGTCGTCAGCGCTCGCCACACCGCCCGCTGGAAGTCGGTTCCGGTCGGCGCCAGGGGCAGATCGAAGTCACGGCGCGAGCCCGCGAAGTACTCCCCCAACTGGTCCGCGGTCGCATGGAACACCTCGAGCCCGGCGTTCTCCTCGGCGGCAGCTCCCGTCTTCAGCTGGATTCTCTCCAGGACGCGGTCGAACTGCCCGAGGTAGAGGCCTGTCAGGCTCTGCCCGTCGGCGGTGAGCAGGAGCCGACCGAGGGGTGAGTCGATGACCGTGTGCACCAGGGTGCCCGGCCGAGGATCGACGAAGGTCATCGGGGCCTGCGCCTCCCGGTGCGCGATGTCGAGGGTGGCCTCGGGTGCGGGGATCTGTGTCGTGGTCATTGCCATTCCTCTCATGAGCTCGATTCGGATCGAGCGTGCCGGGCCCACAGGAGATGCGTGACGTAGGAGCGCCACGGGCTGCAGGCCTCTATCATTTCATCGATGGGTGTTTCGGTGCGCAGCTCGGCCAGGGCCTTCCTCACCCCGAGGTCCGATCCCAGGTGCACATCGGGATCCCCGAGCGCGCGCATGCGGATGTAGCCCACACTCCACGGCCCGATGCCGGGCAGGGCGAGCAGCGCACGGGCAGCCTCCTCCCGGTCGCAGCCCGGCCCGAGTTCGATCGTCCCCTCCGCCATCGCCCCGGCGACCCTGCGGAGGGTCGCGATCCTGCGCGCGGGCAGGGCCCAGTCCTCGTCGGGAACGGCGGCGATCGCCTCGGCGGTGGGGAAGAGCCGGTGCACGGTGCCCGCTCGCAGTGCCTCGGGCAGCTCCCCGCCGTGGCCGGCGACCAGACGGCCGAGGTGGGTGCGGGCCGCCGAGAGCGAGATCTGCTGCCCGAGCACCGTGCGGATGACCAGCTCGACCGGGTCGCTGTGACCGGGTGAGCGGATCCCCGGCACCGTGCGGGCGAGAGCCGACAGGCCCGCTCCGGCCACCGTGGAGGTGATGGCCGCGGGGTCGGCGTCGAGGTCGAGGATCCTCCGCGCCCTGGCCACCGCACTGCCCAGGTCCCGGCTGTCGCCGAGCCGGAGTCCGCATTCGACCCAGTCGCCGGTCCCGGGTCGCAGTGAGACCACGGCCGGCCCGTGCGCCAACCGCAGCGACCGGGTGTAGTGACGCGGTCCCGCGTCCTCGATTCCGGCGACGGCACGGGTGGCGAGGTAGGTGAAGAGCTGCTCGAGGTCGATCGGGGGCCGATAGGCCAGGCGGACGACGAGCTCCCCGGGCACCGGCGTGGACTTGACGCCGCGACGCAGCGCGCTCGGGGTGGTCCCGTAGATCTCGCGCACGGTGTCGTTGAACTGCCGGATGCTGGTGAACCCGGCGGCGAAGGCGATCTCGCTCATCGTCAGCGACGAGGATTCGATCAGCGTCCTGGCCGTGCGGACCCGTTCGTTCCTGGCCACGGCGAGCGGTCCGGCACCGAGCTCGGCCGCCATCACGCGTCCCAGTTGTCGGCTGCTGTAGCCGAGCGCCGAGGCGAGGCCCGAGACCCCTTCCCGGTCGACGAGCCCGTCGCGGATGAGTCGCATGGCGCGACCGGTGATGTCAGCGCGCACATCCCATTCGGGAGAGCCCGGACTGGCATCGGGGCGGCACCGTTTGCAGGCGCGGTAGCCGGCGTCCGCGGCCGCCGCGGCGGTGCGGTAGAAGTCGACGTTGTGACGCAGCGGGGTGCGCGCGGGGCAGGAGGGGCGGCAGAAGATGCCGGTCGAGCGCACGGCCGTGAAGAACATCCCATCGAAGCGCCGGTCGCGCCCCTGCACGGCTTGGTAGCACTGGTCAGCGGTGAGCATGAGACCATTCTGCTCCGCTCGCCGGCCGGGTGCCAGCGGTTTTCGGACATGGCAGTCAGAGGCGCTGTCCGAGGAGGATCCCTCCCACCGCGGCGAGGAGGATGACCGCCAGCCCGCCGAGGGCGTAGACCGCCGCCACCACCGCGCGGCGTCCCATGAGGAGTCTGACCACGTCGTAGGAGGCGGTGCTCAGGGTCGTGTAACCGCCGAGGAGACCGGTGCCGAGGATGCGCACCCAGAGCGGATCGAGGTCGGCTGCCGAGAGCAGGATCCCGAGCGCGAAGCTGCCGGAGAGGTTGATGAGGAACGTCGCCCAGGGGACGCCCGAATCCAGTCGTGACCGGATGAGCTCGTCGACGAGGAAGCGCGTCGCGGCTCCCACGCCGCCGGCCAGGCTCAGGGCGAGGAGGACCAGGATGCTCATGCCGGCCCACCCTCGCCTCGGCGACGGTCGTCCTGCCGGTTCCCGGGCACGAGCATCGTGCCGATGAGTGCGGCGGCCACTCCGGAGACCACGGTGAGCAGGGCGTGGAAGACCCCGGCGACGGGCACGCCGGCGGTGATGAACGAGCCGGAGATGTAGGCGAACGAGCTGTAGGAGGTGAAGCCGCCGATGAGCCCCGTGCCGGCGAACAGGCGCAGTCGCTGCAGGCCATCGGTGTACGCGCGGGGCGAGAGCTCGAGCGCGCGCAGCAGGATCCCGAGCGCGAGCGACCCGATGACGTTGCAGGCCAGCAGGGTCGTCGACGTCAGCTCTCCCCCGGTCACGGCGAAGTCGAGACCTCCGCGCAGGAAGGTGCCGATGACTCCGCCGAGGAGGACAAGACTCGCATTGCGGATCAGGCGGTGCGGGGAATCGGCGGGCGTCACGCGGTCCAGTCTACGATTCCGGCCAATAGTGGCTGTCGGGCACGGCCCGCTTCCCGAAGATCGCCTGTCCCACGCGCACGCAGTGCGAGCCCTCCTCGATCGCGAGCTCGTAGTCCCCTGACATGCCCATCGACAGCCTCCCCGGTCCGATGAGATCCGGATCGGTCTCCCGGGCCCGGTCGCGCAGGCTCCGCAGCAGCCGGAAGCAGGTCCGGACCCGGTCGGTGTCGGAGGAGAACACCGCCAAGGTCATCAGCCCCTGCACCCTGAGCGTCTCGAACTGCGGAAGCCGGGCGAGGAAGTCCGGCAGCTCGGCGGGCGGCAGGCCGAACTTCGAGTCCTCGGCCGAGGTGTTGACCTGGACCCAGACGTCGAGGCTGCGCCCCTCGGCCTGCAGCCTGCGATCGAGGGCGGCGGCGACCTTGAGCCGGTCGAGGGCTTGGAACTCGGCGGCGAACCTCGCCACGTCCCGCGCCTTGTTCGACTGCAGGTGCCCGATCACCGCCCAGTCGAGGTCGAGGTCGGCCATCTCCTCGGACTTGCGGTGCGCCTCCTGGACCTTGTTCTCCCCGAATCTGCGACACCCGGCCTCGACGGCCAACCGGATCCGCTCCTGGGGAACGGTCTTGCTCACCGGCAGCAGCTCGATCTCGGACGCGTCGCGTCCCGCCCGGTCCGCGGCGGCGGCGATGCGCCGGTGCACCTCGGCGATGTTGGCTCTGAAATCCTCCATGGTCCGGGCCGTGAGGAACCGGGCATCGGGGCGGAGTTCGTCATGGCTGCTCATGAGATCATGGTACTCAAGCGGCGTGACGAGCCGATTCCCCCGCACGACCTGAGGAAGCCCCACCGATGCCCTCCACCCCGACACCACCGGCACGGCCGCCGAGGCGCGAGCTCGCGAACGTCAGCGCGCTCCAGCAGCTGCGCGGCGGTCGCCTCCCCCGCCGTCTCCTCCAGCTGTTCGCGGGCCTCTACCTGTTCGGGGCGTCGATGGCGATGATCGTGAACTCGGGGTTGGGAATGATTCCCTGGGACGTCCTCCACTCCGGCATCCTCCGGCATGTTCCGCTGACCTTCGGCACCGTCATCACGATCGTGGCGCTGATCATCCTGCTCCTGTGGATCCCCCTCAAGCAGCAGCCGGGACTGGGCACCGTCCTCAACGCCCTCCTCGTCGGTCCCGCCCTCGACCTCACCCTGCTGTTCCTGCCCCGGCCCGACGCCCTGGGCTGGAACATCGCCCTCCTGCTCGCGGGCATCGTCCTCAACGGCGTCGCCTCGGCGATGTACATCGGCTCGCAGTTCGGTCCCGGTCCCCGCGACGGGCTGATGACCGGCCTGTCGCGGGTCACCGGTCGGTCCATCCGCCTGGTCCGCACCCTCATCGAGGTCGGCGTGGTCGCCGTCGGCTGGCTGCTCGGCGGTGTCGTCGGGATCGGAACCGTCCTCTACGCGGTGTCGATCGGGCCCGTCACCGGGGCCCTGCTGCCGCCGTTCACCGTCGAGCTGCGCCGGCGGGACTGATCTCGAACGCCGCCTTGACCTGCCGGGGCGGCGGCCGTGCGCCCGCGGTCATCGGACGTGCACGCAAACACAAAGGCTGTTCCGAGCCGGCGACCCTATGCTGGTGCCATCAGCCACTCAAGGACGTGTTCAATGACGCACAGCCCCGATCGCACTCACACCCATGGCAAACGAGTGACCACCCCCGAACGTGCCACTCATCCCCTGGACCCCCTGACCGCCGAGGAGATCGCCACCGCCCGGCAGGTCCTCGTCGACGCCGGGCACTTCGGTGACGACACCCGGGTGCCGCGGATGCTCGCCGTCGACCCGCCCAAGGAGGCCCTGGCCGCGTGGCGGCCCGGCGATCCCCTCGACCGCCGGATCAAGGTCACCCTCCTCGACCGGTCGACGGCACGGGCCGCCGAGGCGGTCGTATCCCTGGACCGGAGAGAGGTCGAGGCCCACGAGGTGCTCGCCAACACCGAGAGCCCCTACGGCCAGCCCCAGTACCTGTTCGAGGAGTACGCCGACGCCGAGGCGATCGTCAAGGCCTCCCCCGAGTGGCAGGCGGCGATGCAGCGGCGCGGGCTCGCCGAGCACATGGAACTCGCGTTCTGCTCACCCCTGGCCCCCGGATTCTTCGGTCGCGACGACGAGGTGGGGCGCCGGATGGTCCGATCCCACACCTATCTCCGCCTGCACCCGGGCGACAACCCCTGGGCCCACCCCGTCGAGGGTCTCGTCGTCCACGTCGACCTGACCACCCGGGAGGTCATCCGCATCGACGACGAGGGCGAAGTCCCGGTCCCGCAGGAGTCCGGGGACTACACGCTGCGCACTCAGGGACCCGCCCGGACCAGTCTCAAGCCGATCGAGATCACCCAGCCCGAGGGCCCGAGCTTCTCCGTCGACGGTAGTCTCGTCCAATGGGAGAACTGGAAGTTCCGGGTCGGCTTCACTCAGCAGGAGGGTCTCGTCCTCAACCGGATCACCTTCGCCGACGGTGGAGAGGACCGGTCGGTCGCCCACCGCGCCAGCGTGCCCGAGATGGTCGTGCCCTATGGGGACACCTCGACCAGCCGGTACTGGATCAGCTATTTCGACGCCGGCGAGTACCTGTTGGGCAAGAACGCGAACTCCCTGGCACTGGGCTGCGACTGCCTCGGCGTCATCCACTACTTCGACGCCTTCGTCCCCGACGACCACGGCCACCCGGTGAAGATCCCGCAGGCCGTGTGCATGCACGAAGAGGATTACGGGATCCTCTACAAGCACACCGACATGGACGCCGGCCCGGAGACCCGGCGCAGCCGCCGACTCGTCATCAGCTACTTCTCCACCGTCGGCAACTACGACTACGGGTTCTTCTGGTACTTCTACCTCGACGGGTCGATCCAGGTCGAGGCGAAGGCCACCGGCATCGTCTTCGCCGGCGCGGGCATCCCCGGCACCGACGACCCGCATCGGACGGAGATCGCCCCCGGCATCTTCACCCCGGTCCACCAGCACCTGTTCTGCGCCCGACTCGACGTCGACGTCGACGGGCCCGACAACACGCTGCACGAGATCAACACCGCCGGCGTCCCCCAGGGCCCCGACAATCCCTACGGCAACGCGTTCACCTGGACGGACACGCAGCTGACCTC
>JAPSIC010000172.1 GCA_031179165.1 Brevibacterium sp.
TGCAGGCGAGGGGCGTCTGTCCACAGGGAACCGGGCTCAAGTGGGTATTCGAAAGTGCTGGACTGTTGCTGTACGGCCACACCATTCTCTGCTCGGTGTCAGTTGACGACCGTAGACTTGGCGGTGCGCTGTACTCTCCACGAAGAAGGACCATTCATGTCGAAACAAGTGGGCCCGATCGACGGCCCCGGCTCTCCGCAGGGTTCTCCAGCGGGGAATCCCGACCTGAAACAGCAGGTTCAGCGTCCGGAGCCGCCCCGGGTCGTTGAGGGACACACCGATCAGGGGAGTCCGCAGCCCCGCTCACCGCAGGGACCGCCCCAGGGACCACCCCAGGGACCGCCCGTCCCGCAGCAGCCATCCCGGCAGGGAGGGCCGGTGCCGCACGGGCAGCCCCCGATACTGCACGCGCAGCAGCCGCCACCGCACGGGCAGCCCCCGATGCCGCGGGGACCGCACGAACAGGCCGGTCACCAGCGCCCCGGGCCCCCACAGCAGTCCGATCATGATCGCTTCCGACCACGTCCCGAGACGCAGTCGCAGCCTTCGGACCGGACCGGACCGCCTCAGGGGCCTGGGCCTCGGACGACTCCGCACGGACAGCCGCACCTAGGGCCACAAGGGCAGCAGCCGCATGCGGGCCCGCAGCACCACCTCGGCGCTGACCCCGGCATGCAGGGCGGTCCTGCGCCCATGTCGCAACCCGGATTCCCCGGCAACTCGGCGCCGAATCTCCGCCCCGATATGACTGGGCCGGCTCAGCCTCGGCCGGGACAGCCGGGCATGCTTCGTCAGCCTGGTCCGGGACACCCCGGCATGCCCGGCCAGCCGGGACCGGGACAGCCCGGCATGCTTCGTCAGCCGGGTCCGGGACACCCCGGCATGCCCGGACAACCAGGTTCGGGACACCCCGGCATGCACGGCCAGCCCGGACCCGGGCGACCCGGGCCGGGGCAGGCGGGAATGCCGCCTCGAGTCTACGAACAGGCCCGGTTCGCTCCCACCGTCACCCAGGAGATGCGAGTGCGGGCCGCAGTGCAGGCGCCCCAGAGGTCGGTCGGTGAGACTCCGTGGACGGGTGCTGTACGGCAGTCCCATCCGGTGGAGGAACCCGGCTCGACCGGCAACATCGTCCGGCTCGTCATCGCGATCCTCACAGTCCTTGGCCTCACGACCGGCCTGCTGCTCCTTGCGCTGATCGGTGGACTCAGCTTCGGCGTGCGCCTCTTCGCCCTGATCGGGCTGTCGGCGATCCCGCTGACCGGAATCATCCTCTACGTGCTGTGGCTCGACAGGTGGAAACCGCAGCCGAAGATCATTCTGGCCCTGTGTCTCCTCTGGGGAAGCGTCGCCTCGGTCATCCTCACGCTGTTCGTGTCCCTCATCGGCGAGGTCGCCCTCTACTTCGCGGGAGTCGGGGCGGTTCCCGATGTGTTCGGCGCGGTCGTCCAGGCGCCGATCGTCGAGGAGACGACAAAGACGGTCCTGCTCGTCGTCATCGTCCTCGCCGCCCGCCGATACTTCGAAGGCCCCCTCGACGGGCTCGTCTACGGCGCCCTCATCGGTGCCGGATTCGCCTTCACCGAGAACGTCCTCTACCTCGGCAGCGCCTGGAACGAAAGCACCGCCGGATTGTGGACGACCTTCGTCCTCCGGTGCCTGTGCTCACCGCTCCTCCACACCGTCTTCTCCACCTGCGCAGGAGTGACGATCGGATTCGCCGCCCGCAAATGGCCGTGGTGGGCGACGATCCTCATGTGGCTGCCCGGGCTCTTCGTCGGCATCTGCCTCCACGCGATCTGGAACGGAACCATGACCGGGCTCGGAGCGATCAGCCCGATCGCCTCGATCATCGGCCTGATCGTGCTCAGCTTCATCCTCACCGCGTGCTGGGTGGTGCTGGGACTGCTCCTGCGTCGCAGCGAACGCCTCCACACGCTGAACATGCTCGGCGACTATGCCAACACGGGATGGCTCTCCCATGCCGAGGTGGACATGCTCGGAACCTGGAAGGGCCGCAAGCTCGGCAGGCGCTGGGCGGCTTCCTTCCCCGGCGGCAAGGAGGCGATGCGCACGATGATCCGGACCTCGGCCCGTCTCTCGACCACCAGGATGCGGCTGCTGGCCGGAATCGGCGGGGAGAAGGAGCGGGCCATCGAGAGCTTCCAGCTCACGGAGTTCGCCGCAGCGCGTGACCGGCTCCTGACCGTATCGGGCAGCACGGAGAAGCAGCGCTCGTGACCGTCGTCGATGCCGTCATCATCATTCTGGGGATAGCCGCACTGTTCGCCGGCTACCGCCAGGGCTTCATCACGGGACTCGGCACGGTCGTCGGGCTCGTCGTCGGCTGGGTTGCCGGACGGCTGCTCGCACCCGTCGTCGAGCACCTGAGCCGCGGCACCCAGGCGATGGAGAATCCCGGCGTCGTCATGCTCCTGGCGTCGATGCCACTGGTCCTCAGCGTGCTGTTCGCCTTCGCAGGCAGCGGCATCGGCAACCGGATCAAGGAGTCGATGGACTCCGATCTGGGGCAGGGCATCGACTCCATCGGCGGCACCATCACCGCCGGCGTCGTGTACGTCCTCGTCGTCTGGCTGGCGGCCGGCTTCATCCGCACGACTCCGCTCGTCGAACCCAACCGCTGGGTCGCCGACTCCTCGGCCATCGCGGCCATCGACCGGACGATCCCGTATTCGTCCCAGCAGGCGTTGGGTGATATCTCATCGACGTTGAACGCCACCGGCTTCCCACGGGTCTTCTCCGGCCAGACCGAACAGATCCGCGGCGTCGGGGAACCCGACCCGGACATGGTCGAGGTCGGCCGCCAGGTCGAGGAATCGGTAGTCAAGATCACCACCACGGCCACCACCTGCCAGGCAGGAGCCGAAGGCAGCGGCTTCGTGTTCCGCGACGGCTACGTCGCCACCAACGCCCATGTCGTCGCCGGCTCGAGCGAGCTGGCCGTCCAGGTCGCCGGTCGCGGCAGGCCCTACTCCGCCGAGGTGGTCGAATTCGACCCCGCCGCCGACGTCGCCGTGCTCAAGGTCGAGGACCTCGACGCCCCGGCCCTCGACTTCGGCAGCCGGCTGAGCACGGGCGACGACTCGGTCGTCGTCGGGTTCCCGCAGAACGGCCCCTACACGATCTCACCCTCCCGCGTGCGTGAGCGCATCCAGGCCCGCGGGCTCGACATCTATGATTCGTCGACCGTCGTGCGCGACGTGTACGCGCTGCGCGGAATCGTGCGGGAGGGCAACTCGGGCGGACCGCTGATCAACTCCGAGGGGGACGTCGTCGGCATGGTCTTCGCGCGCTCGGCGACGGACGAGGAGACCGGCTACGCGCTGACCCGAGCCGAGATCGATGACGAACTCGACGCCGGGGTCGGCAGCCAGGCGCCGAAATCGACAGGACCGTGCACGAAGTAGGCGTCGAACCTACTTGAAGTCGAGTCCGGCGATCACACCACGATGGTCGCTCGTGCCGCGACCGAGCACCTCGTCGGACGTGGCGTCGAAGCCGCGGTAGAGGACATGGTCGAGTCGCGTCACCGGGAACACCGCAGGCCACGTGAATCCGAAGCCGCCGCGAGCCTCGGCGCGCGAATCCTGCAGCGGCGGCACCAGAGTCGAGAACTTCCGGTCCGTCGACGCGGTGTTGAGATCGCCGGCGACGATCACATGGTCGGCCGGGTCGCTGCTCACGGTCGTCGCCAGGCGACGCATGGCGGCATTGCGCATCGCCTCGTGGCCGGGCCGAACCGAGGGCATGTGCACGGCATAGAAGCGGATGTCGCCGTGGTCGGTCGCGATCGTCGAGGCGAATGCCCGCGGCCACTGCAGCCCCAGATCCACCTCCTCGGGCGCGGAGATCGGCCACTTCGACCAGACGCCGACCGTGTCGACGACGCGGGAATGGGGGAACGCGGAATCGAGCTCCTTGTGGATGATCTTGCCCGACAGGGACTCGAGCTCCTGAACCGTGAGGATGTCGGGATCGGCCTCGATGATGTTGCGTGCCGTGGCCGTCGGCTGCGGCAGGCGCGCCCCGACGTTCTGGGTGGCGACCTTGAGGTCGGGTGTCGGCTCATCCGCGGTCGGCAGCAGGGCAGCCCCGAACATCGTCGCCCACACCACCGCAGGCACCAGGAATCCGATGGCGCTCAGGGCGGAGAATCGGATCAGGGCCATGAGCAGCACGAGGGCCAGGAACACACCCGTCCAGGGCAGCAGGCTCTCAACGATGAGCGCGATGCCCGCGCGCGAGGGCAGCAGATGGTGGAGCAGGAGGAACGCCGCGTAGAGCAGGCCGAAGATCAGCGCGGTGATCCCCTTGGCGGGATTGCGCGCTCGGCTGGATCGAACATCAGTCTGGTTCATCGCTTATGCATCTTAACCGCGGAGTCTGTCTCCATCCTGGATGCCCACTGAGGCGCAGGCCACCCCGGCGAGTTTCAGCTGAATCGAACGCACAGCGCGTTCGGGAACCCGGTCCGCCCGGGAACCCGGAATCGGTCCGCCCCGGCCCGGCGAACTCCGCCAGGACCCGCCGGTGAGTGACTCCGGAAGCGCCCGGCACGGCGAACTCCGTCAGGACCCAACGGTGAGGGACTCCGGAAGCGCCCGGTGATTCCGGCACTGCGGAATCGGGCGGCGTCAGCGATGGGCGGTGGCGCTCCAGACGGTGACATCCGGGTGAGTGTCGTAGCGGTAGCCGGACCCGCGCATCGTGCGGATCACCGAGGCGTATTCGCCCAGGCGCCTGCGCAGGCGCCTGATGTGGACGTCGACGGTCCTCTCATCGGGAGCGTCTCCGCCCGACCAGACGGCGTCGATGAGCGCTTCGCGGGGAAGTGTGGTGTCGGCGTGGGAGACCAGGGTGGCCAGGAGGTCGAACTCCTTCGTCGTGACTTCGACGAGCTCCCCGTCGATCCGGACCTCCCGCCGCGGGATGTCGATGCGCAGTCGCTCGGTGGGACTGCTCAGGAAGCTCTCATTCAACCGGGAGCCGAACCCGCCGGCCGGAGCCGCAGACGCGGGTTGCTCCGCGTTCTCGCGCAGCGTCGGCGGATGGATGCGGTTCGGGATGCGGGAGCGGACGGGCCCGTGGGTTCCCGCCGGGGATCCGGTGGCCGCCGGGGAACCGGAGGCCACGGCCCGCACGGCGTCGATGTCGCTGCCGCGTCCTTCGGGGGCCAGGGCGATGACGGCCTGCGTCTCGGCCTGGGACGCGAGCTCCTTGGCATAGGCCTGCAGCTCGCCCGCGATGGCGGAGAGGTTGGTGCCGTCGGCGGCGGCCTTCGACTCATCGAGGCCGATGTAGACGATGATTCCCCGCGCGGCCTTCGGCGA
Organism: Brevibacterium sp.; assembly: GCA_031179165.1. Lineage (GTDB taxonomy): Bacteria > Actinomycetota > Actinomycetes > Actinomycetales > Brevibacteriaceae > Brevibacterium. The sequence continues at coordinate 5,352 of JAPSIC010000172.1, forward strand.
GGGCACGACTCCGGCGGGACCGTAGGTGTGGGGCGGGTTCGAGGTGTCCACCGCGCTCAACCGAGCTCCTGCGCGACGGGTGGCGACTGCGCTGCGGGGGTGGACGTACGCTGATTCTGACATCTCTGTCCTTCGCTTCGACTGTGTGAGTCCGCTGCGACGTGGGCGTGTACTCGTTCGATGCCGGACAGCGGAGGGACGATCACCGGCAGCGAACGCAGGGCATACACATGTCTGCCGAGCGCATTCGGGCCGCGTGAGTCGAAAAGGTCATGGCTTCATTATTTGTCACAAAGCCGATGCCGTGCAAAGGATCACGTCGATTTGAGACGAATGTGACGGACTATGACGCCTCAGTCGACGATCCCGTACATCCGATCCCCGGCATCCCCGAGGCCCGGGACGATGTAACCCTTGTCGTTGAGCCTCTCGTCGAGCGCCGCCGTGCAGATCTCGACATTCGCCGATTCCCCGTACTCCCGCTCGATCCGGCGCACTCCCTCCGGGGCGCTGACCAGGCACACCACGGTGACGTCACGCGCGCCGCGGGCGAGGAGGAAGTCGATGGCCATGGCCAGGGTTCCGCCGGTGGCGAGCATCGGATCGACGACGAAGACCTGCCGACCGCTGAGGTCATCGGGCAGGCGATCGGCGTAGGCGGTGGGTTCGAGCGTCTCCTCGTCGCGGACCATCCCGAGGAAGCCCACCTCGGCGGTGGGGAGGATGCGCAGCATCCCATCGAGCATGCCGAGGCCGGCCCGGAGGATCGGGACCACCACCGGCCGGGGCGCGGCCAGCCGGGTGCCCGTGAACGTCGCCACCGGAGTCGTGACCTCCCAGTCCTCGACGGACACGGACCGAGTCGCCTCGTAGGCGAGCAGCATCACCAGCTCCTCGGTGAGCTGGCGGAAGCGGGCGGAGTCGGTGGACTCGTCGCGCAGCACGCTGAGCTTGTGGGCGATGAGCGGGTGGTCGGCTACATGAAGGCGCATAGAGACGATGGTACGGGCCCGGCCGGAGACCGGCACGGATCGGACAGGAAATCGATCCATTCTGTGGTGCATGGACGGTGGAGCAGTCACAATGGAGGCATGTCCTACTTCACTGAGATCCTTGCAGAATCCAGCGAGGGATTCCGTCCCCTCGACGTCGATGTTCGGGATGCCGCCGACCTCGACGGGCTCGTCGACATGATGCGGACCGCGGGCACGGAGGACGGGGAGGCGATCGCCGTCATCGAGCACGAGGACGAATGGTTCGGGCTGGTCAGGCTGTGCACCGACAACGAAGTCAGGGTGTTCCTGTCCGATCTCAGGGCCGTCGAACTCAGCCCCTTCGCCGAGCTCTTCGCCGACTACCTCGACTCCCGGCCCGACGCCTACGAGCCCGACGAGGAACTCGTGCCCGCCGTCGACGGCGCCGA
>JAPSIC010000173.1 GCA_031179165.1 Brevibacterium sp.
GATTCGAGGCGGCAGGCCAGAGCACTGCGCCATCTCAGCACGGCCGCCCCGGTGGCGGAACCAGACCCGTTCGCGGGTGCGCGCGAGCGTGAACTGGAGGAGGCACGATGAGGATCGCCTATCTGCTGCTCGACGCGGGCATCGGCGTGTTCGGAACCAAGGGCGCCAGCGTCCACGTGCAGGAGATCGTGCGGGCCATGCGCGCTCTCGGACACGAGGTCAGCGTCTTCTGCACCCGCCGCGACTCCCATCTGCCGGCCGATCTCGCCGACCTGGCCGTGACCTGCCTGCCGGTGCCGAAGGGACTCGACCCCGGCCGGCGTGAAGTCGCGGTGCTGGGCCGCTCCGATGCGCTCGCCGCGGCCGCCCTCGACGAGGGACCGTTCGACCTCGTCTACGAACGCTACTCACTGTTCTCGACCGCCGGCGCGCAGCTGAGCGCCCACCTCGACGTTCCGCTGATCCTCGAGGTCAATGCGCCCCTGCTCGAGGAGCAGAGGAACCATCGCGGGCTCGTCCACGCCGAGCATGCCGAACGCGCGACCGCGGCGAGCTTCGCGGCTGCCGACCGCATCAACTGCGTCAGCGCGGCGGTCGCGAGGTGGGTGGGCCGGGACCACCCCGGTGCCTCCGGGGTGACGGTCGTCCCCAACGGCGTCAACACCGACAGGATCACCCCCGAATCTGCGACCTCGGACGCCGAGGCGATGCCCGAGTCGCCGGTGAGGATCGGATTCGTCGGCACCCTCAAGCCCTGGCACGGGACCGAGAACCTCGTCGCCGCCTGCGCTCTGCTGGAGGGAGGCTTCCACCTCGACATCTGCGGGCACGGCCCCGAGGCTCAGGCGCTCGAGGAGCAGGTCGCGTCCCTCGGACTCGAGCAGGCGGTGACGTTTCACGGAGCGGTGGCACCCGCAGGCATGCCCGAGCACCTGCGCCGCTTCGACATCGCGGCGGCACCCTACCCGCCCGGCGACAACTACTTCTCCCCGCTGAAGATCTACGAGTACCTGGCGGCGGGGCTGCCGATCGTCGCCTCCAGGATCGGGGCGATCCCCGAGCTGCTCGAGTCGAGCGGGGCGGCGCACCTCGTGCCCGCGGGTGACGTGGACGCGCTGGCCGCCGGTCTGCAGCGGCTCATCGACGACCCGGCCGCCCGTCGGCGGATGGGGACGGCGGCCCGGGCCGAGGCCGTCACCCGTCACACCTGGCTGAGCCGGTGCGAGGACATCCTCGCCCCATTCACCGCCCCGAGAGATCGGAACAGCTCCGACACGCCCGAGGGCGCCCACACCGCCGCCGGTCGGATGCCGGCGGCCACAATGGTGGTATCGACATGAGCAGGCGATCACGAGACAAGGTGTCCGCGAGTGCACTCAGACGCACACTGCGGATCCTGCGCCCCCACCTGGGAACACACAGGCTCCTCATCATCGGCGGCCTCCTCGCGCTGTTCACCGACGTCGTGTTCCGGGTCCTCGAGCCCTGGCCGATCAAGATCGCCGTCGACGCCGTGACCATGGCCCTGGGTGCCGAACTCGACACCGCGTTCGGCCTCGGCGGCAACGTCGGCGTCACCCTGGCCGCCGCGGCCATCGCACTGGCCGTCATCGTCGCCGGCCGCGCGGCGACCAACTACGCCTCGACGATCTGCTTCGCCCTCGTCGGAGCCCGGGTCGCGACCCAGCTGCGTTCGCGGGTCTTCGACCACGTGCAGTCACTGTCGTTGAAATACCATTCGAAGGCGTCGATCGGCGACACCTCCCAGCGCCTGGTCGGCGACATCGGCCGCCTCCAGGAGGTCGCGGTCACGGCCGGGCTGCCGCTGGTCGGCAATGTCATCACCCTCGCGGTGCTGTTGGTCGTGATGGTCATCCTCGACCCGATCCTCAGCGCGATCGTGCTCCTCACCGCCGCGATCTACGGTCTGCTGTCCAAGGTCTCGACGCCCAAGATCACCACCGCCTCACGCTCGACCCGCAAGGGCGAAGGGAAGCTCGTCGGCTCGGCCGCCGAGGCGCTCGGGGCGATCCGCGTCGTCCAGGCCTACGGTCTGGAGAAGACGGTCGCGGCCGAGTTCGCCGACGGCAACGAGCGGGCCCTGCAGGCCGGGGTGCGGGCACGCCGACTCGCCGCCGGCCTGGAACGGTCGACGGACGTGCTCGTCGGCGTCTCCCAGGCGCTGGTGCTCGCCTTCGGCAGCTACCAGGTCCTGCAGCAGGCGATGACCCCCGGCGATCTGGTGCTGTTCCTCATGTACCTGAAGATCGCGATGAAGCCTCTGCGCGACATGGCCAAGTACACGGGCAGGATCGCCCGCGCCGCCGCCTCGGGCGAACGGATCGCCGACCTCCTCGACGAACCGGTGGAGATCGCCGACGCACCCGCAGCCCTGACGATGGGACGCGTCAGCGGCGACATCGTCTTCGACCGCATCACCTCCCGCGACGGACACGGCAGACCCCTGTTCGACGACGTCAGCCTCCTGATCCCGGCCGGTCAGCGGGTCGGTCTCCTGGGCTCCTCGGGAGCCGGGAAGTCCACGCTGGTCAGCTACCTGCTGCGCCTGGCCCAGCCCCGGAGCGGGTCGATCTTCATCGACGGCTACGACACCCGCAACGTCACACGCTCCTCCCTGCGCGCGAACGTCTCCGTCCTCCTCCAGGAGTCCGTCCTCTTCGCCGCCACCGTGCGGGAGAACATCCGCTACGGACGCTTGGACGCCACCGACGCCGAGGTGGAGGCGGCGGCCCGTGCGGCCCAGGCCGACGAGTTCATCCGCAGTCTGCCAGACGGCTATGACACGGTGCTCGGCAACCGCGGCGACACGCTCTCGGGCGGTCAGCGACAGCGACTGGCGATCGCGCGCGCCCTGGTCCGCGCCGCACCCATCGTCGTCTTCGATGAGGCGACCTCCGGTCTGGACCCGCAGACCCGGGACCTCGTGACGCAGTCCGTGCAGTCGCTGACCGAGGGCCGCACCAGCATCGTCATCACCCATGATGTGTCGATGATCCGCGGACTCGACCGGATCCTGTGGCTGGAGAACGGGACGATCGTCGAAGACGGACCTCCGAATGAACTGGCCACCGACCCGAACTCGCGGTTCGCCCGGTGGCTGTGGACCCAGGATTCCGACCCCGGCATCACCATCAAGGACCCTGTATGAGCATCGCCGAATTCGCCAGGATCCCCTTCGTCGACGAGATCGTCGACGCCCACCGGCTGTCCCAGCGACTCGGATTCACGGCCGAGCCGACACGGATCCGGGTCAAACCCGGGCACGGAGCGCTTCTGTCCTGGCGGCGGCGGCTCCGCGGCGAGGACAGAAGCGCTTCCGTCCCCACCTCGGCGGACTGGGGCTGGACCGCTGTCGTCACCGACCCGAACAAACTCGACAACATCCGCCGCCGGGCCGAACGCCACGGCGCGCCCGTCCGCCTCCACGCCGCCGGCGAAGCTCGTGCGGTCCTGGTCAGCGGACGGCTGCCGAGCGATCCGAAGCTGGTCAAGGTGATCGCCCGATCCGATTCGGGGTACTCGCCCGACGCGGAGGTGCTCGGCTACAACCCCGGCCGTCGCCTGCTCCTGCGCAGCGGGAACCGATTCGTGCGCATCAGCTCGGACGACAACGACCACCTCGTTCACACCGCCCGGCAGTGGCTGCGCTGGGGCATCCCGACCCTCCCGGTGGAGTTCCTCGGCCGGCGTCACACCTCGGTGCACTCCCCGTGGTGGGGGACCGGCGATCTCGAACGGTCACCCGACGCGCGGATCGCCGCGGCCCTCGGCGAGACCATCGCCGACCTCCACCACCAGGAACCAGGCCATGCCTCCCGATCCGATCGACCTTCCACCTCGGAGGAGCCGGCCGCCGGTGACTGCACGCTGGCCGAGCTCGTCCCGGACCTCGCCGCCGACCTGCACTGGATCGTCGATGAGCTGGGACCACGATTGGACGACGGCCCCGGGGAGTACCGGTGCCCGCTCCACGGTGACCTCAGCCCGGACCAGGTGCTCGTCGACGGCGATGAGTTCCGGATCATCGACCTCGAACGCGCGGGCGCCGGCCCGGCCGGGGTGGACGTGGGGAACTGGGTGGCGAGATGCCGGATGAACGGCTTCGCCGAGATGGAGGCGGCGTTCCTCGACGCTTACACCCGCCGACGCGGAAACGGACTCGACGTCGAAGCCTGGTGCGCCCGCTCCCTCCTGGCCGCGGCGATCGAACCCTTCCGCCAGTGTCGTCCCGACTGGCGGGCACGGACGGCGGGCCTCGTCGCGGCGGCGAAGGAGGCTCTGCGCCGATGAGCGACAGCACGGTGCCGATGATCCCCGACAGTGTTGAGATCGAGGGGCTCCCGTGGTCCGTCCGCAGAGCGTGGCCGGCCGACCGCGGGCGGATCGCCGTCGAAGCCGAGCGTGAGGGACGGATCAGATCCTGCTTCCTCGACGGGAACGCGACGACCGTCCTGCCGGCCGGTGAGGATCCCCGGCTTCCGGGACTCGCGCGGCACCTCGGCGAGCAGGCCATCGCCGAGGTGCTGAACGGCGCGCAGGCCATCGCCGAGGGACCGAACGGCGCGCAGATCAACGGCGGGAGACCGACTCGCGGGCAGCCGAACCGTCTGCTCTCCCACCGACCGGGCCGACGCGCCGTCATCCGGCTCGCCACCGGGAACTTCGTCAAGTGCGTCCGCTCCGGGAAGGCCCGGGCCGTGGTCGACGGGACTCTCCGCGCGGAACCCTTCGCGGCCGGCTTCCGGATGCCCGAGGTGATCGCCGCCGATGACTCGACCGTCGAGTTCGGACCCCTGACCGGAGTGGAGCTCCACGATCCCGCCCCGTTCGGCCCCGCGGGATGGAAGCGTGCATGGGCGGACGTGCTCGAGGCATGGGCCCGAGCCGAGGCAGGCGACCGGTCGGATGAGGCTCAGGCGACCGGCACCCACCCCGACGGCCGCGTGCCCGCGGGGTGGATGCCGGTCCACACCGCCCGCGACGAGGTTCGGGTGCTGCACGACTGGAGGGACAGGGCCCGGCCGCTCCTGCCGACCCTCCTCGACGCATCACAGATCGCGGCCCTGGATCGGGGGATCGCCGCGGTCGAGGACGAGCTGATCACCTCGGCGGGGCTGTGGGGCCCGCTCCACCGCGACCTCCACGACAAGCAGCTGATGTGGGATCCGAGACACGGTCCCGGACTGCTCGACGTCGACACCGCCTGCATGGGTGAACGGGAGGTCGACCTGGGCAATCTGCGGGCGCATGCGCTGTGGCGCCGCCGGCAGGGGATCTGGTCCGACTTCCACGCCGAGGCAGTCGTGGGTGCGGTCGCGGCGACCGCCTCGGCGACGGGAGCCGACCCTGCCCGCATCGAGACCTACACGCGTGCGACACTGCTGCGGCTGGTCTGCGTGTACGCGTTCCGGCCTCGGTGGCGGACACGGATCGGGGCGTTGGCCGATGCGGCCGGTGCCTGACCGGACCACGGCCCGAGAGAATTCGGCTGCGGCTCAGATGGTCTCGAGCAGGTTCTCCTCGGCGATGAGGGTGCGGGCGAGGACCTTGTAGCCTTCGCTGTCGAAGAACACGGTGATCCGGTCGTCCTCGGTGCTCATCACGACGCCGTCTCCCCATTCGGCATGCCGGACCCGGGTCTGCAGGGCGAACGGATCGTTCTCGATCACCTCGGCGGCCTCTGACGTCCCGGCGTCGCACCGGTCGCAGTTGCCGCACGGTTGCTCGAGCGGCTCTCCGAAGTAGCCGAGAAGGTACTGCCGACGGCATCCCTGGGTCTCGGCATAACCGCGCATCATCTCGATCCGCGATTCGTCGATCCGCTCCCGCATGTCCGCCTGGGACTCGGCCAGCGCGACGGCCTCATCGGCCGAGCCCTCGAAGCGGCGGGAGAGCCGGATGCCGGAGTGCACTCGCTCGACGACGACCGCGTCATGGAGCAGGCCGACGAGTCCGCTGACCTTGCGCGGATTCGCGCCGACGGTCTTGGCCAGCTCAGCGTTGCGCACCGGCCCGTCCGCGCCCGCGAGGGCATCGACGATCGCCCGCACGAGGTCGGCGTCCGGGTGCCGTGCGGCGAAGAACCGGCGCAGGCCGAGGTCCTCGGCGCGGTAGTGCAGCTCGATCGTCGCCGGCTCACCGTCCCGGCCGGCCCGGCCGATCTCCTGGTAGTAGCTGTCCAGGGATTCGGTCACGGCGGCGTGGATGACGAACCGCACGTTCGGTTTGTCGATTCCCATCCCGAATGCGCTCGTCGCGGCGACGACGTCGAGCGCATCGTCGAGGAACGCCTCGTGCACCCGAGTCCTCTCCTTGGCCGGAAGTCCCGCGTGGTAGGCGGCCGCCCTGAGTCCCCGTTCGGTGAGCGCGGCCGCGTACTCCTCGGCGGCGCGTCGAGTCGAGACGTACACCAGCCCCGGCGCAGCCTGAGCGGTCACCTGCTCGATCACGGCCTCGCGCTTGTCGTCCTCGGACTCGTGCCGGTTGACTCCCAGCCACAGGTTCGGGCGGTCGAACCCGCGGGTGAGGATGAGCGGGTCGCGGAACCCGAGACGCTCGACGATCTCGTCGCGCACCGGTGCGGCGCCGGTGGCGGTGAGCGCGAGGGTCGGCGGATGCCCCAGCCGTTCGATGACGGCGCCGAGGCGGAGGTAGTCCGGGCGGAAATCGTGGCCCCACGCCGACACGCAGTGCGCCTCATCCACGACGAACAGCGAGATGCCGACCTCGGCGAGATGATCGACGACCTCGGC
>JAPSIC010000032.1 GCA_031179165.1 Brevibacterium sp.
CGCGATCGTCGACGTGTTCACCGGGCTGCACACGACCGTCGGCATCCTCGCCGCGCTCGCCCACCGGAAGGACACCGGGCACGGGCAGCTGGTCGAGACGAACCTGCTGTCCTCGGCGCTGTCGGGGCTGGCCAATCAGACCTCGGCGTATGTGGCCGGAGGCGTCACGCCGCAGCCGATGGGCAACGAGCACCCGAGCCTCTATCCCTATCAGCCGATGCCCACGGCCGAGGGCCAGATCATCATCGCCGTCGGCAACGACAACCAGTTCCGAGCCCTCGCCTCGGTGCTCGGCCACCCGGAATGGGCCGCCGACGATCGCTTCGCGAAGTCCGCGAACAGGAACGACAACCGAGCCCAGCTCGAACCGCTGCTCGTCGCGGCGCTGCGCGAGAGGACGAATCAGGAATGGTTCGACATCCTCAGCGCGGCCGGCCTGCCCTGCGCGCCGATCAACACCATCGCCCAGGGCGTGGAGCTGGCGAGCGAGCTCGGCCTCGACCCCATCGCCGAGGCGGGGAAGGGCGATCGGGTGATCCCGACGGTGCGCAACCCGATCGGTCTGTCCGAGACCCCGGCCAGCTACGACCTGGCACCGCCGAGGCTCGGCGAGAGCACCGATCTGGTCAAGGACTGGCTGCGCTCGGCAGACGGTGCCGCACCGGAGCTCGGGGCGGCACCGGATGCGGTGAGCGAGGCCCGCTCAGGCTGACGCGAGCCCGCTGACTGAAGTAGGCTGTACTGCGTATGTAAGCGCTTAGGTCACCGCTGAGTCCATGAAGAGTCCCCTCGAGGTCATTGCGGACTTCGCGGCGTGCCACCCCGACTCCAGGACTGAGATGGAAAAAGAGAAGACCGCAACGACGGCCGGTGGACAACCGGCCGACACGGCGACCGGTCGAAAACCGGTCGTCAAACGCGTGCTGATGGTCGTGGCGATGCTGCTCACGGCATTTCATCTGTTCGCCTCGTTCCTGTGGATCGCGCCCGCCTCGGCGCTGCGGCAGGTGATCCCGGGAAACCTCCTCAGCGAGTACATGATCCCTCTCTGGGGTCAGTCGTGGAGCGTGTTCGCACCCGAACCCATCAACGGCGACTACTTCTTCGACGTCAGGGCCGTCGTCAGGACGCCCGAGGGCGCCGAGGAGATCACGCAGTGGGTGCGCGCCAGCGCCGTCGAGCTCGACCATTCGACCTACCGGCCGTTCCCGCCGCGGTCGGCGGGCCTGGCAATCGGCGTCGCCTCCGATCTCAAGGGATCGTGGGAGAAGCTGTCCGACGACCACAAGGCGATCGTCAATCTCGACTACTTCAAGGGCGAGGACTCCGTGGATCGACTCAAGGCCAAGATGCAGGAGTACGGCGATCCCGAGGGCGTGATCAACGGCTATCTCCAGGATGAGCACAAGGCGAGCGCGTACGCGACACAGGTGGCCAAGGCGATCTGGGGCGACGATGTGGTCAGGGTCCAGTATCAGGCCTCGCGGCAGAACGTCGTCCCCTTCGGGCAAAGGAACGAGCGCGGCGCGAAGCGACCCCCGGTCCAGGTGGTTCCCACCGGCTGGCGGGCCCTGACCTACGAGGAGCATCAGTCGGATGAGGAGTTCGCCAAGTACTTCTGCGCTTCGGACGAAGTGAGGTGTGAGAGTGAGCAGTGAGAAGCGCTCGTCCTCGGCCACCCTGGCCGCTGAGGACGAGACACCGAAGGACGAAGCGACTCTCAAGGACGGGACGACCTCGCACAGCCAGACGCCGAAGGACGGTGCCACGCCGATGCGCACCTCGGCGGAGACCGACGGGCACGAGTCCGACGAACGGATTCCGCTGATCTCCCGCGGGCTGGCGAAGGCGGCATCGGCGTGGGACTCCCTCGAGGAGCTGCTGACCGGCCGCTTCCACGCCACCTACGGCCTCGCCGTGACGCGCATCCTGATGGGCGTCACCGGCCTGGGCCTGCTGCTGACGAACTTCAACGCCCGCCACTACGCCTTCGGAGTCGGCGCAGCCTGGAACGGTGAGATCGAAGCGCCGAAGAGCGACTTCCCCAACATCTGGCTGTTCTCCCTGTTCCACCGCGCCGTGACGAACCCGCCGCTGTTCACGGCGATGATCATCGGTCTGGGGATCCTCGCGGTGCTCGTCATCCTCGGGTGGAGGACGCGGATCATCCTGCCGATCTACCTGATCCTGTGGGTGAGCTTCATCGAGCTCAACGACAGCGCCGGGGATCAGGGGGACAACGCGTATCGGATGTTCCTCATCGCGATGCTGTTCGCCGACACGACCCGGCGCTGGTCGCTCGACGCCCGACGGAAGAAGAAGAACGGCCGCTTCCCCGACACCGACGGCGGTCAGTTCCGGTGGGCGTGGATCATGGCGAACAACCTCGCGATCGTGGTGCTCGCCTTCCAGGTGTGCGCGATCTACATGTCCGGCGGCCTCTACAAGGCCGGCGGCGCCCCCTGGCAGCACGGCTACGCGGTGTACAACCCTCTGCAGACCCTCCAGTTCGGGACCTGGCCGGTCCTGTCCGACCTGGTCACGGCCTGGGGACCGATGGTGGTCATGATCTCGTGGGGCTCGGTGCTGTTCCAGTGCGCCTTCCCCTTCATGCTGTTCAACCGCTACACCAGGATCATCGCGCTGCTCGGGATCCTCTCCTTCCACCTGGGGATCGCACTGCTCATGGGCCTGCCCTGGTTCTCACTGACGATGATCGCCGTCGATGCGATCTTCATCCGCGACCGCAGCTTCGCTCGGGTCAACGGCTGGGTGATGCGCAACTACCGCTCGATCAGGAGTGGGGTCGACAGGGCCAAGAGGTCCTGACCGGCCGCGCCCAGTCGCACTCGTTCGGAGCGCCAGGAGGCGGGGAACTCGCTTTCTCCCCGCCTCCTGTGTGCGCGCCCCGCACTCGGGCGATGCGGTTCCGGGCGGTGGCGTCAGTCCGTGTCCCGCACTCGGGCATCAGGTCGTGGCGTCTGCCCGGGCGTCGCGCTTCGGCCTGATCTCGAGGCCACCGCTGCCCGGGTCCTCCGGCAGGTCGATGATGACGGTGTCGCCATCGGTGACATCCCCGGCGAGCAGGGCCCGCGCCAACCGGTCGCCGATCTCGCGCTGGACCAGTCGCCGCAGCGGCCTGGCGCCGTAGGCGGGATCGTAGCCCTCGAGGGCCAGCCAGTCCTCCGCAGCGGCGGTGACCTCGAGCGCGATCCGGCGGTCGGTCAGACGCGCCGCCAGGTGCCGGATCTGCAGATCCACGATCGACGACAACTCGTCGGTGCTCAGCGCGTCGAAGAGCACGATGTCGTCGAGGCGGTTGAGGAACTCCGGCTTGAAGGTCGAATGCACGACCTCCATCACGGCCTCGCGCTGCTGCTCGGTCGACAGCGACTTGTCGACGAGGAACTGCGAGCCCAGGTTCGAGGTCAGGATCAGGATCGTGTTCCGGAAGTCGACCGTGCGCCCCTGTCCGTCGGTGAGCCGTCCGTCGTCGAGGACCTGGAGGAGGATGTCGAACACGCTCGGGTGCGCCTTCTCCACCTCATCGAGCAGGACGACGGAGTAGGGCCGCCGTCGCACCGCTTCGGTGAGCTGACCGCCCTCGTCGTAGCCGACGTAGCCCGGAGGGGCACCGACGAGCCGCGACACGGTGTGCTTCTCGCCGTACTCGCTCATGTCGATGCGGATCAGGGCCTTCTCGTCGTCGAACAGGAAGTCGGCCAGGGACTTCGCCAGTTCGGTCTTGCCGACGCCGGTGGGTCCGAGGAACAGGAACGACCCGGTCGGGCGGTCGGGATCGGCGATGCCGGCCCGGGACCGGCGGATCGCGTCGGAGACGGCCCGGACGGCGTTCTTCTGCCCGATCAGCCGCTGGCCGAGGACATTCTCGGCGCCGAGCAGCTTCTCGACCTCGCCCTGGAGCAGGCGTCCGGCCGGGATGCCCGTCCACGATGCCACCACCTCGGCGATGTCGTTGCTCGACACGTGGTCGCTGACCATCGGGTCATCGGCCTCGGCATCGGCCTCCTCCGCCTCGGCGAGTTCGATCTCCTTCTGCACCGCGGGGATCTCCCCGTAGAGCAGTCGGGACGCGGTCTCCAGATCCGTCTCGCGCTGGGCGATCTCGGCCTGGCTGCGCAGCTCGTCGAGCTTCTTCTTCAGCTCACCGACCCGGTTGAGGCCGGCCCGCTGCGACTCCCACTTCGCCTCGAGCTCGCGCAGCTCCTCCTCCTTGTCGGCGAGGTCGGCCCGCAGCGCGTCGAGACGCTCCTGGGAGGCGGCGTCCGTTTCCTTCGACAGCGCCAGGTCCTCCATCTTCAGGCGGTCCACGGCCCGGCGCAGCTCGTCGATCTCGACCGGCGCGGAGTCGATCTCCATCCGCAGGCGCGACGCCGCCTCGTCGACGAGGTCGATGGCCTTGTCGGGCAGCTGACGTCCCGAGATGTAGCGGTTCGACAGGGTGGCCGCGGCCACCAGGGCACCGTCATTGATGGTCACCTTGTGATGGGCCTCGTACCGCTCCTTGAGACCACGGAGGATCGCGATCGTGTCCTCGACGCTCGGCTCACCGACGTAGACCTGCTGGAAGCGGCGCTCCAGGGCCGGGTCCTTCTCGATGTTCTCCCGGTACTCGTCCAGGGTGGTGGCGCCGACGAGGCGCAGCTCCCCGCGGGCGAGCATGGGCTTGAGCATGTTGCCGGCATCCATCGCGGAATCCCCGGTGGCACCGGCTCCGACGACGGTGTGCAGCTCGTCGATGAAGGTGATGATCTCGCCCTCGGCGTTCTTGATCTCCTCGAGCACGGCCTTGAGGCGCTCCTCGAATTCGCCGCGGTACTTCGCCCCCGCCACCATCGCGGACAGATCCAGGCTGATCAGGGTCTTGTTGCGCAGGGATTCGGGCACGTCGCCGGCGACGATGCGCTGGGCCAGGCCCTCGACGACGGCCGTCTTGCCGACGCCGGGTTCGCCGATCAGGACGGGGTTGTTCTTCGTCCGCCGCGAGAGCACCTGAACCACCCGCCGGATCTCCGTGTCGCGACCGATGACGGGATCGAGCTTGCCCTCACGCGCGGCGGCGGTGAGGTCGACGCCGTACTTCTCCAGCGACTGCATCGTGTCCTCCGGGTTCTCGGAGGTGACCTTCTTGCCTCCGCGCAGATCGGGAAGCGCCGCCAGCAGGGCCTCACGGCCGGCGCCGGCGCGACGGAGGATGTCACCGGCGTCCTCCTGGCCCTGGGCGGCGGCCAGCAGGAGATGCTCGGTCGAGACGAACTGGTCGCCCAGGGCCGACATCTCCTCCTGCGCCAGGTTCATCAGCTCCAGCGCGGCCCGGGACAGGCCCGGCTGGGAGACGGTTGCGCCGCTCACCATGGGCAGGGTGTCGATCGCCGCCCGGATCGAGGTCCGAACGGTCCTCGGATCGGCCCCGACCTTCGTCAGCAGGGCCGCTGCCAGGGAGTCCGGCTGCTCGAGCAGCGCGGAGACGAGGTGGGTCGGCTCGATCTGATTGTTGTGGCGCGCCACGACGTCATTGACGGCCGACTGCACCGCCTCCCGCGATTTGGTTGTCATCTGTGCGTCCATCCGCAGCTCCTCTCAGGAATCCAGAAAATCCAGTCTCGATACGGTCAACACCAAGAAACTTGAGTCTATTCCGCTCAACTTTGGAGGAGGCACCCCGGGGCACCGTTCCTCTCACCGCAGGAGGACCGATTGGAGGTCGAAGCGCCGCAGCACCTTGTCCGCGGCCTCCGGGTCCGTCCCGCGCTCGCGTCGCGCCTGCAGCACTTCGCTGCGAGCGGTCTGCAGCGCCTTGCGCTGCAGCCGGGTCATCTCGGCCCGATGCTCCCGCAGGCTCGTCGCCAGCTCCGAGCTCGCCTCTTCGTCGGTGAGGCCGACCAGCTGGGCGTGCAGCACCCGCAGCCGCCGTCGGATGGGTTCGACGATCTCCTCGGGCAGGTCCTCGTCCCTGAGCTCGGCCAGGGCGGCCCTGTACGCCCGCTGCGCGATCTCCGCGACCTCCTGCTCCTCCTGCTCGGCCTCGTCATCGATGTCGAGGGTCCTGACGACGGCGGGGAACGTCAGCCCGGCGAGGACGAGGGTGACGAGCAGGATCACGGCGGCGGCGACGAGGATCTCGGATCGTCCAGGGAACGGCTCACCGGTGGCGGTGGTCGCCGGGATCGACAGGGCCAGGGCGATCGTCGCCAGTCCGCGCATCCCCGCCCAGGTCATCAGGGTCGCATCGCCGAGGCTGCGCGGCGCCGCGTCGGTGTCACCGTGCCGGCGCTCGACGACCGAGCCGACGGCCAGCCACAGGAACCGCACGACGATGATGACGGCCGCGATGGCGAGGCCGACGAGCACCGAGGCGCCCAGTCCGCTGCTCTCGGTCTCGACGACCCGCCGCAGCTCGAGTCCGATCAGGCCGAAGGCGATGCCGGTGATGAGCATCTCGAGCACCTGCCACGTCGACGCCTGGGTGACCCGGTCGGCGGAGTTGTCCTCGACGTCGCGGCGCCGGACCTCGAGGGCCGCGACGACCACGGCGATGACGCCGCTCGCGTGCAGGTGCTCGGCGATCAGGTAGACCCCGAACGGCAGCATCAGCATCAGCGAGGAGCGCGCGACCGTGTGATCGATGCGCGCTGTCACGAACCCGACGACCGCCACGACGACGAAGCCGACCGTGATCGCGATCAGTGCCGAGAGCAGGAAGGCCACGATGAGATGGCCGAAATCCACCTCGGTGCCGGCCAGTGCCGCGGCCATCGCAGTCTGGAAGATGACGAGGGAGGCGGCGTCGTTGAACAGGCCCTCGCTCTGCAGGGTGCTCAGTATCCGGCGCGGGATCGACACGGTGCCGGCGACGGCGTCGACGGCGACCGGGTCCGGGGGAGCGAGCATCGCCCCGAGGGCCACCGCGGCGGCCACGGTGATCCCCGGGATCAGGACCATGGCGGTGCCGGCCACGGCCGCCACCGTGACCCCGACGAGGGCGACGGCCATGCCGAGGATCGTGCGCCAGCGGATCGCGAACAGTGCCCATGAGGTCTTCTGGGCGGCGGCGAACAGCAGCGGCGGCAGGAACAGCGGGAGGATCAGCTCCGGGTCGAGATGGAAGTCGGCGAAGCTGGGGATGAATGCGCCCGCGATCCCGATCAGGACCATCAGTGCGGGCCAGGGCAGGCGCAGCCTCTGCCCGAGACCGACCACGACACTCGTCGCCGCCCCGAACCCGATGATCATCAGCAGGGTGAGCACAATCGTCTCCTCCGGTGTCGAAACCGGTGATTTCCGGCAATGGGTGATGCTGCTTCGGGACAACATTACTGCGAGCGGCTGATCGTGTCCCCACTTCCGCTACAGTGGCACTAGGCAGAGCAGAGTTCTGTGCACAGCGCGCATTCTTCGAGGCAGACACTGGAGTCCGCCGGGGAATGCCGTTGCCACCCACGCATGAGTGCATGAGCAAGTGACGAAAGGGCCGACGTGGCGATCATCGTGACCGGAGCAAGCGGCTTCATCGGCGGTTCCATCGCCCGTGCCCTGGCGACGCGGGATGAGCGGGTCTACGCGCTGTGCCGACGGGACCCGCAGATCCCTGGGGTGAATTTCCAGCCCTGGGACATCACCGAACCGGCCCCGGCCGCCGTTCGGGGGCTGGCGTCGAAGGTGACCGCGGTCTTCCACTGCGCCGGGATCCCCGACGTGCGCACCGGCTACGACGAGCTCTACCAGGTGCGGGTGACCGGGACCAGGAACGTCCTCGACGCCTTCGACCACGCGCGGATCATCCATCTGTCGTCGACGACCGTCTACCCCTCCTCCGTCCCGCACACCGAGCTGTGGGAGGAGGCCGGTCCCAAGGACCCGGGCGACTACACCGATGCGTACTCGACGACGCACGCACTGGCGGAGAAGCTCGTCACCCGACTGCGGCCCGACGCGGCCATCCTGCGGCCCGCGGCAGTCTACGGGCCTGGCGAGACGATGTTCATGCCCTATCTGAGCAGACTGGCGAAGAACGGAACGCTCAGGCTCCCCGGCGGAGGGCGGCAGAAGCTGACGCTGGCCCACATCGACAACGTGGTGCGCGCGGCGCTGGCCTGCCTCGACGTGCCCGCAGCCTCCGGTCCCTTCAACATCGGGGATCCGAAGCCGTACCGGCTCAAGGACGCCGTGTCGACCCACTTCGCGCGCATGGGCTACGAGCCCGTCGTGATCGAGGCGATCGCCAAGGACAAGGCGCTCTTCGCCGCGAAGCTCGCGCTCAAGGCCAAGTCCTTCTTCCGCAAGGGTGACAACGCCGAGCTGTTCCTCGTCGAATACCTGCAGTTCGACCGGACCTACAACCTCTCGCGCCAGCACCGGGTGCTCGGCATCTCCACCGCGCAGCACCTGACCCCGTCGCGCTTCAGCTAACCGCCGTGGAGGGTCGCCTCCAGCCAGGCGGAGGCCCGCGCGAACGAGCTGTCGTCGGTCGTCGGGTCGACCAGCACCTTCACCTCGTCGGCGCTGGGGTAGCTGCCGAGGAACTGGAGGCGGCGGGCGACGCGGTGGACCCCCTGCAGCGCCTCCGCCATCCGGGCCTCCCGGATGTGTCCCTGAAGGTCGATGGAGAACTGGTAGAGGCCCAGACCGTCACCGGTGGGCCGGGACTCGATGCGTGACATGTTGACTCCGCGGGTCGAGAACTGCTCGAGCAGCTCGAGCAGAGCTCCCGACCTGTTCGAGCGCAGAGCCGCGACGATGGTGGTCTTGTCCGCCCCGGTCGGCTCGGGGATCGCACCCGGCTGCCTGACGACGACGAACCGGGTCACGGCGTCCCGGTTGTCGCCGATGTCCTCGGCGATGACGTCGAGCCCGTAGCGTTCGGCGGCCAGCGCGGGGCAGACCGCGGCCACGTGCTCCCCGGCGTCGTTGGCCAGATCGCGGGCGGCGGCGGCCGTCGACGAGGTGGGGATGTAGATCGCCTCGGGGAAGTGCTCTGCCATGTACCCGCGGACCTGTGCCTCACCGTGGGGATGGGTGCCGAACGAGCTGAGGGAGCCGAGATCCGTCCCCGGCTTCACCGCGAGGACGAAGCGCACGGGGACGACCACCTCGGCGACGATCTGCAGCCGGCCGTGCTCGGTCAGCGCGTCGATCGTCGCCGGCACCCCTCCTTCGACCGAGTTCTCGATCGGGACGACGGCCGTGTGACAGTCGCCGTCGAGGACGGACTGGAGCGCCGAGGCGGCGTTGCGCATGGGGATGATGGCGGCGGTTTCGCGCAGCCCCTGGTCGTCGAGGTGCTTGAGCAGGGCGGACTCGGTGAAGGTGGCTTCGGGACCGAGGTAGGCGTAGCGGTCGGCCGGCGTCACTTCTTCGCCCGCAGCTTCCTGACCAGCAGCGCCCGTGCGACATCGCGGTACTGCGCCGCGCGGTGGAGCTGTGCCTTGAGGTCACGGCCGGTGACGCGGTGATGGAGGTCGCATTCGACCTCGACCACCCGCAGTCCGGCGTTGACGACGTCGATGGTCATGGCGGTCTCGACGCCCCACCCGGCGGCGAAGGGCAGTGCCGCGTCGAAGGCTTCGCGGCTCAGGCAGCGCATGCCCGACAACGGCTGCGTGGCCTCGAACCCGCACAGCTGACGGATCCCCTTCTTGGCCAGGCCGACGACGAAGCCGAACCCGCCGCCCTTGCGCTTCTGCGCCGGCAGAATGGCGATCGTCATGTCGGCGGTTCCGGCGAGGATCGGCTCGGTCAGGGGTGCGGTGCCGACCGCGGAGTCCTGGAGGTCGCCGTCGATGAACAGCAGCGCCCGATGGTCGGGGGTCCGGCCGGGGACGGCATCGGAGATCTCGCGGTTCCGGATCGCGAAGGCGCCGGTCATCATGGCCGCGGCCTTGCCCTTGTTCTTCCGGTGGGTGACCACTTCGGCGCCGGCCCGGCGGGCCAGCACCCCGGTGTCATCGGTGGAGCCGTCGTCGACGACCATGACGATGTCCACCCCGGGGATCGACTTGGCGCTGCGCACCGTCGCGGCGATCCGCTCGGCCTCGTTCATCGCCGGGATGACGGCGGCGATCGCCTTCGGCGACCCCGCCGGTGCGGACTGGTCCGGTTTCTCGGGCATCGCGATCCCTCCGGCTCAGTGGATGGTCAGCTGACGGGAGACGATGCCCGACCGGAGTCGGCGCGCCTCGGTGCTCAGCGGCTCCGTCGTGGCCAGGGCGGCGTCGAGGCGCCGGCCGAACTCGGCGATCGGCTCCTCGACGTCATCAGCGCAGGTGCCGAATTCGAGTTCCCAGACGGGCACGATGATCCCGTGCGCGCGGAAGTAGCCGAGGAACGTCCCCGGTCCGCCGAGGTCGTTCTCACCGTCGGCGGCCAGGCGGGCCAGGGCGGTGACGACGGCGTCCTCGCCCTCGCCGCGCGCCCACCGCACGTAGGTGCGTCCGGACATCTCGGTCCAGTACGCGGAGGCGACCGAGGCGATCTTCTCCGTCGGGGAGATCGAGTCGTCGGCCTGGTCGATCGCGGCGGCGATGTCGGAGTCGGCCTCGGCCTCCGGCAGCTGCCAGTAGTCGAAGCTCTCGAGGACCCGGACGGTGAAGGGGTGGTCGAGGTCGAGGATGTCCTGCAGCCGGGGGCCCTGGCCGGGTTCGGTGGTCGCCTCGACGGTGGTGCCCGGCTCCGCCTCGGCGGCGGCGAGGATTCCGGAGGCGACGTCGCGGGAGGCGTCCGTGGATGACACCGGCACCTGGAGGCCGGCCAGGAGGCGTCCGTCCTCGCGGTGCCAGGCCTGCCAGGCTGCCGGGAGCAGTGAGGCGACAGTGACCTCGTGACCGCCGTATTCCTCGGTCAGCTTCACCTCGGCGGTCGCCGCAGGCACCAGCTCACGCAGGCAGATGAGGTCCGCCTCGAACGGCAGGCCCGCGAACGGTCGCGCGACGAAGGCCGTGGCCTCGGCCCGGGCCAGACGCTTGGCGATGAGATCTTCCTTGGAGCGCTTCGACTTCTTTCCCATGGGACGCAAGTCTAGTCGGTGCGCGCCGGGGTTCGCGGCCGCGGCGCACCCGCGGCGTCAGGCCGCGCTCAGCCCTCTTGGACGACCGGGATGAAGTAGCGGGTGGTCGGGGTCTCGTCCATCCTCACCTGGAGCTTGTCCCCGGGCACCGGGTGGCGGGAGCCGCTGCGGCTGCCGGGGAGGGTGCCGAGGTTCTCCAGGCGGATGATCCCGTGCCGACCGACCTCATCCGCGGCGAGCAGATAGGAGTGCTTGAGCTCGCGGATCGTCACTTCGATCGCCGGTTCGGCGGTCGGCGTGTCCTTCGGCTCGGCGCTGTGCGGTTGGGCGCTCCTGACCGCCGATCGACTGCCATCACCCTCATAGGCGGAGCGGATGTCATCGGCGATGTAGCCGGCCACCGCATCCGCCTGCGCCAGAAGGCCGGACAGGACGAGTGAGAGCCGTTCCTGCTCCGTATCCGATTTGAGTGCCTGACCCGGCTTGAACAGCTGCTCCTCCGACAGGGTCGACCACGCGTCCTGGAGCACGGTGCGGATCTGGAGTTCGACGAGGACGGAGGGCTCGGCGTCGAAGGGAACCTCGACGATGAGGTGGCGGCCGCGGTATCCGGAGGGTTTGGGATGCAGGCAGTAGTCGCGCACCTCGGCGATGGAGACCTCGTCGGTGCCGTCCTGCAGCAGGTCCCACAGAGCGGACTGCTCGCGGTCGGTCTTGCACACCACTCGCGCGCCGACGACGTCGACGACGTGGTTCTCGACCTCGACGGACTGGTGGATCACGTCGTTGGCATCGGCGAGCTTCCGCCGCAGCTTCTCTCCCGTGCGCAGTGGGCTCTTGATCCGGCCGGCGCTCACCTGCACCCGATCCGGGGACAATTCCGGGTTCGACGAGCAAGTGGACTCGACCCAGTCGTTGACCGTCTCCAGCGCCGCCTTCCACGTGGATTCGCGGTGCTCGTAGGCCTCTTCGACGAGTTCTCGGACTGTTGCTGACATCCTTGTCACCTTCCTTGCTCCTGGTTTCAACTTCACCAGAAGAGAGGGAGGTTGTCTATGCCTGGACCCCGAAATGTGCCACCCAATTCACCAGCGGCCGCTGTGCCGTCGATGTGCGGTGACGGCGCAGCAGCCGCCCGGGCGCGGGCGGTGCCGGGGCCCAGGCCCGGGCGGCGCCGTGGGTCAGATGTCGTAGTCGACGATGACGGGAGCGTGGTCGGACGCCCCCTTGCCCTTGCGCTCCTCGCGGTCGATCAGGGCCGCACTGGCCGTCCGGGCCAGCTTCTCGGAGGCGAGCTGGAAGTCGATGCGCATGCCCTGCTTCTTCGGGAAGCGCAGCTGCTGATAGTCCCAGAAGGTGTACACCCCGGGCCCGGGGGCAAGTGGGCGGGTGACCTCGGTGAGGCCGACCGAGAGAAGGTCGCCGAAGGCCCGACGCTCGGGCTCGGAGACATGGGTGGCACCGGCGAACGCCTCCATGTCCCAGACATCCTCGTCCTCGGGGGCGACATTGAAGTCGCCGCAGAGGACGAGCAGCTTGTCGGGGTCGGCCGTGAGCTGGACATCGACATCGGCGGCCAGGGCGCGGAACCAGTCGAGCTTGTAGAAGTAGTGGGGGTGGTCGACCTCGCGGCCGTTGGGGACGTAGAGCGAGTACACCCGCACCCCGTTGCAGGTGGCCGAGATCGCGCGGGCCTCGACGACCGGGTCGTCGCCGAACGCAGGGACCTCGGTGAATCCGAGCTCCGGGTCCTCCAGCCCCACCCTCGAGGCGATGGCCACGCCGTTCCACTGATTGAGGCCGTGGAAGCTGACCTCGTAGCCGCGCTCGGAGAAGATCTCCTCCGGGAACTGCGCATCCTTGCACTTGAGCTCCTGGATGGCCAGGACGTCGACGTCTGAGCGATCCAGCCAAGCACCGATTCTGTCTTTCCGGGCGCGGATCGAGTTCACATTCCAGCTAGCGATTCTCACCCTCACAGCCTATGCGCTCGGCGCACCGGACCAAAGCGCGTGGCCGGCTGCGGTCTGCCGCAACGCCCGATCCGCCGCACTGCGCGCTGGCCGTAACGCCCGCTCCGCCGCACTGCCCGCCGGCCGCACTGCCCGCCCGACAGGCTGCGCCCCGACCGGCTCGCCTCGGCCGGTGGGCCGATAGTGTGGTTCCATGCCTGCAGCCCTCAACCAGCACCTCGGCCATGACGGTGCGCCGTGCCCCGAGTCCTACTATGTCCGGCTCACCGCCGATCGTCTGCACTCGACCCTGCATTCGCAGGGAGCGTGGCAGCCGGGGGAGCAGCACATGGCTCCTGCGGCCGGCCTGGTCCTGGCCGAGGTCGAACGCCGACTGCCCTCGGACAAGATCGTGTCCCGGGTCGCGTTCGACATCCTCGGCGTCATCCACTCCGGGGAGTTCACGATCGACGTGCAGGTCATCCGCCCGGGCCGGACCATCGAACTCGTCGAGGCGAGCATGCGCCACGGCGATCGCACCAGTGTCCACGCCCGGGTCTGGCGGTTGCAGGCCGGGGCCACCGAATCGGTCGCCGGCCATGAGTGGAACCGCCTGCCCGCGCCCGAGGAGATGAGCTCGGTGCCGTTCAGCCGACGCTGGGGCGGGGGCTTCATCGCCTCCCTCGAAGGCAGGCAGTCCGCCGAGACCCGGCCCGGGTATGCGCGATCCTGGGTGCGCTCGCCCTACCCGCTGGTCGACGGCGAGACCGACCCGCCGACGGCGGCATTCGTCAAGCTCATCGACGCGGCCAACGGCATGGCCGTGCGGGAGGACCCCCGCTCGACCTTCTTCCCGAACGTCGATCTCACGATCCACCTCACCCGTGAACCGCAGCCGGGCTGGGTGGGATTCGAGACCCGGGTGGCCTTCGGCCCGAGCGGGATCGGGGAGACCGCATCGGTGCTCAGCGACGAGGCCGGCCCCATCGGCACCGCGGCCCAGTCCCTGACGGTGCGACTGGGAGAGGGGGCCACCCAATGAGCGCCGAGACCCCGCACCCGGCCGAGCGTTCGACTGCGGCTGCGCGTCCGAGCACGTCGGCCCGCCCGAGCCCGCCCTCGCGCCCGCGTGCGCTCATCACCGGTGCCGGGGCCGGTCTGGGTCGTGGCTACGCCCGCAGCCTCGCCGCCGATGCCTACGACCTCGTCCTCTTCGGCCGCAACGAGACCCGGCTGCAGGACCTCGCGCGGCGGCTGGAGGCCGAGTTCTCCATCCGCGCCGAGACGATCCCCGCCGATCTCTCCACTGCCGAGGGCATCGGCGCGGTCAGAGAGGTCATCGAGACCAGTCGGGTCGATCTGCTCATCAACAACGCCGGCTACGGGCTCAGGCACGGACTGCTCGACTCCGATCCGGCCGAACTGGCGCAGCTGGACACGGTCCTCACCGGGGCGGTGAGGGAATTGTCCCTGGCCGCGGCGAAGGAGATGCGGGCGCGAGGTCGCGGGGGAATCGTCAATGTCTCTTCGCTGGCGGCGCTGACCACGATGGGGCAGTACGCCGCCTCGAAGTCCTCGACTCTGGTGTTCACCGAGGCACTCGCCGGCGAGCTGCGCGACACCCCGGTCACCGTCACCGCGGTGCTGCCGGGATTCATCCGCACCGAGTTCCACTCCCGTCTGGGCGTGGACCGACCCGGGCCGGGATGGATCTGGCTGGACGTGCCACAGGTCGTGTCGGCCTCCTTGACCGATGCGCGCCGGGGCAGGATCGTCTCGATTCCCGGCTGGCAGTATTCCATCGCCGCCCGGCTTGCTCGGGTGCTGCCGCGGTCGCTGGTGCGCTGGGGGTCGGAGAAATTCTCGTTTGAGAGGAAATTCTGAGACGGTTCTCGGGGTCCTCGGCGAAACAAGTTGACGCTTGTACTACTCGGTACGCTCCCCTGACCAGCGAAGATGTTCGAGATAGTGCCGTCGGGGCGTGTGCGGGACCGCGAAAAGTCGCCAAAAAGTTTCTTTACAACCGTGGCGGAGGTGTGTTGGAATTGTCATGTCCACCCGGTGGGGATCGGGTGGACGAAACGGACGTATGGGGATGCGTCCGGGTACTCGAGGGGAGTGCTGCGAAGACCCCGGGATGACGCGATTACGCGCCCCGGGGTCTTTGTCATTCAGCAGCCGCCGGAGCCTCGGGGCGGCCCACTTCCGGAGGCCCCGCGTCGGTTGGCTCGTCGCCCGTGGCCCCACTTCGCCGCGGTGGCGCCGGTCGCAAGTGGGTCCGGCGCGGCCAAGCAGGTCCGTGGTGGGCTGAGCCGCGGGAGAACCTCCACGGCGCGGCGCCGACGGTCAGCACCTCGGCGGACCGGGCGGCGAACCGGGCATGGAGCAGCTCGGCGGATGCGGATGCGGACCGGGCGGCGGGCACCTCGGCGGCCATTTAGACTGGCACCATGACAGACACTCGCCAAGAACTGCTCGACCTCATCGACGAACTCGCCGTGGTGCGCGGCAAGGTGACCCTCTCGTCCGGACGCGAAGCCGACTACTACCTCGATCTGCGCCGGGTCACACTCGATCACCGCTCCGCGCCGCTGATCGGCGATGTGGTTCTCGACCTCCTCGAGGCCGAGGGGCTGCTCGAGACGATCGACGCGGTCGGCGGACTGACGATGGGTGCGGACCCGGTCGGCACCGCGGTCATGCACCGCTCGGTCGTCCGCGGGACTCCGGTCGACTCCTTCGTCGTCCGCAAGGAGGCGAAGAAGCACGGCATGTCGCGCCGGGTCGAAGGCCCCGACGTCAACGGCAAGCGCGTGGTCGCGGTCGAGGACACCTCGACGACCGGCGGATCGGTGCTCACCGCGGTCGAGGCGCTGCGCGAGGCCGGCGCCGAGGTGGTGGCGGTGGCCGTGGTCATGGACCGCAACACCGGGGCCAAGGAGAGGGTCGAAGCGACCGGGATCCCGTACCTGACCGCCCTGACGACCAGCGACCTCGGACTCGACTGACGATCATCGTCGACTCCAGGTCACCAGCTGGGACTCGACTGACAATTCATTCGAAACGCCTGTCCTGGTTTGAAACATCGGGACCCATTCCACACGATAGATGGGGCCCTCTCACACATTTGCCTGCCTGGAAGAAGGAAGACACGTGCTCACATTGAAAGAGATTTCCCTGCGACAGGGAAAGCGGACGTATCTGGACGAGGTGAGCTTCACCGCGAAGGCAGGTCGGATCACCGCCGTCATCGGCACCCGATCGGCAGGACGGACCGAACTGGTGCGCGTCATCATGGGTCTGATCTCCCCCGACGAGGGGACCGTGAAGCTCGAAGGGCACGAACTCGACTTCGGCGACCGGCAGAACTTCGGATACCTCCCCGGTGAACGCGGCGGCTACCCGAACATGCGCGTCATCGACCAGATCGTCTATCTCGCCCGACTGCACGGAATCACCCTCGGCGCCGCCGAGCGCAATGCCCTGACCCTGCTGTCCCGGCTCGAACTCGCCGATCGCGGCTACGCCCCGCTGAAGAACCTCAGCGGCACCGAGATCGCCCGTGTCGACATCGCCGCGACCCTGGCCGCTGACCCCGATGTGGTCGTCATTGACGACGCCTTCGCCGGCCTCGACACCCGGTCGATGGAGCTCGTGATGAGCCTGCTCAAGGCTCATGCCGCGTCCGGTGTGCCCGTCATCCTCGCCACCGACGACTGGGAATCCGCCCAGAAGCACGCCGACGACGTGGTCGTCCTCCGCCAGGGGCGGATCATCGCGAAGGGCAGTGTGAGCGATCTGCTCGGCGACACGAGGTACCAGGTGGAGCTCGCCGAGGCGGACGCTGCGGTCCATGCGCTCGCCGGCCATGACGGAATCAGCGATGTCGAGGTCGTGGACTCGCACGGCAACGTCATCAGCTTCCGCGCCGAGGATGCGATGGCCGCAGCCCTGACAGTGTCCAGGCTGGGTGGGGTGACGGGCTTCGATCGGGTTCGTCCCACCTTGGCCGAGCAGTACAAGGAGGTTTTGTGATGGCAGACAAGGAAGAAGCCCGGGACGAGGAAGCCCCCGAACCTCTGGAGCTGGGAGACGACCCGGTTCCGTTCGAACTGCAGGAGGACACCGTGGACGAGGACGAGCTGCCGGAGACCGGGCTGGTCTCCGAGTTCGTCGACGTCAACAAG
This sequence comes from Brevibacterium sp., assembly GCA_031179165.1. Taxonomy (GTDB): domain Bacteria; phylum Actinomycetota; class Actinomycetes; order Actinomycetales; family Brevibacteriaceae; genus Brevibacterium. The sequence goes on from JAPSIC010000032.1 coordinate 17,163, forward strand.
CGCCAGGCCTCGTGGCTGGTGTCGAACCGCGAGAGCTCGACGCTCCTGCGCAGCCCGTACTTCCTGGTCACCGGTGCCGTCATCGTGCTCGGCATCCTGGCGGCGATCATCAGCGGCATCGTCAGCGAGGCCCAGGCGAACTCGGGGACGCCGAGCATGGCCATGGTCGGCGTCGGTGAGCAGGCGGCGATGTACGAGCAGCAGCTCGGGATCGAGATCACCGATGTCGAGGATGCCCAGGCTGCGGAGAAGCTCGTCCGCGAGGGCAAGGTCGACGCCGCCTTCATCCAGGACCCGACTGGTCAGGGCCAGCCGACGATCATCGCCAATGACAAGCAGCCCGATGCCCTGCTGGAGAAGCTGGCGCCGCAGACCGAAGCCACTCTGCTTCAGACACCGGCGGTCGAGGAGTCGATCGCGACCCCGGTGCTGTGGGGAATGGTCATCTTCTCCCTGCTCGTCATCGCGACTCTCGGTTCGGCGATGTACGCCAACCTGCGCCTGGAGAAGCGCAATCGGATCACGGAGATCATCGCGGCCACGATTCCGCCCCGCGCCTCGGCGTCGGGGCGGATCACCGGTCTGCTCACCCTCGTCGTCGTCCACCTCGTCGTCGCCGCAGTCGTGCTGGAACTGGGACTGTCCATCTCGGGCAAGACAACGCTGGCGTTCTCGATGCTGCCCGGACTGGGATGGTTCGCCCTGACCCTGCTGTTCACCGCGTGGATCGTGTTCGCGCTGCTGGTCTGGGCCTCGACCCTGACGTCCTCCGCAGCTCGGAAGACGTTCCTGTGGATCATCGGCGTGATCACGGTGGCGGGACTCATGGCTCCGGTGTTCATCGGCGCCTCGGGAACGGTCGCCAAGGTCCTGTCCTGGACTCCGTTCACCTCACCCATCGGAATCGCCGGCCGGTACTTCGCGGGCGGCACGGAATGGTGGGACGGCCTCGTCGCCGCGGGCATCGCCCTGCTGGTGGCCCTCATCGTCCACTCTCTGGCAGGATCCGCCTACGTCCGTTCGGTCCTCACCGGCGGCGGACGCGGCGGGAAGACCGTGAAGATGAGCAAGCGCGCACAGAAGGTCGCCGCGGGAGCCGGGGCCAAGTCCGCCACGACGAGCGACGACTCGAAGCCGGATGCCGACTCGACGGAGGACTCCGACGAAGACATCGCCGACAGCTCGGACGACGGTCACCCCGTGACCGCGAAGGGCGTCGACTCCGACCCCGACATCGCCTCGACGGAGGACTCCGACGGGGGCGCCTCCTCAGCGGATGACGTGGACGTCGCCGAGGACGCCGGCGCGCAGAAGCCGGGCTCCGGGGACGACAGACGGAAGTGACGGAATCGAGCGAACAGGTGGGGGTCGGTCCGTGGACCGGCCCCTGGCCCGTGGAGGAGCACTTCGATCCGGATCTGCTCCGTGAGGGCGATCGGCGCAACGTCGTCGACCGCTACCGGTACTGGAAGCACGACGCGATCGTGGCCGATCTCGACACCTCCCGGCATGACTTCCACGTCGGGGTGGAGAACTGGCAGCACGACCTCAACATCGGGTCGGTCGTGCGCACGGCCAATGCGTTCAACGCCGCCGCCGTGCACATCGTGGGCAAGCGCCGCTGGAATCGGCGCGGAGCCATGGTCACCGACCGGTATCAGCACATCATCCATCACCCCAGCGTCGACGACCTGCTGCAGTGGTGCACGGAGAACGAGGTCCCGCTGATCGGGATCGACAACTTCCCCGACTCCCTGCCGCTGGAGACCTACGACCTGCCGCGCCGGTCTCTGCTGCTCTTCGGGCAGGAGGGGCCGGGCCTGAGCGAGGAGGCCCACCGGGCCAGCACGGCCGTGCTGTCGATCGCGCAGTTCGGATCGACACGGTCGATGAATGCTGCGGCCGCCGCGGCTATCACCATGCACTCATGGGTGCGTCGTCACGTCTACGGCCAGCCCGTGGACTGACTCGCTCGCAGGAGCACCTGGCCGTCACGGGGCCGGACAGCCGAGCGGACCACCTTCTCCCGAACGACCGAGCCGCAGTCCGGGTCGAGAGCAGGTGGTCCGCTCACCGTGTGCAGATGCACGGCCGGCCCTCAGCTGAGGTCGGCGGCGTAGGGCTCGACGAGACCGCCGAGCTGGGCGAGCTCCGCCGTCAGCGAGTCGGAGTCGTCGAAGGTCCGGGAGATGACGGTCAGGCGTTTGGCGTAATGGCCGATCGGGTACTCCATCGTCATGCCGATCCCGCCGTGCATCTGGATCGACTCCTGGCTGATGTGCCGGGCCGACCGGTCGACGATGATCTTCGCGGCGATGACATCGCGATGCCGGTCCTTGTCCGCGCCCTCGGCCTCGGCCGTGACGGCCAGGCGGGCGAACAGCGCCATGCTGCGCGCATCCTCGAGGGATGCGTACATGTCGGCGGCCCGGTGCTGCAGGGCCTGGTTGGCTCCGATCGGGGCGCCGAACTGCTCGCGGGTCTTGAGATAGTCCGCTGTCATCTGCAGCGACGTCTCCATCGCCCCGACGGCCTCGGCCATGATCGCCGCGTTCGCGGTGTCGAGAACCTCGGCGACCACCTCGGCGGCGGAGGCGGAGTCGAGGCGCTGTGCCGCGGCGTCCTCGAACAGCACGGCCGCGCTGCCCAGTCCGTCGGCCTGCCGGTGGGGCGAGCGGCGCAGTCCCTCGGCACCGGCGTCGACGAGGAACAGTCCCAGCTCCCCGTCCTCGATCGCGGTGACGATGAAGTGATCGGCGACGTCGCCGCCGAGCACGCCGCTCTTCTCCCCGCGCAGGGTCACCGAGCCGTTCGCGGCCACCGAGGCCGTGGTGCGGGGGGTGTCGAGGGAGTATCGCTGACCGGGTTCGAATCCGGCGAATGCGAGGAAGACGCGTCCCTCGCACACCTCTGGCAGGATCGCCCGTTTCTGCTCCTCGCTGCCGGCGGCAACGATCGCCTGCGCGCCGAGGACCGTGGTGGCCAGGTACGGTTCGAGCACGAGAGCCCGGCCGAAGGCCTCCATCACCACGGCCACCTCGGCGAAGGTCATGCCCGCACCGCCATAGCCCTCCGGTACGGCGAGGCCGATCAGGCCCATCTCCGCGAAGCTGTTCCACTGCCGGCGGGAGATGCCCTCCTCGCTGCCGAGGATCGCTTCGCGCGCCGACTGGTCGTATTCGCTGCGGAGGTACTTGGCCAGCGTGCTGCCGAGCTCCTGCTGAATGTCACTGAGTTCGAGATCCATTTTTCGTCCTTGTCGTCACAGACCGAGCAATGCCTTGGAGATGATGCCGCGCTGCACCTCGGACGAACCGCCGTAGATGGTGACCTTGCGCATGTTGAAGTAGGCCGGGAGCGCATCGACCGCTCCGAGCGGGAGATCGCTGAAGCCGGATCCCTGCACCCGGTCGGAGACGAAGTCGAGTCCCTGCGGGCCGAGCACGTCGACGAGGAGCTCGCTGATGTCCTCCTGCAGCTGTGATCCCTTGAGCTTGAGCACCGACGACCGCGGATCCGGCTTGTCCGCACCGGCCGACTGGGTCGACAGGATCCGCAGCTGGGTCATCTCGAGGGCCGTGAGCTCGGCCTCGAGCTTCGTCAGCCGGGCCGAGAACAGGGGATCGTCGAGGAGGGTGCCGCGGGCGGTCTTCGTCACCGCCGCGTAGGCCTTGGCGCGGGCCAGGTTGACCTTCGACATCCCGATCCGGGCGATTCCGGTCCGTTCGTTGCCGAGGAGGAACTTCGCATAGGTCCAGCCCTTGTTCTCCTCGCCGACCAGGTTGCGGGCGGGCACCTCGACATCCTCGAAGAACACCTCGTTGACCTCGAATCCGCCGTCAATGAGCTGGATCGGGCGAACCGTGACCCCCGGGGACCTCATGTCGATGAGCAGGAAGGAGATGCCGGCCTGCTTCTTCACCGAGGGATCTGTGCGGACAAGGGTGAAGATCCAGTCCCCGTACTGGCCGAGGGTGGTCCAGGTCTTCTGCCCGTTGACGATGTATGCATCGCCCTTGCGCACCGCCGAGGTCTTGAGCGAGGCGAGGTCGGAGCCCGCGTTGGGCTCGGAGAAGCCCTGAGACCACCAGATGTCGAGGTTGGCCGTGGCCGGCAGAAAGCGCTCCTTGAGCTCTTCGCTGCCGAAGGTCGCGATGACGGGCCCGACCATCGAGGTGTTGAAGGCCAGCGGCTGGGGGACGCAGGCGAGCTGCATCTCCTCGAGCCAGATGTGGCGCTGGACGGGGGTCCAGTCCTGGCCGCCCCATTCCCTGGGCCAGTGGGGGACCGCGAAGCCTTGCCGGTTGAGGATCCGCTGCGAGGTGACCATGTCCTCCTTGCTGAGCTCCTGGCCGGTTGCGACCTTGAACCGGAGCTCCTCCGGGATCTCGGTGCGATAGAACTGGCGCATCTGCTGCGCGAAGTCGCGCTCCTGTGCGCTCAGAAGGGTGTCCATGAAATCTCCTGATTGATCGTTCATTAAGCCTTGGGCTTCATGTTACTGTCCAGTGTCGTCGGTCACAAACGGAATGTTCCACGCCGAGGGTCACGTTTGAGTCTCGAGCAGGTAACGATCGGAGTGTCGAAGCCGTGCTTTCGAAAGCTTTCATCCCGGCTCATTGACCGCGGGATTAGGATGAAGCCATCTGCGGCTCGCCGAAGAGCGAGGACCCCCGGGCCCTGTGTCTCTGAGTGTGCCCAGGCGAGAGCAGAATCGAGAGACGCCGATACATGACTGCAACCGAATCACAGACGCGTGGCATCTACGGCTACGCCGCCGAGATCTCCGCCACCACCACAGCCCTGACATGCCCCGAGAGCAGAGGCGCTGTCATCGTCGGCGCGGCCGGCGCGGGAAAGACGACCGTGATGAATGCGGCGCTGGCCGGGCTGGACCCGAGGGCGACGATCTTGCGCTTCCGGGGTTCCTCGCAGCTGGCGAGCCGGAATCTGGGGATCTTCGAGATCTTCCTGTCCCGGAGCGGCTACTCCAGCGATCTGTCACCGGGCATGGCGTTGTCGGTGATCGCGCGGTCCATCAAGGCACGGACCGAGGGCAGTGTGCCGGTTGCGCTGGTGGACAACGCCGGCCGGGTGGACCCGCACTCGCTCTCGGTCCTGTCCCAGCTCGCCGAGGCCGGACTGATCCGGGTGCTGGCGGCGATGGAGTCCATTCGCCCTCCACTCGATCTGCTTGCCGGACTGTGGCTGGCGGGACTGATCACCCGCGTCGACCTGACCGGCATCGACAAGGAGTCGCTGGCCGCCATGGTCCGTGACACGGACCCGTCGGCGAGCCCCTACCTGATCAACGAGCTCCACCGCAGGACGCAGGGGAACCCGCAGATGCTCAAGGATCTTCTCGCCGGTCGGACGAAGCTCGGCGCTCAGGAACGGGTGCTGTGGTCGATCGATCCTCGCCATCATCGTCTGCTGGAGATGATCGCCGTCGTCGGGGCCCTGCCCTATGACTCGCTCATCCGGCTCAGCGAACCCGGGGATCTCGATGCGCTGGCCGAGCACGGAATCGTCCGGATGACCCGGGAGCGGCACCCGGCGGTGACCATCGTCGAGCCGGTCGTCGCCGAGACCCTGCGGACGGGACTGCGGCCGGCGCAGGCCCTGCAGCTGTGGAAGGACATCACCCGCATCGTCGACATCGACACCGTCGAGGGCAGGGTCCTGTTCGGACTCGTGACCTGGGGTCAGTCCCTCGGAATCCGCATCCCGGCCGAGCGCGTGCTCGCCGCGGGATCGTGGGCGAACTCGGCCTGGATGTACGCCGAGGCGGCCCAGCTGCTGCGGAACGCGGAGACCCTCAACCGGAAGATCAAACTCGAGCTCGCCCGCGCCGAACGCGGACGCGGCGACTTCGCCACGGCGAAGAGAATCACCGACCACCTCGTCGAGACGGCACGGGAGGAGGAGGCCTCGGAGGTCGAGCTGTCACGGCTGGCCTGCATCGAATTGCGTCTCACCGATCCGCGCGAACCCGAGAAGCTCGGCGCCTCATGGGTGCGTGAACGACTGTCGACCGCGGCGGAGCTGGGACGGCTCGACGTCACCCGGGCCCGGTTCGACCTCAAGGGCGGGAGGATCGCCGCCGGACGGGACCTGGCCGAAGGAGTCTATCGCGACCGCGCGTGCGCGACCCGGCATCGGCTGCGTGCCTGCGCCCTGCTCGGCGTCGCCGAGGTGATGCGCGGACGGACCAGGGTCGGGCTCGAATACCTGGCCCAGGCGGAGGTCATGTTCGAACTGCCCGGGATGACGAGCTTCGAGATCGAGGACGCCGTGCCGCAGTTCTTCCTCGGCCGGTACATCGCCGGTGACTGGGAGGAGGCCCGCCACGCTCTGCGCTGGATGCCCAAGGCACCCCAGCTGGCGGAGATCACAGCGGCTCTCATCGACATCCGGACCGGTCACGTGGCGCGCGCCCACCAGGTCCTCGAACGTCAACGTCGCGATGCGAAGATGCTCGAGATGGTCGATCCCACCCGGGTCACCCAGGCGGCACGGCTCCTGGCCGAGGCCCTCCTGGGTCGCACCACCCACTCGTCCGCTCCCTCGCCGCCCCTGCCGCCCCCGCCGGTCGACAGCGGATTCGGCGCCTATACCTGGTGGGAGGACATCGAGTCCCAGCTCTTCGAACTCCAGACCCTTGCTCTCACCCGCCCGGATCGGGCTGCCGGGATGCTCTGGGAGCTCGGACTGCGGACCGAGCGGGCCGGCGCTCACGCCCTCACCGCCTACGCGTGGATCGACGCGACCAGGTACGGTCATCGCGGAGCCGTTGAAGCGCTGCCCGGGGTGGCGGCCCAGGTCGACGGCGCCCTGGGTCGTTTCGCCGAGACCATCGCGCTCGCCTTCGCCACGGACGACCATGCGGACCTGATCGAGGCCGCACGGGAATCCCTGGCCTTCGGTGCGGTCAGCGTGTGCTCGGACCTGGCCAAGCTCGCCCGCACGCGAGCGATCGAGCGTGACGATGCGAAGGGCGTGAAGCAGGCCCGGATCCTGATGGAGACGAGCCTGCGGACGATGCGCTTCAACACACCGGGCGCTCGCCTGCCCGATGTGCTCACCGATGTGGAGCGACAGCTCGTCGACGGCGTCATGGCCGGGACGAGCAGCGCGCAGCTGGGCGCGGAGCTCCACCTCTCACCGCGGACGGTCGAATGGCACCTGAGCCGCATCTACCGGCGACTGCATGTGAGCAATCGGCAGGAGCTGCGGGACGTCGTGCGGACCTGGCGGCGGAAATGACAGCCGAATCCCTGTGGACCGAGTCGTCAGCGGTCTTCGGACGGTCGGAGGAGCTGCGCAGGATCGAGGAGGCCCTCGACTCCTCGTACTTCTCGGGCATCCTCGTCGAAGGTGAGATCGGCATCGGCAAGAGCCTGCTGGCCAGGGAGATCCACCGGCGCCGAGGTGGGCGCGAACTGTGGCTGCGCGCCGACCGGATTCTGTCGGCGGCCCCGTTCGGAGTCTTCGGCATGGTCGTCGACCTCGACCAGGATCCGGCGACGGTGCTGGGGAGAGTCGTCGCCGCGCTGACGGATGACGAGAGGGTTCCCGTCGTGTTCGTCGACGATGTCCAGCACCT
>JAPSIC010000174.1 GCA_031179165.1 Brevibacterium sp.
CCGACCGCCGAAACACTGTTTCCGCTGGTCACACCCTCGGAAACGATCCTTGACCGGTTCGTTTTCCGTGAGGCGAACGAGATATAACTCTAGACCAGCCCGGGACACCCACGCAACTCGAAACCGACAGTTCCCACCGTGACACCGACCACACCCGTTCCTGGCCGAACCGCGGGTGGCCGGCGGAGCGGTCAGTGCCCGCTTGCGGCCAGGCTGCGGGTCACCTCGGCGAAGGTCTCCGACTGCACGCAGTCGGGACAGTACGGCTGCGCGTTCTTCGCGGTGCAGTCCTCGCACCGCAGGTACTGCTTGCGGCATTCGAGGTTGGCGCAGTTCTCGAAGAGCGGAGTGTTCCCGTCGCAGGAGACGCAGTGGCCGATGGATTCGACGCCGTCGCCGAACTCCACGTGCATGCGCTTGTCGAAGACATAGAGGGAACCGTCCCAGTAGCCGGAGCTGCCGAAGGTTTCGCCGTAGCGGACGATGCCTCCGTCCAGCTGGTAGACCTCTTCGAACCCGCGGTTCTTCATCAGCACCGACAGCACCTCGCAGCGGATTCCGCCCGTGCAGTAGGTGACGACCGGCTTGTCCTTGAGGTCGTCGTACTTGCCCGACTCGATCTCGGTGATGAAGTCGCGTGTGGTCTCGGTGTCGGGCACGATCGCGTCCCGGAACTTCCCGATCTGGGCCTCCATCGCGTTGCGGCCGTCGAAGAAGACGACGTCATCACCGCGCTCGTCGAGGAGTTTGTGCAGGGCTCCTGGCTTGAGGTGCTCGCCGCCGCCTTCGACTCCGTTCTCGGTGACCGTGATCTCGTCCGGGGTGCCGAAGGTGACGAGTTCGGGGCGGACCTTCACGCTCAGGCGTGGGAAGTCGTCGCCCTCACCGTTGGACCATTTGATGTCGGCCTTCTTGAACGGAGCGTAGGACTTGGTCGCACGCACATACTGCTTGACCTCGTTGATGTCCCCGCCGATCGTCGCGTTGATGCCGTCCTTCGAGACGATCACACGACCTTTGAGGCCGAGGCTGTCGGCCAGGGTGTGCTGCCACAGTCGGACCGCCTCCGGATCGGCCAACGGGGTGAAGACGTAGAACAGAACGATTTTGGGAGTTGCCATGCCCGCATTCTATTCGGCCCGCCGACGCCGCCTCCTCAGGAATGCCTCCTTCGGCGCCTCGGGAAGGTCGGCTTCCTCCGGCTCGGGCTCGGCGGATGGCCGTCTTCGTTCGACACCGTCGACCCCGGCTAAGATTGACTGCGAGTGCCATGTCTTGAGAAAGGGCCGTCAGAGGATATGTCGAGCAATTCCGTGCAGGATGCCACCGCGAATTCGAAGAAGGTCAAGGAGACCGTCGAGTTCGCCGCCGCGAATCCTGAGGTGGAGCAGCCTTATGCAGACCTCGGTCTGAAAGCCGACGAATACGCGCGTATTCGCGAGATCCTGGGACGTCGCCCCACCTCGGCGGAGCTGGCGATGTACTCGGTCATGTGGTCCGAGCACTGCTCCTACAAGTCGTCGAAGGTCCATCTGCGCAAGTTCGGTGACAAGGTCACCGAGGACATGAAGAAGCACCTGCTCGTGGGCATCGGCGAGAACGCCGGCGTCGTCGACATCGGCGACGGCTGGGCGGTGACCTTCAAGGTCGAATCCCACAATCACCCCAGTTATGTCGAGCCCCATCAGGGCGCGGCCACCGGCGTGGGCGGGATCGTCCGCGACATCATCTCCATGGGCGCCCGACCGGTCGCGGTGATGGACCAGCTGCGCTTCGGCGCCATCGACCACCCCGACACCTCACGCGTGCTCCACGGCGTCGTCTCGGGCATCAGCAACTACGGCAACTCTCTCGGCCTGCCCAACATCGGCGGCGAAACCGTGTTCGACTCCGTCTACCAGGGAAACCCGCTGGTCAACGCGCTGGCAGTCGGTGTCCTCCGGCACGAGGACATCCGTCTGGCCAATGCCTCAGGCAAGGGCAACAAGGTCGTTCTCTTCGGTGCCCGCACCGGTGGCGACGGGATCGGCGGCGCCTCCATCCTCGCCTCCGAGTCCTTCGACGACACCAAGCCCTCGAAGCGCCCGGCCGTGCAGGTCGGTGACCCGTTCGCGGAGAAGGTCCTCATCGAATGCTGTCTCGAGCTCTTCCACGCCGGGGTCGTCGAGGGCATCCAGGACCTCGGTGCCGCCGGCATCAGCTGCGCCACCAGCGAACTCGCCTCCAACGGCGACGGCGGCATGCACATCGCCCTCGACGATGTGCTCCTGCGCGATGAGACTCTGACGCCCGAGGAGATCCTCATGTCGGAGTCGCAGGAGCGGATGATGGCCGTGGTCCGGCCCGACCGCCTCGACGACTTCCTCGCGATCGTTGGCAAGTGGGACGTCGAGACCTCCGTCCTCGGCGAGGTCACCGACACCGGCCGCCTGATCATCGAATGGCACGGCGACGTCATCGTCGATGTGCCCCCGCGCTCGGTCGCCCATGACGGCCCCGTCTACGAACGTCCCATGGTGGTTCCCTCGTGGACCGCCGAGGTGGCCGCCAACACCGTCGAGCATGCAGGTCTGGTCAAGCCCAAGGACGATCTCGAACTGCGGGCCACAGTCCTCCAGCTCGCGGGATCGGCGAACCTCGCCTCGAAGGAATGGATCACCGCCCAGTACGACAAGTATGTGCAGGGCAACACGGCGATGGCCTTCCCCGAAGACGCCGGAGTCATCCGCGTCGATGAGGAGACCGGCCTCGGAGTCGCCATCGCCACCGACGCCAACGGCCGCTACTGCTACCTCGACCCGGCGCGCGGCGCCCAGCTGGCGCTGGCCGAGGCCTACCGCAACGTCGCCACCTCCGGAGCGATCCCCCGCGCCGTCACCGACTGCCTCAACTTCGGCTCCCCCGAGGATCCCGAGATCATGTGGCAGTTCGCCCAGGCCGTCGAAGGTCTCGCCGAGGCGTGCCAGGACCTCGGCATCCCCGTCACCGGCGGCAATGTCTCCCTCTACAACCAGACCGGCGGAGTGGCCATCCACCCGACACCGGTCGTCGGTGTCCTCGGCGTCTTCGACGACGTCTCCCGCGCCACCCCGAGCGGGTGGAAGGAAGCCGGCCAGACCGTCTACCTGCTCGGCACCACCGAGGCCGAGCTCGACGGCTCCGCCTGGGCTGACGTCTCCGCCGGCCACCTCGGCGGGGTTCCTCCGCGGTACAGGCCGGAGGCGGAGCGGGAGCTGGGCGAGATCCTCATCAACGCCTCACGTGACGGCATGATCGACGCCGCCCACGACCTGTCCGAGGGCGGTCTGTCCCAGGCGCTCGTCGAATCCTGCCTGCGCTACGGCACCGGAGCACGCATCTGGCTGGGCGAACTGTGCGAACGCGATCGCCTGGACGCGTTCACGGCCCTGTTCTCCGAGTCGACGGCGCGGGCGATCGTGGCCGTCCCGCGGTCGGAGGAGGTGCGGTTCAAGGACATGTGCACCGCCCGGAACTTCCCGTTCATCCGCATCGGCATGACCGATTCCGGTGAGGAGGAGGCGAACCTCGAGGTCGTCGATCACTTCCGGATCCCGCTGCGCGAGCTGGCCGAGACGCACAAGGAGACCCTGCCGAAGCACTTCGGCTGAACGCGGCCGGGAGGCGGCGAGGCCGGCATCGATGCTGCCACGCACGAGCCGGTCGGCCGTCTCGCCCCGGTCATCCTCCTCGGCCAATGAGCCGCCGGGCAAGCCTCACCGCCGGGTTCGCGCAGCCGGGTCAGCCACCGAGCGATCACCGGATCATCGGGCCCGCTTCCGCTGCCGCCGCCGCTCCTGGTGACCGGAGATGACGTTGTTCGGACATGCACTGGCGCGCATGTGATTGCCTGAAGGGGAACGAACGTCCCACAGCCGCGCCCGGCTCGCACGCACAGGTCGTGCACGAGGCCCGCCGCACCCACCGAAGGAGTCACCCATGGCCACCATCCGCACCTCCCACGCCGGTTCACTGCCCCGCACCCCGGAACTGATCGAGGCGAACAAGGCCAAGCAGGCTCAGAACACAGCCCGGCTCGCGGGAGAGTCCGTCTCCGAGGCCGACACCGCCGCCTTCGACGAACTCCTCAAGGACAGCGTCGTCGACCTCGTCCGGCGACAGAGGGACTTGGGCATCTCGCTGCCCAACGACGGAGAGTACGGCCATGCGATGGCCTCCGACTTCGACTACGGCGCCTGGTGGCACTACTCGTTCGCCCGCACCGGCGGACTCGAGCTCCACGACATCAACCTCTGGGAGATCCCCGCCAATCGCTCGACTCCCGGCAACATCGTCCTCACCAGCTTCCCCGATCGCCGTGACCGCAACCTCTTCCCCGGCGTCTACGCGGATCCGAACGCCGGCACCGACACCGGACGGCAGCCGCGGTTCCCCAAGGCCACCGGCCGCATCAGCTACATCGGCCACGAGCAGGTCGCCCAGGACATCGCCAATCTCAAGGCGGGACTCTCCGCCGCCGGCTATGACGAGCGCGACGGGTACATCAACGCCCTGTCCCCCGGTTCGGCCTCTCGCATCGCCAACGAGTACTACGCCAGCGACGAGGAGTTCATCTGGGCCTGGGCCGATGTCCTGCGGGAGGAGTACCTCGCCATCACCGAGGCGGGCCTGACCGTCCAGATCGACGACCCGTCCCTGGCCGAGAACTTCGACCAGATCAACCCCGAACCGTCGTACGAGGACTACCGAGCCTTCACCCAGGTGCGCATCGACGCCCTCAACCACGCCCTGCGCGGCATTGATCCGGCCCAGGTCCGTGTCCACACCTGCTGGGGTTCCTGGCACGGTCCGCACGTCACCGATCTGCCCTTCAAGGAGATCGTCGACCAGGTGCTCACGATCAACGCCGCAGGCATCACCTTCGAAGCCGCGAATGCCCGCCACGAGCACGAATGGCGGATCTGGGAGGACACGAAGCTGCCCGAGGGCAAGTACCTCATCCCGGGCATCGTCTCCCACGCGACCAACGTCGTCGAGCACCCCGAGCTCGTGGCGGATCGGATCGAACGGTTCGCCAGGCTCGTCGGACCCGAACGGGTCGTCGCCTCGACCGACTGCGGACTCGGCGGACGCGTCCACCCGGAGATCGCCGTCGCGAAGCTGCAGTCCCTGACCGAGGGTGCCGAGATCGCCGGCAAGCGACTCTGAGCAGCCGGCACTAAGCCGCGCTGTTCTGAACCGCCGCACTGTTCAGAGGAGGGGAGGGTGGGACGTCGCGAACGTCTCACCCTCCCCTCCTCGTGCGTCCGGACCTCCGGTCGCGTGTTCCGGCGCTCACACCCCGGTGCCGAACTCCTCCTCGAAGCAGCTCGCCAGGGTGGGATGGGCGAACTGGTACCCGGTCTCGTTGAGCCTCTCCGGGTGCACCTTCTGATCGGCCAATGCCAGCTCCCGGGTCCCGTCGCGGCCGAGGACCAGGTCAGAGACGAATCCCGGGGTCGGAATCCGGGATGGGCGCTGCAGGTAGTCGGCGAGCGCGTCGGAGAACTCCTTCTGCGTGACCAGCTCGGGGGCCACCACGTTGACCGGCCCTCGGACGTAGTTGGTGAGGACGGCATGGACGTAGGAGCGGGCGGCGTCGTCGAGTGAGACCCACGCCAGGTTCCTCTCCTCGCTGCCCGGGCGCCCGCCCGCACCGGCCAGGTGCAGGGGCGCCTGCATCTTGAGGAATCCGCCCAGGGACGTCAGCACGATGCCCGACCTGATCGAGATCCGCCGGATCCCCAGCTCCTCGACCTGTGCGGCCGCGGCCTCCCACTCCTCGCACAGCTCGGCGAGGAAGCCCTGACCCGAGGGCGCCGACTCGTCGACGACTCCCTCGGCTCCTGACCCGTAGATGCCGACCGTCGATGCGCAGACGAACACCTCGGGGCGCTTGGGCTCCGGCAGGTCGCGCATCGTCTCCACGAGCAGACGCGTCGAATCGATCCTCGACGACCAGATCTCGTCCTTCGCCTGCTTCGTGAAGCGGGTGGAGAAGGACCGTCCGCCGAGGTGTACGACCGCATCCGCCCACGCGAGGTCGCGGGGGTTGATGATGCCCAGGTCCGGGTTCCAGTGCGATTCGTAGTCGTGCTTCGGTGCTCTGCGCACGAGCAGGCGGACGAAATGACCGGCGGTGGAGAAGAGCGCGGCGACCTGGCGGCCGACGAGCCCGCTGGCACCGGAGATGAGGATCCGCTTGCCCTTCTTCCGGGTCACCAACGGGGCATTCATCCGCTCGAGGAACGCGATGTCCATGAGCATCCGCTTGTGCCGGGCGCTGAACATCGCCTCGAGGTAGGCGGCGAGACCACGATCGACGGATTCGAATCCCTGCGGGGCCATCGAGAATTCGATCCGGTCATCGATCCGGGTTCCGCCCGCGACGGAGGAGAACTCGTGCGTGTGCTTCCACTGGCTCAGCGGGCCCTTCCGCAGTTCGTCGACGAACGAGAACCGCGTCGGGCCCGCCGAATGCACGGCCGTGAACGGCCGGCGGATGAGACCGTAGCTGCCGGGCAGGCTGGCCTTCACCTGCGCGACCGACCCGGGGGCGATGGGAGGGTAGCTCTCCTCGACGACTTCCTGCGCCCAATGCGGCGAAAGACGGGTGAGAGCACCGGGCTGCGCATGCCACTGATAGGTGGTCTCGGCGGAGAGTGGAACTTCCGAGGACGTCTCGAAAACTGTCATGCTTCCACTGTAGATCCGTTTGTGATCCGGAGCACCTG
>JAPSIC010000033.1 GCA_031179165.1 Brevibacterium sp.
GAGATCTTCGCCCCCATCGTCAAACGACCCAAGCGCGATGTGTGGCTGGCCAACGACGAACGGCCGGTCTCCGAACGCGGACCCATCGTCCCACCCGTGCGACTGAGCTCCGAGACCGGCGGCGACTCCGGTGAGGAGACCGCGGGACCGGCGGAGGGAATCACGGTCGCACCGGGAGACGACACCAAACGGCCGAGCGACAGCACCGACAACCACGGGGACTTCGGCACCAGCGGTCCGAACGCACCGAATGACGACAAGGGGAGCGAGTACTGATGCCCGAACTCGATGACCTGTCCGACGCCATCGAGAGCGGAGGACTGCCCGACGCCAAGGTCGATCAGGCCCGGATCGCGGCAGCCGTGCGTGAGATCCTCATCGCCGTGGGTGAGGATCCCGACCGGGAGGGTCTGGCGGAGACGCCGGCGCGCGTCGCCAGGGCCTACGAAGAGGTCTTCGCCGGCCTCCACCGCGACCCGGCCGAAGTGCTCGGAGTGACCTTCGACATCAGCCACGAGGAGATGGTCCTCGTCCGCGACATCCATCTCTACTCGACGTGCGAGCACCACCTGGTGCCGTTCCATGGAGTCGCCCACATCGGCTACATCCCGAGCAAGCAGGGCAAGGTCACCGGCCTGTCCAAACTCGCCCGGCTCGTCGAGATCTACGCCCGCCGACCCCAGGTGCAGGAGCGGCTGACCGCGCAGATCGCCGACGCCCTCGTCAAGCACCTCGAACCCCAGGGCGTCATCGTCGTCGTCGAGGCCGAGCACCTGTGCATGTCCATGCGCGGGGTCCGCAAGCCCGGAGCCTCGACCATCACCTCGGCGGTCCGAGGACAGCTGCGCGAACCCGCGTCGCGCGCCGAAGCCATGAGCCTCATCCTGCGCTGAGATGTCCGAGATGTCCGAGAAGCCCGCTGCGTCCGGAAACTTCATACTTCCGGAGGCCGACCGCACGCAGATCATGGGCGTGCTCAATGTCACGCCCGACTCGTTCTCCGACGGCGGTCGCTGGTTCGACCAGTCCAAGGCGATCGACCACGGGCTCGAACTGCTCGAGTCGGGCACCGACATCATCGACATCGGTGGTGAGTCGACCCGGCCCGGCTCCGTCCGGGTCGACCAGGAGGAGGAGCTGCGCCGTGTCCTCCCGGTGATCCGGGAACTGGCCGCGGCCGGAGCACTGATCAGCATCGACACGATGCGGGCGGCCGTCGCCGAGGCGGCACTGGAGTCAGGCGCCCGGATCATCAACGATGTCTCCGCCGGCCTGTCGGACCCCTCCATGCTCGGGGTCGCCGCCCGCACGGGCGCCCCCGTCGTGCTCATGCACTGGCGCGGCTACCTCGACCAGGCCAGTGCCACCTTCCACTACGACGACGTCGTGGCCGAGGTGATCGCTGAGCTCAAGACGAGAATCGAGGACGCCGTCGAGACCGGTGTGCGGACCGAGAACATCATCGTCGACCCCGGTCTGGGGTTCTCGAAGAACGCCGAGCACAACTGGCAGATCCTGGCCGCCCTCGACGCGTTCGCCGAACTCGACCATCGGCTCCTCGTCGCCGCCAGCCGGAAGAGGTTCATCTCGAGCCTGCTCGCCCCCGAGGATCCGGCGCTGGCGACCGAATCCGCGAAGGATCAGGCCACCGCTGTGATCTCCGCGATCGCGGCACAGGCCGGAGCGTGGGCCGTGCGTGTGCACGACCCCGAGAGCTCGGCCATCGCCTGCAGGGTCGTCGCCGCCATCGCCGCCCACGCACCGGGGGAGGGGCGGGTTTGAGCACGCCGGACCGCATCACACTGCGCGGACTGACCGTGCGCGGCAACCACGGTGTCTTCGACTTCGAGAAGCGCGAAGGCCAGGACTTCGTCATCGACGTCGTCCTGCACACCTCGGTCGCCGCGGCCGCCGCCAGCGACGACATCGACGACACGATCCACTACGGAGATCTCGCCGAGGCGGTCGCCGCGATCGTCGAGGACAACACCTTCGATCTCATCGAGACCCTGGCCGAACGCATCGCCGAGCACTGCCTGACACTGTGCGGGCACGTCGAAGTCGTCGTGCACAAGCCCAGCGCCCCGATCCAGCGGACCTTCTCCGATGTCAGCGTCACGGTCGTGCGCAGGCGAGAGGCCGAGGCCGAAGGCGGGCCGGCCGGTGCCGTCGAGGCCGGTGCAGTCGAAACCGGTGCCGCTGAACCCCGTGCCGCCGACACCGCTGGACGCACCGAGGCTGAGGCGCTGCTGAGCCTGGGGGCCAACCTCGGCGATGCCATGAGCACCCTCGACGAAGCGATCGAGGCCCTTGACCGGCACCCGCGGATCACCGTGCGCAGGAGATCCTCCGTCTATCGCACCGCCCCCTGGGGCGGGATCGAGCAGAACGATTTCCACAACCTCAGCGTCCTCGTCGACACGTCCCTGACCGCGACCGAGCTCCTCGCCGTGGGCCAGGGAATCGAGGTCGCCTGCGGGCGGACCCGGGAGCTGCGATGGGGTCCGCGCACCCTCGACATCGACCTCATCCGGTTCGCCTCTGCGGGACACGAGATGGTCGTCGACACCGAGACGCTGACCCTGCCCCATCCGCGTGCCCACGAGCGTGCCTTCGTGCTCGCGCCCTGGGCGGAGCTCGAGCCCGAGGCGCTCGTCCTCACCCCCACCGGCCGGCAGCCCATCGGCGCGCTCCTCGAGACCGTCGATGATCAGGAAATATCGCGGATCCCCGCCGAATGACGCCTCGACTTCTGAGAGACTAGGAGCCATGCAGCGTACCTCTTCGAGCAACCTGGTCATCTGGGCGGCGGTCGGCGCCGTTGTCGCGCCCGTGATCGATGTGCTGCTGGAGAGCCAGGGGCTCACCCTGCCCGGTCTGCCCTGGTTCGCGATCCTCGGAATGCTCGTCCTGTCCGCGGTTCTGCTCGTGCTCGGCTACCCGATCAAGAAGTGGAACGACGGGGACCGGACCAAGGAGATCGACCCCCTGCAGGCGGCTCGGGTCGCCGTCATGGCCAAGGCCAGCGCCCTGACCGGAGCGGGGCTGGCCGGCTGGTATCTGGGCAACGCCGCTTACTACTTCCTCTCCGCGCCCGGCATCCGCAACGATCTGGCGGCAGGTATGCTGATCGCAATGGTCGCAGCGGCGACACTGATGATCGTCGGACTCATCGTCGAGAGCTTCTGCGCCCTCCCTCCCCAAGATCCCCCAGGAGCCGAACCCGCATGAGCACCGCCCCTGATCAGTCCCCACCACCCGAAACCGCGGTCGGCCCCGGCCCCGTCGTCGAGTTCAATCGCGTCAGTCCCAGATACGGGCTCAAGGAGGTCGTGGGGATGTTGTTCCTGGCGGTGCCGATGCTCGTCGTGGCCGTGGTCCTTGCCGTCATCTTCAACGAACTGCCCTGGCTGCACTTGATCTGGATCGGCATCACGGTGGTCGCCCTCGCGCTCATCGTCATCACCCTGCGCCAGGCCAGGGCCATCGGCTATGCCGAACGGCAGGACGACCTGCTGATCCGCCGCGGGATCATGTTCCACAGAACAACTGTCGTCCCCTACGGGCGCCTGCAGTTCGTCGACGTCGACGCCGGACCCGTCGACCGGATGTTCGGGCTGGCCTCGGTCAAGCTGCACACCGCCTCGGCGAGCACCGATGCGAACATCCCCGGGCTGCCCCGAGACGAGGCCGATCGACTGCGCGACAGTCTCGCCGGTCTCGGCCGGGCGAACCTCGCGGGGCTGTGAGATGCCGAGCGACGACCGCCCGCAGGCGGACGGCGGCACCGAGCTGACGCCCGAGACCGCCCCGGCCGAGACCACCGCGCCCGATACCGCTCAGCCCAAGACCGCCCCGGCCGAGTCGGAGGCGCGAGACGTGGCCGCGCCTGAGGTCTGGCACCGGGTGCACCCGCTGACCCCGATCCTGGAGAGCCTCGGCGTCCTCGTCGTGTTCGCCATCGCCGCGGCCTACTCCGCGCAGAACTTCATCCAAGGTGCCCTTGAGGGCCTCGCCACCGGGGAAGGCGTCGACCTGTCCTTCGCCGGTTGGCTCCGGTCCCACCCGCTGGTCCTCCTGATCGGCCTCGGAGCGATCGTCCTGGTCCTCCTCATCACCGGTCTCTACAGCTGGCTGGCCTGGAAGGTGATGGGCTACCGGGTGGACGAGGATGCGCTCTACGCCCGCTCGGGCCTGATGTTCAAGAAGCAGCGCAAGGCCCGGCTGGACCGGGTCCAATCGATCGACCTCAAGCAGAAGCTGCTGCCTCGGCTGTTCGGTCTGGCCGAACTCGTCTTCGACGTCGCCGGTGGCAGCGACTCGAACGTGTCGCTGAAGTATCTGAAACGCCGCAAGGCCGAGATCCTGCGCGATGAGCTGCTCGGCGCCGTCCGGGCCGTGAAGCGGAGCGGGGACAGCAGAGGACCGGCAGGCCCCGGTGCCGCCCTCCCCGGTGCCGCCTCACCCGGCACCACCGCGACCGGTGCCGCCACACCCGGCACCATCGCGGCGGACGCGGCCCCGACAGGCGCCGTCCACGATCCGGGCCCGATCGCCGACGGCCCTGTCGATGCTCCCGTCGACACCTCGGTGCCCGAACGCCGAGGTGACAGCATCGGCGTCCGGCTGACGAAGAGGCTCGGCGCCCTCGCCGGGGGAGCCCTTGAGGAGGTCGAGGACAGCCTCAACTCGATGCTCGCGCCCTACCAGGTCTCGACCGAGCTGGGGAAGGAGGGCGAGATCATCCGGGTGCCCGTGCACCGCATGATCGCGGCCTCGCTGCTCAAGACCGAAACCCTGGTCACGGTCCTCGTCTTCCTCGGCCTCTTCGTCGCCGTCGGAGTCCTGTTCGTCCTCGGGCTCACCGAGGTCGCCGTTCCGTTGCTCTTCGGTGCCCTGCCCGGTCTGTTCGCCGCCGGGGCCGTGGTGAAGAAGGACCTGGGCAACGCCAATTTCGTAGTGCGGATGACCGAGTCCGGTCTCGCCGTCAGCCACGGACTGTTCTCCACCTCTCGCAAGGTCATTCCCCTCGATCGGGTGCAAGCCGTGAGCCTGCACCAGCCCTTCCTGTGGCGGCTGACCGGGTGGTGGAAGGCCGAGTACAACATCGCCAGCGGCTCGGACTCCGCCGACACGAACCTTCTGCTGCCCGTCGGCGACATCGACCAGGCGCTCCTGATGATCGGCCTCGCCCTGCCGGACCCGCAGGTCGAGGACGGGGTGAGCGCCCGCAGTCTCATCCTCTCCGCGATGTACGACCGCAAGTCGACCGATCCCGACGCCGCAGCCGCCGAGGCGAGGTTCTTTCGCCAGCCGCCCTCCAGCCGGTTCATCGACCCATTGGTGTGGAAGCGCCGGGCCTACACCCTGACCTCGGCGCTGCTCATCCTGCGCCTGGGAGCGGTGGAGCGCCGCGTCGACTTCGTGCCCCACGAGCGCGTCCAGTCCATGCAGTACCGGCAGGGACCGCTGATGCGCGCCCTCGGCCTCGGCTCCGTGGCCGTGCACTCGACGACGGGACCGATCAAGCCGCGGGTCACCCACCAGAGCCAGGAACACGCCCTGCGCTTCTTCCGCGACCACGCGGAACGCACCCGACTCGCCCGCCAGCGCTTCGACGCCGAAGCCCGAGAACCCACGGAGAACCAGCAGTGACCGACGCACCTCGACTCGGGATCGGAATCATCGGCTGCGGAAAGGTCGGCGCCACGATCGGCGTCGCCTGGAGGCAGGCAGGACACGCGATCATCGGCGTCAGCGCCACCTCGGCGGGCAGCCTCGAACGGGCGGAGGACATGCTGCCCGGCGTTCCGGTCCTGCCGCCCGACGACATCGCCGAGCGCGCCGAGCTGCTGCTCCTCGCCGTCCCAGACGATGCGATCGAACCCCTGGTCACCGGGCTTTCGAAGCTGGGACGGATCCATTCCGGGCAGATCCTCATCCACTGCGCGGGCCGGCACGGCATCGACGTCCTCGAGGCCGGGACCCGCCTCGGCGCGCTTCCCATCGCCCTGCACCCGTCGCTGTCGTTCACCGGCACCGGCGTCGACCTGCCCCGCCTGCGCCGCTCGACCGTCGCGGTCACGGCACCCGCCCCGATCCGTCCCGTGGGCGAGGCGCTGGTCGTGGAGATGGGCGCCGAACCGATCGAGATCGCCGAGGCGGACCGTCCCCTCTACCACGCCGCGATCACTCACGCCTCGAACCATTCGATCACCATCATCAGCGAAGCGATGGAGATGCTCGCGGAGGTGGGGGTGGAGGACGCCTCCCGCGTCCTGTCCGCGCTCGTGGATGCCAGTGTGTCGAACACCCTGCAGAACGGCTCGAAGGCGCTGACCGGACCGGTCAGCCGCGGTGACCTCGGAACGATCGAGGTCCACCTCGCCGCGCTCAGCGAATACAGCCTCAGCGTGTCCTCCCCGGCGGCCCGCGACAGCTACCGGGCGCTGGCCCGGTCGACCACCGCGAAGGCGCTGAGCCTGGGACGGATCACCGAGGCGCAGGCCCAGGAGCTCCTCAGCCGATTGGATTGAGAGGCGGTCGGGTTCCATCCGGGCGTGATGACGCGCCCGTGAGATCGCGCGCATCCAGGGGTCGGGAGCCGGTCTCGAATTCCTCCGCGGGTGGGGACCACGGTAGCCTTGATCCCATGGCAGAAACTGAGTCGAACACGCCCGCGGACCACTCGACGGACCACCTCGATCCGGAGCAGATTCGGATCCGGAAGGACAAACGGCAGAGGCTGTTGGACTCCGGTGTCGAAGCCTATCCCGTCGGCGTTGAGCGCACTCACAGCCTCGCCGAGGTGCACGCCGCCCACGATCATCTGGAAGCCGGTGACGAGACCGACGACGTCGTCGGCGTCGTCGGCCGCGTCGTCTTCGTCCGCACCACCGGCAAGCTCTGCTTCGTCACCCTGCAGTCGGGAGACGGCACCCGCCTGCAGGGAATGCTGTCCCTGCGGGAGGTCGGCCAGGAGCGACTCGACGACTTCAAGACCGATGTGGACCTCGGTGACTTCATCTTCATCCACGGCAAGGTCATCAAGTCCAAGCGGGGCGAGCTGTCCGTCCTCGCCGACTCCTGGGCGATGGCCAGCAAGGCGCTGCGACCGCTGCCGGGACTGCACACGGAACTGGCCGAGGACACCCGGGTGCGCCAGCGCTACCTCGACCTCATCACCCGTGAGGAGGCCCGCCGGACGATGCGCACCCGGTCCGCGGTCGTCAGCTCGCTGCGCCAGACGTTCGCCGAGCAGGACTTCATCGAGATCGAGACCCCGATGCTGCAGGTCATGCACGGCGGTGCCTCGGCGCGGCCATTCAAGACGCACATGAACGCCTACGACATCGACATGTACCTGCGCATCGCGCCCGAGCTCTTCCTCAAGCGGGCGATCGTCGGCGGCATCGAGAACGTCTTCGAGATCAACCGCAACTTCCGCAACGAAGGCGCCGACTCGACCCACTCGCCCGAATTCGCGATGCTCGAGGCCTACCAGTCCTATGGCGACTACCACTCCATCGCCGACCTGACGAAGACCCTGGTGCAGAACGCGGCGCAGGACGCGACCGGATCACTGGTGGTGACCTTGGAGGACGGAACCGACTACGACTTCGGTGGGGACTGGGCCGTGGTCAGCATGTACGAGACCCTGAGCGAGGAGTCCGGCGTCGAGGTGACCCCCGAGACGGGCCTCGACGTCCTCGACCGGATCGCCGCCGACAACGGGGTGGATCTCAGCGGAGTCTTCCGCTCGCACGGCAAGTACGTCGAAGAGCTGTGGGAGCACTTCTACCAGGACAAGCTGTGGGCGCCGACCTTCGTCACCGACTTCCCGGTCGACACCTCCCCGCTGGTGCGCGAGCACCGGACCAAGAAGGGCGTGGTGGAGAAATGGGATCTCTATGTGCGCGGATTCGAACTGGCCACCGGCTATTCCGAGCTGGTCGACCCGGTGATCCAGCGGCAGCGCTTCGAGGCCCAGGCCGTCGACGCCGCTCGCGGCGACGATGAGGCAATGGGCCTCGACGAAGAATTCCTCACCGCGATGGAACACGGAATGCCGCCGACCGGGGGCATGGGAATGGGTCTCGACCGACTGCTCATGGCATTGACGGGATTGGGCATCCGCGAAACCATTCTCTTCCCATTCACCAAACCGCTCGCCTCTGCGAAGTCGGAATTACCCGAGGAGGGTTGAGTTTATGATGGACCTCATCAAGGCTCTTCTGCCGTCGATCTGTGTGGCTTTGCTGTTCTGGTACGTGATGCGAAACATCCTCCGGGCGGATCGCAGTGAACGTGAGCAGATCGAGAAATTCTATTCAGAACACGAAGTTAGTGAATTAACGGAGAATGCCGAATCGGATGTTAAGCTGACTGCGTCGAGCAATTCTGATTATGGAAAGAGTGATCATGGCAAGGGAGATGAGACTCGTCCTCACGGATGATCTTGATGGTTCTGAAGCGGCTGAAACCGTGCGTTTCAGCATTGATCAGGCCACATACGAGCTTGAACTTTCGAGCGAGAATGCCGATAAGCTGCGCGAGACCTTTGCCCCGTATATCGCGAAGGCCCGCCGTGTCGCCAATACCGGCGGCCGTGGTCGCCGGTCGGGCTCGGGTTCCGGCAGCTCGGGACCGAAGCGGGATACCGCGAAGATCCGTGAGTGGGCCCAGGCCAATGGTTACCAGCTCGGTGATCGTGGGCGCATTCCACTGGAGATCGTGCAGGCGTACGAAGCCGCAAACGACTGATTGAAGCACTCCGAGGGGTCGATGGCAATGCCGTCGGCCCCTCGTCGTGTTTGCTCATCGGATTTCCTCGTCAGGTTTGCTCGTCAGGTTTGCTCGTGAGGATCGGGAATGTGCCGCATTCTCCGGAGGAGGGGTGACGACATTCGCCTAACCGCCCTCGACTCCCTCAAGCGGTGGGCCTCTTGATTCGACCGACTCGGCGCCTTTGACCGGTCTTCTCCCCATGCCCGCAACCGCTCCGCGCTTGCCGGTCGAATCCTTCTCCGCCGGTTCCCCTTCTTCGAGTCCCAGCCGTCTCGGATCCACTTCCACGATTCGACGGCAGATCCTCAGCTTTGCCAGGACGTTTGCCGAACCTCCCCGCGCTGTGGTCCGCGTTGGAGGGAATACGGGATGAGAAAAATCGGCGCGAGACAAATCACATGGGGTCGAGCAATAGGAATACTGGGGCCGACAATCAGCCGGTGCGGTGATTGGAATTTCAGCCATTGCTCCGGGGTCCCCGGCCGAATCGAGCGCGGATTCCCGGGCAAGATCGATTCCGGCTCCGCCGGAAGTATTGAGTTCGGATTCGCACTCAGGCTCGGACGCGGCGGATTTCAGCACCGGCGCGCGTGCCATTATCTGCTTCTGCCCAGGATTCTGCCCGGGAAATGAGCGCCAATGGATCAATCCGCCTTGTGCGGAGTGCGCAGCAGGAGAAGAGTTGCGGCCGCCGGCGTTACCTCGCCGCAACCCAATTTCGCCCACAGCCAAACGGTTTCGGCTGAGGGCGAAACGTGCAATACATCGTGGGGATTGGTCGTTACGCTCTTAAGAATACAAGACCGAGGAGGATGAATATGTTCGAGCGGTTCACCGACCGAGCACGCCGAGTGGTGGTGCTGGCCCAGGAAGAAGCCAAGCTACTCAAACATAACTACATCGGAACCGAGCACATCCTGCTCGGCCTGATCCACGAGGGTGAGGGCCTGGCAGCCAAAGCACTCGAGGGGATGGACATCTCCCTCGAGCAGGTCCGCGATCAGGTGCAGGAGATCATCGGGCAGGGGCAGCAGGCTCCGAGCGGGCACATCCCGTTCACTCCGCGCGCCAAGAAGGTCCTCGAGCTCAGCCTCCGTGAAGCTCTGCAGTTGGGGCACAGTTACATCGGCACCGAGCACATCCTGCTCGGCCTCATCCGTGAGGGCGAAGGCGTGGCGGCCCAGGTGCTCGTCAAGCTGGGCGCCGACCTCGGCCGGGTCCGCCAGGAAGTCATCAAGCTCCTGTCCGGCTACCAGGGCAAGGAGCCGGTTGCCGCCGGCAGCCGCGAAGAGGGGACGCCGTCCGGTTCGCTGGTCCTCGACCAGTTCGGACGCAATCTCACCGCGGCCGCACGGGAGGGGAAGCTCGATCCGGTCATCGGCCGTCATGAGCAGATGCAGCGCGTGATGCAGATCCTCTCGCGCCGGACGAAGAACAACCCCGTCCTCATCGGTGAGCCCGGTGTCGGCAAGACCGCCGTCGTCGAGGGACTGGCCCAGTCCATCGTCAACGGCGAGGTGCCGGAGATCCTCAAGGACAAGCAGCTCTACACCCTTGACCTCGGTTCGCTGGTGGCCGGCTCCCGTTACCGCGGTGACTTCGAGGAACGACTGAAGAAGGTCCTCAAGGAGATCCGCACCCGGGGTGACATCATCCTGTTCATCGACGAGATCCACACCCTGGTGGGTGCCGGAGCTGCCGAGGGTGCCATCGATGCCGCATCCATCCTCAAGCCCATGCTGGCCCGGGGTGAGCTGCAGACCATCGGTGCGACGACCCTCGAGGAGTACCGCAAGCACATCGAGAAGGACGCCGCGCTCGAGCGTCGCTTCCAGCCGATCCAGGTGCCCGAGCCCTCGTTGGCGCACTCGATCGAGATCCTCAAGGGTCTGCGCGACAAGTACGAATCGCACCACAAGGTGACCATCACCGAGGGTGCGCTCTCGGCTGCGGTGAACATGTCCGACCGGTACGTCAATGACCGCTACCTGCCGGACAAGGCGATCGACCTGATCGACGAGGCGGGTGCCAAGCTGCGCATCGCGCGGTTGTCGGTGCCGCAGGAGATCCGAGACCTGGAGGAGGAGATCCTCAAGGCCCGTCACCGCAAGGAAGCCGCCATCGATGCGCAGGACTTCGAACTGGCCGCCTCCGAGCGCGATGCCGAGATGAAGCTGGTCAAGGACAAGGAGGAGCAGACCGAAGCCTGGCGCAAGGGTGGTAAGGAGACGTCGTCGGTCGTCGACGCCGACCTGATCGCCGAGGTGCTGGCATCGGCCACCGGCATCCCGATCTTCAAGCTCACCGAAGAGGAGTCCTCGCGGCTGCTCCGGATGGAAGACGAACTGCACAAGCGCATCATCGGTCAGAACGATGCCGTGAAGTCGATCTCCCGGGCGATCCGCCGCACCCGTGCCGGTCTCAAGGACCCCAAGCGGCCGTCGGGCTCGTTCATCTTCGCCGGACCCACCGGCGTGGGCAAGACCGAGCTGGCCAAGGCCCTGGCGGAGTTCCTGTTCGGGGATGAGGATTCGCTCATCAGCCTCGACATGTCGGAGTACTCCGAGAAGCACACCGTCTCGCGGCTGTTCGGTTCGCCCCCCGGCTACGTCGGCTACGAAGAGGGCGGTCAGCTGACCGAGAAGGTCCGCCGCAAGCCGTTCTCCGTGGTCCTCTTCGACGAGGTGGAGAAGGCGCACTCGGACATCTTCAACTCGCTCCTGCAGATCCTCGAGGACGGACGTCTGACGGATTCGCAGGGTCGTGAGGTGGACTTCAAGAACACGATCATCATCATGACCACCAACCTGGGAACGCGCGACATCTCGAGCGGACTGCAGTTGGGCTTCCAGGTCGAGGGCGACACGAAGACGTCCTACGACCGGATGAAGCAGCGGGTCAACGAGGAGCTCAAGCAGCACTTCCGCCCCGAGTTCCTCAACCGTGTCGATGACACGATCGTGTTCCCGCAGCTGAACAAGCCGGAGATCGTCGAGATCGTCGACCTGTTCCTCGCGCGTCTGGACCAGAGGCTGGCGGATCAGGGCATGCACATCGAGCTGACCGACGAGGCGAAGAGCCTCCTGGCCGACCGCGGCTACGATCCGGTCCTGGGCGCCCGGCCGCTGCGCCGGACCATCCAGCTCGAGATCGAGGATCAGCTGTCGGAGAAGATCCTGTTCAAGGAGATCGGGCGGGGTCAGACGATCAAGGTCGATGTCGAGGGAGAAGGCCGCGATGCGAACTTCACCTTCGACGGCGTCGAGACCGAGAAGCCGGCGATAGCAGGTCCGGACGACTCCGCCTCGGGCGGGGAGCTGGCCGGTGCCGGTTCGGGCTCGTCGGGCGGCAACGGTCCGGGGGCCTCGGCTTCCTGATCGCCGCGACCGGCAGCGGCTGACGACTGCTCGCCGCGACCGGCCGCAGCTGACGACTGATTGGTGGTCACAGACCTGAGGGATTTCCGGGTTTTCTCCGGATTCCCCTCAGGTCTGTGACCACCTTTTCGTCTGTCCGGAGGCAGGCGGCGGGGAACGGCGGATGCCTCGTGGGTTTGAGGGCAATGGTTGAATGAACCCATGAGCTCACCTGCCCACACCTTCGACCACGCCGACCTGTCCCGGCACCACCACCACAGTCATGGCCTGCCCGGTGGGC
The DNA here is from genome assembly GCA_031179165.1 of Brevibacterium sp. Taxonomy (GTDB): domain Bacteria; phylum Actinomycetota; class Actinomycetes; order Actinomycetales; family Brevibacteriaceae; genus Brevibacterium. Next base: position 12,445 of record JAPSIC010000033.1, read on the forward strand.
TGCATCTGCGGCGGGCCCGGACGAGTGACGTGAAGGCGATCGAGGCGCTGGTGGCCCCGCTGGCCGAGCAGCGCATCCTGCTGGCCAAGGACACCGTCACCTACTACGAGTCGCTGCAGGAGTTCTGGCTGGTCGTGGACCCGCAGCCGGACGGCAGCGAGGTCCTCGCCGGGTGTGCTGCCCTGCACGTGATCTGGAGCGACCTCGCCGAGGCGCGCACCGTCGCCACCTCCCCGGACTATCGGGGGCGCGGCGTCGGCAAGGCCCTGATCAGACAGCTGCTCGCCGACGCGCAGGCGATCGGGGTCGACCGGGTGTTCTGCCTGACCTTCGAAACCGGCTTCTTCCGGTCCCTGGGCTTCGAGGAGATCAAAGGCATCCCGGTCTCACCCGAGGTCTACATCGAACTCCTCCACTCCGCCGATGAGGGTGTCGCAGAGTTCCTCGACCTGGCCCGGGTCAAGCCCAACACCTTGGGCAACACCCGGATGATCAAGTACCTCTGAGTCGTTCGCGGAGACGGTTCGCCTGCGCGGCTCGACTGCCTGCGAGGCTCGACAGCGGGTGAGGTGTCAGCGGGGGAGGCCGAGCCGGTCCTCGTGACGTTCGGCCAGGCCGTCGGAGATGAGGTCGGCGATCAGGCGTGAGACCCTGTCCCGGTCGGCGCTGAGATCGCGCATCCTGGACAGGGACTTCGACGTCGCAGGTCCCAGCAAGTCGAACAGCCCGGGGTCCACCTCGGCGGTGGTGGCGAGGAACAGGTCGAGGGGCACCGCGGCCGGCGCATCCTCCGCGGCATCCGCGTGTGCGGCTTTGAGGACACCCATGATGGCGCCGCGGAGCTGACGATCGGTGCCCGCCCACTTCTGACCCGCGGGCCTCGTCGCCGAGGCGGGTCGTCCGGCCTGGTTCCAGGCGCAGAGGTCGCTGAGGGGGCAGGATTCGCAGCGGGGACCGCGGGCCGTGCAGATCAGCGCCCCGAATTCCATCACGCTGGCATTCCATTCCCGATGCTGCTCCGCGGGCACGAGCTCGGAGGCCCACGCGGTCTCCCGGCGACTGGGCGCCGGCGTCGGGCGTTCACGGCCGGCGAAGAGGCGGATGAGGACCCGGCGCACGTTGGTGTCGAGAACGGTGGTGCGCTCACCGTGGGCGAATGAGGCGACGGCCGCCGCGGTGTAGGCGCCGATGCCGGGAAGCCGCTCGAGTTCGGCGGCGGTGGCCGGGACCCGGCCGCCGTGCTCGGTGGTGATGACGCGGGCCGCTTCCTGCAGTCGCAGCGCCCTGCGCGGATAGCCGAGTCGATCCCACCGGTGGAGCACCTCGGCGGTGGGGGCCTGTGCCAGATCAGCTGGGGTGGGCCAGCGGTCCATCCACTCGCGCCACCGCGGTTCGACCCGCGAGACGGGAGTCTGCTGGGACATGATCTCGCTGACCAGGATGGCCCAGGCGCTCGTGCCCTCCTCTCGCCATGGAAGGGGACGGGCGGCCGATTCGAACCACGCGATGATCGTCCGGCGGACCCGGTCGATGGTGGCCTCGGCGACGGCGGGGAGGCCGCTTGGCGGCCGGTTTTCAGGGGTGGTGCGGTGTGTCATTTGGATGCGCAATCGCTTCGCCCTAGGCTCAAAGCGATGACTCCTTCCAATCGTGGTTCACAGCCGAGGCAGCCCCGCCAGTCTAACGGGAAGCTGCCCGCCCACGTGTACCGCCGCCGCCGTCTCACCCTGGCCGTACTCAGCCTCGTCGTGCTGTCGATGCTGGTGCTCGGGGTCGTCGGGATCGTCAATGCGATCGGCGGCGGGAAGAGCGAGGCCGCGGCCAAGGGCACCGTCACGCAGACGCCGACGCCGACAGCACCGGTGCCGGATGAGACCGCTGCGAGCGGGCGCTGTCCCGAGGAAGCGGTGGCGATCAGCGCGGAGACCGACAAGAAGAGCTACGAAGAGGACGCTGAGCCGAAGTTCAAGCTGAAGATCGCGAACAATCACACCGTGACCTGTCTGATCGAGGTGGGAACGAAGAACCAGGAGTTCCTCGTGAAGAGGGACGGCGATGTCGTCTGGTCCTCGAAGTTCTGCGCCGTCGACGACGAGAACGCCGAGGTGTCCACGGAATTCGCGCCGCAGACCGAGAAGGTCGCGCAGCTCAAATGGAACCGCATCCCGGTCGACAAGAACTGCAACCGGGAGAAGAAGGCCTTCGAACCGGGGCAGTACGAGCTCGTCGTCAAGCTCGGTGACAAAGAGAGCAAGCCCGTGGCGTTCGAGCTGGAGAAGGACGCGGCGACCAAGGCCAAGGAGAAGAAGGAAGCCGAGGAGAAGGAAGCCGAGGAGAAGCGGAAGTCGGAGGAGGAGAAGTCCGAGCCGGACCCTTCCGAATCTCCGTCATCGGACTGAGCGTCAGGCCCCGCGGTAGGACCCCACACCCCAGGAGTTGCCGTCGTGGTCACGGAAGTCGAAGGCTCGACCTCCATGCGGCTGGGTCGCGGCCGGGTTGACGATCGCGTGCCCGAGGTCCTTGACCTCCTGGTAGAGACGATCGACCTCTCGCTCCGTGTCGACGACGACATAGATCGAGCTGCCGCCCACACTGTCGAGGGCGGAGCCGTCGTGCCTGACCGAACCGAACATGATCCCGCCATGCTCGCCCAGCGCGTACTCGGCGTGGACGATCCTCCGCGGATCATCCTCATCCCTGACCGTCAGCCTCTCGGTGAAGCCGAGCGTGACCAGCAGCGTCGTGGTGGCTTCCGCGTCCGTGGTCCGAAATGCTGGGAAAACTGTCGTGGTCATGCCTCTAGGATGCGCCCGCGATGTGATTCCGGCAACCATCCTGACGGCTCCCACCGCTTCGCCCCGCCACTCACTGGAGCAGCGTGCCGACCGCCTCGGAGACCAGTTCGCACTCCTTGACGTTCATCGCCGTCGGCGCCGACACATTCCGCAGAGCGCCCTTGGCCACCACCGCATTGCGGATCCCCAGCCGAGCCGCCTCATTGAGCCGCTGACCCAGATTGGGCACATTGCGGATCTCCCCGGAGAGGCTGATCTCACCGATCGCGACGAACCTGCCGTCGAGCGGCTTCGCCATGGCCGCCGAGGCGAGTGAGAGGCAGATCGCCAGATCGCTGGCCGGCTCCGCGAGCTTCGCCCCGCCCACCGTGGCGGCGAAGACGTCGCACTTGGACAGCTCGATCCGCTTGATGTGCTGGCTGAGGACCGCGAGCATCATCGCCACCCGCGAGGAGTCGACTCCCGACACCGACCGCCTCGTCTGCCCCGCGGCGGCGGGTGTGATGAGCGACTGGACCTCGACGAGGAGCGGGCGCTTGCCCTCCTGCGTCACCGTCAGGCAGGTGCCGGGCGGATTGTTCCCGCTGCGGGAGAGGAACAACCCCGAGGGGTCCTCGAGGCTCTGGATCCCGGTCTCCGTCATATCGAAGCAGCCGACCTCATCGGTGGGGCCGAAGCGGTTCTTCACCGACCTGAGCATGCGCAGCCGCGAATGCCGTTCCCCTTCGAAGGTGCAGACGACGTCGACGAGGTGCTCGAGCAGGCGCGGGCCCGCGATCGAGCCGTCCTTCGTGATGTGACCGACGAGCACCGTGGGCAGATTCCTGGCCTTCGCCTCCCGGATCAGCGCGGCCGCGACCTCCCGGACCTGGGTCACCCCGCCGGGCACTCCTTCGACCTCGGAGGAGGCCAGCGTCTGGATGGAGTCGACGATGAGCAGGACCGGGTCTTCGGCCTCGATCATGCCGAGTGTCGCCCCGAGATCGGTCTCCGCCGCCAGCAGCAGGGTGTCCTCGAGGGCGTTGATCCGTTCGGCTCGCAGCCGCACCTGACCCGCCGATTCCTCGCCCGTGACGTAGAGGACCTTGGCATCGAAGCGGGCGATGCGGGAGGCGACGTCGAGCAGGAGCGTCGACTTGCCCACTCCGGGCTCCCCGGAGAGCAGGACGACCGCCCCCGGCACGATCCCGCCGCCGAGGACCCGGTCGAACTCCGAGACATACGTCGGCTTGGCCTGAGCGAGGGTGGCGTCCACGGAGGTGATCGACTTCGCCCCGCTCGACTTCTTGACCTTCGTCTTGATCCGGGACGCGCCGGCCCCCTTCTCCTCGAGCGTGCCCCAGGCCTGGCACTCGGGGCAGCGGCCCAGCCACTTGACGCACGTGTAACCGCATTCGGTGCAGGTGAAAGACATGCCCTCATCCTCGCACGAGGGGCGGACACGAGGGCCTCGGGTGCACGGTGCCTGCCGTCCGAGCCGCGGTCTCGCCCGCAGCCGCTGCTGATACTCTCTCATTGAGCGGCTGGGGCCGCATCGGCAGGGCGGAGTGGGTCTCGATGGCGAGAAGAGTGATCAGGGCGATCAGGCGTGTTCGTCCGTTCCTGCGTGCCGTGGCCTGCGGGGTCTGCTTCGGCCTGGTCGGCCTGATCTGGTCGGCGCCCCGGTTTCGGCTCCGCCGCCTGAGGCGGGCAGCGACCTGCCGGGTCTGTGCCGCTCATATGAGAGTGCGCAACGTGGCCGTGCTGGTGGGTGCCGTGCTGCTCGTGGCCGGGGCCACGGCTCGTCCGCTGGAGACGGCCTCGGCGCCGATCCTGTGTCACAGCCACATCACCGCCGACGGCCATGTCCGGCCCGAACCGCGGCTGCCGATCGCGCCGCCCACCGCCTGGCAGATCACCCGCGACTTCCTCGTCGCACCGATCAGCGGGGTGGGCGTCATGGCCGGCCGGGCGATCGGAATGGAGTCGTGCTCGGGCCCGCCGCTGCTGGTCATGTTCTGGCCGCCGCCGCACACCAGCAGCGGCGGAACCACGCTGGGAGACGTGTTCGTCGCCTGGATGCCCGGCGAACCGACCTCGGGGCCCTCGACCGTCCACGGATACGGGAGCGAGGGGATGCGGCTCTACATCAGATACGGGCCCAACATCTCACAGTCCCGGGCGGAGGAGGCGGAGCTCGGTCTGCACGAGTCACGTCACGTCGACCAGTGGGCCGTGGCGAACCTCGTCGCAGGTCCGTTCGCCTTCCCGGCCGCCTATTTCATCGACAATTCGCTGTTTCCCGGCTCGCGCAACCACTTCGAGCGTGACGCCGGCCTCTCCCGCGGTGAGTACCCGCCCGCGCCCGACAACCTTCCGGCACCCCGCTGGCCCGACATCCTCATCATCGTCGCCCTCGGACTGCTCATCTTCCGGCGACGCCTCCGCTGGTGCCTGCGGGTGCTGCAGGATCCGCCCGGACAGCGAACGGCGCATGCGCCCGACCGCTGCCCGGTCCACACCCGGGGCCTGAGGCCGGTCGGGCAGTGAGGCCGGCGGCCGCGTCGGCCCGCGGCCGTCACCTCGCAACCGTCACTTCATGATCGGCACTTCGCGGTCATCACTCCACGGTCGTGAGCACCCGCGGGCCGTCCTCGGTGACGGCGATCGTGTTCTCCGAGTGCGCCCCGTTGGAGCCGTCGGCCACGCGCAGCGTCCATCCGTCCTTGTCGACCTTGAGCTTCTTCGAGGTCAGCGACCACCACGGTTCGATGGCCAGGGTCAGTCCCGGCTTGAGCACCATGCCGCGCCCGCCCTTGCCCCGGTTGGGCACATGCGGGTCCTCGTGCATGGTGTGGCCGAGGCCATGGCCGCCGAAGTCGAGATTGACCGGGATCCGCAGGGAGTCGGCGACATCGCCGATGGCCTGGGAGATGTCGCCGAGGCGGTTGCCGGGCTGGGCGGCGCCGATCCCGGCCTCCAGGCCGGCCCACGTGGAGTCGATGAGCCGCTGGTCCTCTTCCCGGCCGTCGCCGACGATGACGGAGCGGGCCGCGTCGGCGACCCATCCGTCGATCGACACCGCGAAGTCGAGGGTGAGCAGATCGCCGTTCCTCATCACGTAGTCATGGGGTTTGCCGTGGAGCACCCCGTCATTGACGGAGAGGCAGATGACGTTGCGGAACGGGCCCGAACCGAAGGACGGCGCATAGTCCCAGTAGCAGGAGACGGCACCGGCGTCCTCGATGAGCTTCCGGGCCCGGTTCTCCAGGTGGAGGAGATTCATCCCCGGCTCGGCCGTGGCGCACAGCTCGGCCAGAGTCGTCGCGACGAAGCGGCCGGTGACCGCCATCTTCTCGATCTCGGCGGGCGTCTTCAGCTCAATCACGTGGTGGCTCCTTCAATTGGCGGTTCGAACCACCAGCAACTCTAGCCGGACCGCAGAACCCCGCTCGGACCGGCCCCATCCTCAGAGGAACTCCACCCCCTGGGCCAGGGGCAGCTCACCCGAGTAGTTGACGGTGTTCGTGGCCTGGCGCATGTAGGCCTTCCAGGAGTCCGACCCCGACTCGCGACCGCCGCCGGTCTCCTTCTCCCCGCCGAAGGCCCCGCCGATCTCGGCTCCCGAGGTGCCGATGTTGACGTTGGCGATCCCGCAGTCCGACCGCGACAGGAACCGCTCGGACTCGGCCAGATCCGAGGTGAAGATCGCCGAGGACAACCCCTGCGGCACCCCGTTGTGGATCTCGAGCGCCTCGTCGAGGTCGGAGTAGGTGACGACGTAGAGGATCGGGGCGAAGGTCTCCGCCTCCATCACCGCTGTCTGGGCCGGCATCCGCACGACGGCCGGTTCGACGTAGTAGGCGTCGGGTCGTTCGTCGGCGAGCACCCGGGTGCCGCCGCAGAGGACTTCGCCTCCCTCGGCCTTGGCCTGTTCCAGGGCATCCTGCATCGCCTGAAAGGAGCCCTCGTTGATGAGCGGGCCGACCAGGACGCCGTCCGTGGTGGGGGAACCGATGCTCAGGGTGGTGTAGGCGGAGACGATCCGATCGACGAAGTCTTCGGCGATCGACTCGTGGACGATGAGCCGGCGCAGGGTGGTGCAGCGCTGACCGGCGGTGCCGGCCGCGGCGAAGACGACCCCGCGCAGAGCCAGATCGATGTCGGCGCTGGGGGCGACGATCGCGGCATTGTTGCCGCCGAGCTCGAGCAGCACCCGGCCGAACCGTTCGGCCACGACCGGACCCACCTCACGGCCCATCCGGACCGACCCGGTCGCCGAGACCAGAGCCACGCGCGGATCCCGCAACAGGACGTCACCGACGTCCCGGCCGCCGATGAGGACCGGGGTGAGATCCTCGGGCGCCCCCACCTCGGCGGCGGCACGGGCGAGCAGGGACTGCGCGGCGAGGGCGGCCAGCACCGCGTTCTCCGAGGGCTTCCAGACCACGGTGTCACCGGCGACGAGCGCGAGCGCGGTGTTCCACGAGTACACGGCGACGGGGAAGTTGAATGCGGAGATGACGCCGACGACGCCGAGGGGGTGCCAGGTCTCCATCAGCCGGTGACCGGGCCTCTCGCTCGGCATCGTCTTGCCCCACAGCTGCCGGGACTGGCCGAGGGCGAACTCGCAGATGTCGATCATCTCCTGCACCTCGCCGGCCGCCTCGGAGGGGGTCTTGCCCGCTTCGACGGTGACGATCTTGGCCAGGTCCTCCTTGTGCTCGGCCAGCAGCCGGCCCCACCGGCTCACGAGCTGACCGCGCACGGGCGCCGGGATGTCGCGCCAGGACGCGAACGCCTCCTGCGCCCGGCCGATCTTCGCGGCGGCCGTGTCAGCGGAGTCGGCGGCCAGCGTGCCGAGCACCTGCCCGGTGATGGGGGAGCGGGCGGTGAGGGCACCGGCGGTCTCGGCGCGGAGCACCGCCGGGTCGACGCCGCAGGCGGTGAGCCCCTCGGTGAGCAGGGTGGAGATGGCCTCATCGGTGGGAAGCGCGGTCTGGGTGGTGGCGGTCATTGCGGTCCTTTCTCTGTCTGCGTCTTCCGGCGGGATCGTCCGGATCGGGCGGAGCCCGGTGCGGGGTCCGAGGGTGTCATGCGGTTCAGACGATGTTGAGCTCCCGGCGCGGGGCGGCCGCGGCGAAGCGCCGCCCGTCCAGGGGTGAGACGTCGACGAAGGGTTCGCGGCCGGTGACGAGGTCGGCGACGACCTCGCCCACCGCCGGGCCCATGAGGAACCCGTGGCCGGAGAACCCGCAGGCGTAGAAGAACCCGTCGAGGTCGGGGTCCTGGCCGATGAGAGCGTTGTGATCGGGCGTCATCTCGTAGAGGCCGGCCCAGCCGTGCTTGACCCGGACGTCGGCCAGGCCGGGGGCGCGCCTGCCGATGAGTTCGGAGAGGCATCCGAGGAAGTCGGGGTCGCGCTTCTCCGAGAAGCCCCACACGTCGGTCTCGTCGGGGCAGCCGAAGAGCAGGCCGGGTCCCTCGGGGTGGAAGTAGAAGCCGGTCGAGAAGTCGATCGTGAAGGGCATCCCGGTGGTGTCGAAGCCGACGGGCTCGCTGACCATGATCTCCCGGCGCAGCGGCTCGACAGGCAGGTCGACGCCGGCCATGGTCCCGATCAGACCCGACCAGGCCCCGGCCGCGCACACCACCCGGGGGCACTCGATCGTGCCGCGGGTGGTGACGACGGACCGGATCGTGCGGGAGCCGGCCGCACCTGTGCCGCTGGTCTCGATACCCGTGACCTCACACGACTTGAGCACCGTCACGCCCAGGTCCCGGGCGGCCCGGATGTAGCCGGACACCACCGCCTCCGGAGTGCAGTGGCCGTCGTCCGGGTTGAACGCGGCGGCCACCAGTCCGTCGGTGTTGATATGGGGCGAGAGCTCCTTCGCCGCTGCCGCCGAGAGCATCCGCGAGTCGAGGCCCATCCGCTGCTGGAGGGCGACGTTGGCGGCGAACACATCCGCGGCCTCGGCGCTGTCGAGGAGGAACAGGTACCCGTTCGTGACGAGCTCGATGTCGGTGCCGAAGTCCGTCTCGAAGCCGCGCAGCACCTCGAGGCTGCGCATCGCCAGGGCGATGTTGACCTCGTCGGAGAACTGGCATCGGACACCGCCGGCGGCCTTCGACGTCGATCCGGCCCCGGGGATGTCGCGCTCGACGAGGACGACGCCGCGCATCCCCTGCCGGGCGAGGTGGTACGCGATCGCGGCGCCCATGACGCCGGCTCCGATGATGACGGCCTCGGCGTGGCTCGGTGGGCGACTGTGCACTTCTCACCTCCCTGTTCACTGGCACTTCCTGCCATTGTGGGCCCGCTCACGTTTAAGGGCAAGAGCGAGTTCGTGAAAGGTGTGTTCAGAAAAACTGAAAAGAGATAGTCTGCAGCCATGGCATGGACGCTGGCACAGCTGCGCACCTTCGTCGCCGTGGCCGAACGCGGCTCGATGACGCGGGCGGCCGAACAGCTCGGCTACAGCATCGGGGCGGTGTCCCAGCACATCTCGGCCCTGCGGCAGGCCGTCGGAGCCGAGCTGTTCGTCCGCCGAGGCAGGGGCATGGTGCTCTCGGAGGCCGGCCGCACCCTGCTCCCACGGGTCCGCAGCATCCTTGCCGCGGAGAGGCAGGCCGAGCAGGCGATGCTCGGCCGTGACTTCCGCAGCGAGGCGATCGTCACCCTCGGCGTGTTCGGATCGGCGTCGATCGTGGCCCTGCCCCAGATCGTGGCCGGGCTCGCCCGGCGGCATCCGCACATCGAGGTCCGGGCGCGGGAGATCGACGTCGAGACGATGGCCTCCTCCGTCATCGACGGCGCGATCGACCTGGGAATCGGCGTCGACTACCCGGCGGTGCCGCTGCCCCCGATGCGCGGGGTGCGGTGGACGGCGGTGAAGAAGGAGGACTTCGGCGTCGTCACACCCGCCGGCCGCGCCCGTCCCGAGCCCGGTGAGCTCGCCGAGGCCGACTGGATCCTGCCGCCGGCCGACGAGCTCTTCGGCCGCGCCCTGCGCTTCGCCACCGCGGCGATCGGGATCCCCGCGAAGGAGACCCACATCGTCACGGACACGGCCGTGGCGCTCGCCCTGGCCGGCACCGGCCTGGGCCTGACCCTGGCCACGCCCATCATGATGGCCCTGGGCGGCGACGACGTGGAACTGCATCCCCTCGCCGATGTGGGCGGGCGGGAGATCATCGTGCTCACCGCTCCGGAGCCCGCGGATCCGGTCGCGGCCGTCGCCGAGGTGGTGGGCGAGGTCTTTGCCTAGAATGGGCTCATGAGCTTCGACCACAAGTGGAACCGCCTCCGCGAGACCAATCCCGAGCACTCGGCCAACTACGCCCAGCGGTGGCGCAAGCTCGTCGACGCCGGGCACGACATCGGCGGTGAGGCCCGTTTCGTCAACGCGATGGCCCCGCGCGGGGCCCGGATCCTCGACGCCGGGTGCGGGACAGGGCGAGTGGGCGGCCTGCTCATCGAGGCCGGACACACCGTGTACGGCGTCGACCTCGACGAATTCCTCGTCTCCGTCGCCGAGGAGGACTTCCCGAGCGGTCAATGGCACACCGGCGACCTCGCCGACTTCGACTTCGCAGGTGCCGGGATCACCGACATCGACGTCGCGGTCTGCGCGGGCAACGTGCTCGCCTTCCTCGATCCCGCCTCCCGGCGGCAGACGCTGGCCAACATCAAGTCGACCCTGAAGTCGGGCGGGCGCTTCGTCGCCGGGTTCGGCGCCGGACGCGGATACGACTTCGCCGAGTTCATCGAGGATGTGAAGTCGACCGGGATGCTCGTCACCCTGACGCTTTCGTCCTGGGAGCTCCATCCCTTCGAACCCGACAGCGGCTTCATCGTGCTCATCGCCGAGCGGATCTGACAGAATCGACCCGGTCCGCCGGTCGGCCGCGATCCCGCCGCACGGCACCCAGCACCCACAACCACCGAGCACAAGGAACGGAGACAGGAATGATCTTCATCGTAGTCAAGTACGACGTGAAGCCCGAGAGCGTGGACGCCTTCCCCGCGGCCGTCGCCGCGTTCACCGAGGCCACCCGCGCGGAGCCGGGCAACCTGTGGTTCGAATGGTCGAAGAGCCTGGACAACCCCAACGAGTACGTCCTCGTCGAGGCATTCACCGACGAGGGCGCCGAACCGCACGTGAGCAGCGACCACTTCCAGGCCGGACTCGAGGCCATGCGCCCGCACCTGGCGTCGACGCCGAAGATCATCTCGCGCAAGATCGACGGCGAGGGCTGGGACCGGATGGGCGAGCTCCAGATCGACTGATGCCGGCGGGCCGCAGAGCATAGACTTCTGCCATGGCCACCAAACCGATGAATATCGCAGCGATCGAGAAGGCGCTGGGCGAACCGTGGGCGCGGACCCGGGCCCGTCTCGAGGCTGCCGGAGGCGCGGCGGCGAGCCACAAGGAGCTCGCCGCCGCGCTCTACCCGCAGTTCGAGGGCGCCGTCAACAACCACGGCTGGTGGGTCCAGAGCGCCGTGGTCGCCTACGAGCAGGAGATCGGACGCCGCATCCCCGGCCAGCGCGCCGACGGCACCTTCGACGTCGCGGTGTCGCGGACGCTCGACCTCGAGCGCACCGAGGCGATCAAGCGCTTCGCCGCCATCGTCGAGGATCCCGTCCTCCACGGTGTGCCCATCGACGGCGACCCGCGGATGACCGAGACCCCGAAGCGCTCCTACTGGCGGGCCGACCTGTCCACCGGGGTCAAGGTCGAGGCCGCCGCCGAGGCGAAGTCGGAGGGCCGCTCGGTCCTGACCGTCACGGCGACGAAGCTCATCAGCCCCGAATCCGTCGAGGAGTGGCGCGAGTACTTCAAGGAGCTCGTCGCGCAGGTCTAGCCCCTGGTGCACCGACCGGGGGCTCCGGTCCCGGCTCAGCTGCCGATGATCGGGTCCCACGTCCCCAGCACCCGCGCCGAGGCGATCGCCAGGATGCACACGGCGAGTGCGGCAGCCGTCGTCACCAGGTCCCGGGCGTGGAACGTCGAGCGTCTGCGCCACGTCCGTCCGGGCCGGCCGAACGCCCGGCCCTCCATCGCCATCGCCATCCGGGTGCCGCGCCGGATGGCCTGGACGAGGAGCACGAAGATGCCCGCCAGCAGACTGCCGCAGCGCCGGATGGGCGACCCGCCGGCCACCCCTCTGGCCCGCCTGGCCAGCGCCAGTGTCTGCCACTCGCCGACGAGGAGCCCGAGCAGCCTGCTCGCCGCGAGCACGGACACGACAAGGGTCTCGGGCAGCCTCAGGTGCTGGATCAGCGCATCGGCGAGGTCCCTGGGATCGATGGTCGAGGCGAGCACGATGAGCGGGATCGCCAGGGCGAGGGCACGGACGAAGATCGCGGCCGCGGCGTCGAGCGAGCCGGTGGTGATGAGCAGCGGGCCGATGTCGACGATGACGGCGCCGGTCTTCGCCGCCAGGATCGCCGTTCCCCAGGCCGCCAGCAGCGCACCGGCGGGCAGGAACCACAGCCGCCGCAGCGCCTGCACC
>JAPSIC010000175.1 GCA_031179165.1 Brevibacterium sp.
ACTCGACCGGCGTGTACTACGTGCTCGGCGGCGGCCTGGCCCAGGTCATCTCCAGCAACACCGAGCTCAAGGCCACCGCGGCCGAGACCGGTGCCTCCGTGCAGAACCTCCAGCAGCTGGCCGGCGGCGACTACGACATCGCGTTCTCCCTCGCCGACACCGCGGCCGACGCGGTCAGCGGCAACGCCGACTTCGAGCAGCCGGAGGAGCTCTCCGCCCTGACCCGCATCTACTCCAACTACACGCACGTCATCGTGCGCAAGGACGCGGACATCAAGTCCGTCGAGGACTTCAAGGGCAAGACGATCTCGACCGGCTCACCGAAGTCCGGCACCGAGGTGATTGCCAACCGGCTGATCGAATCCGCCGGGCTCAAGGAGGGCGACGTCACCGCGCAGCGCCTCGACCTGTCCAAGACGGTCGACGGGATGAAGGACGGCACGATCGACGGCATGGTGTGGTCCGGCGGTCTGCCCACGGCCGGCGTCACCGACCTGTTCACCACAGTCGGCAGTGACGTCGAATTCCTCGACATCTCGAATCTCGAGTCGCCGATGAAGGAGATCAACCCGGTCTACGAGGTGGGTGAGATCCCCGCCGACACCTACACCGGAGCCGAAGCGGTCAAGACCCTGGTCACGCCCAACGTCCTCATGGTCCGCAATGACATGGACGAGGGCACGGCCTGCGCGCTGACCAAGCTCGTCTACGACCAGAAGGCGGAGCTGGAGAAGGTCCACGCCGCGGCGAAGGAGATCAGCCTCGACACCGCTCAGCCGCCGGAGCCGATCAAGCTCCACCCCGGCTCGCAGAAGGCCCTCGAGGAGCTGCAGAAGTAGGAACAGCGCAGAAGTGAGAGCAGTGCAGAAGTAAGAGCATGGACGGGGGCCGTGTGCGGGAGAACCAGCCGCACCCGGCCCCTGTCACTCACCCCCCCCGCAGGAATGCCCTCGCACTCACCCCCGAATGAACGGCCCCTGTCACTCACCCCTGCAGGAAGGCCTTGGCGGCGGCGCCGAGGGCGACGACGTCGCTGATCGCGCACATCTCCCGCGCCGAATGCATCGAGTACAAGGCGGGGCCCACATCCACGGTCGTCATGCCCAGCCGGGTGGCGGTCAGCGGGCCGATCGTCGACCCGCACGGCATCGCATTGTTCGACACGAAGTCCTGAGACTCGACCCCGGCCGCTGCGCAGGCCGCCGACCACATCGCCGTTCCCACGGCATCGGTGGCGTAGCGCTGCTGCGCGTTGAGCTTGAGCAGGGGACCGCCGCCGAGGCGGGGGCGGACCTGCGGGTCGTGGCGCTCCGGATAGTTGGGGTGGGCGGCGTGACCGGCATCCGAGGACACGCACACCGACCCGGCCAGCAGAGCGAGGTAGTCGCTGCGGGTCGAATCGGGGAACAGGGACTCGGCGATCCGCTCGGTGATGTCGGCGAGGAAGGGCCCGCACGCACCCGAGCGCGAATTCGACCCGATCTCCTCATGGTCGAAGCCGGCGACGACCGCGATCGCCTCGAGGCTCTGGGCGTCCACCGTTTCCAGGGCGGTGACCCCGGCGTGGACGGACAGCAGGTTGTCCAGCCTCGGCGAGGCGAAGAACTCGTCCTCGACCCCGAACAGGCAGGGAGCCTGCGTGGGGATCGTGTAGACGTCATGGCCGACGATGAGCTCCGGGTCCACCTCGGCGGAGGAGGCGAGGAGCTCGATGATGTCGGACTCGGCGAGATCGGCGAGACCGATGATCGGGGTGGTGTGGCGCTGCTTGTCGAGGGTCAGGCCCTCATTGACCTGCCGGTCGAGGTGGATGGCCAGCTGCGGGATGCGCGCGATCGCCGGGGTCTGCGCGAGGACGACGCGACCATCGGCGAGGGCGAGGCGACCGGCGAAGGCGAGCTCGCGGTCGAGCCAGGAATTGAGCAGCGGACCACCGTAGATCTCGACTCCGACCTGCCGGACGCCCTCGGTCGTGTACTCGCCGCCGGGCTTGAGCTTGAAGGCGGGGGAGTCCGTGTGCGCACCGAAGACGCGGAAGCCCTGTGCGGTGGCGAGATCGGCCGGGACACGCCAGGCGATGATCGCACCGTCGCGGACGACGTAGCAGCCGGCACCGGGCTCCAGCTCCCATTTCTCGCGCTCGTCGAGTTCCGTGAATCCGGCCGCGTCCAATCGAGCCGCGGCGGTCGCGGTGGCATGATAGGAAGTGGGAGAGGAGCTGACGAAGTCCGAGAGTTCGGCAGCCACCTGTGCATTCGTTCGCGGGTTCATGGGAGTTGTGCTCATTTTCACAGCCTATCGTTTGCCCCAGACCTGGAAACGAGTGCCCGAGCACGAGGAGGATTCGACGTGGACCAGTTCGTTGCCGAATGGAACACCTGGCGTGATTCCCGGAACTCCGCATTGGCGACCCCCTTCGGCTGGCTGTCGGTGGTCGGCCTGCACTGGCTCGACGAGGTCTCGACCTGGCCCGGTGCCCCCGGTGAGTTCACCGTCGACGACGGGTGGGTCACGGTCGTCCTCCAGCCGGGTGCCACGGCGGGTCCCGCCGCCGAGGCCCTCGACCTCCTCAGCCGGAACCAGGACACGGGTGAGTCCGGCGCCGAGGCGGCCGACAGCAAGACCGGCACCTCCGGCGGGGTCGCGACGCTGAGCCTGCCGCAGGTGCGGGTGGAGAACGACGGGTTCAGCGCGAAGCTGCCCCCGGGCGGTTCGCTCGACTGGTTCACCGTCGGCCATGTCCTCTACGAACTCATCGAACGCGGCGGGCGCGTGGGGATCAGGATCCGCGACTCCAAGTCACCGCTGCTCGGCAAGTTCATCGAGGTCCCCGTGTTCGAGCCTGACCAGTCCTTCGTCTTCCTCGGCCGGTTCGCGCCCTTCGACCCGCCGCAGGTGCGCACGATCAACACGGCGCAGGACGACGTGCAGCTGCAGACCGAGGTCCTCGGCACGGTCAGCTTCGAGGCCGAGGGCACAGAGGTGCGCCTGGAGGCCACCGGCAGCACGACGACGGGACTGCATCTGGACTTCCACGATCCGACGAACGGTCGGACCACCTCGGGGTGGCGGACCGTGGACCTGGGGGTCCCGGGTGCCGACGGGTCCGTCGTCGTCGACTTCAACCGGGCCGTCAACTACCCGTGCGCCTTCACGGCCTTCGCGACCTGCCCGGCCCCGGTCGAGGGCAACGTCGTTCCGTTCCCCGTCACCGCCGGCGAGCAGCGGCCCCCGTTCTACCTGTCGCGCAACGGAGTCAACACCCCGTTCCTGCTCTACACGTCCTGGGAGGAGTCGACGCCGGACCCGACCGCGGACTGGTACTCGGAGTTCGGGCTCGAGGCGACGGTGCTCGACCCGACCGAGGACAACGACGATCCCTCACTCGTCGGCTTCGACGGGCTGGCGCTGTCGGGCAGGGAGCTGGACCCGCTCGGCCGCAAGGCGCGGTCCCGGATGATCCGGGTCGCCGCCGATGCGCTGACCTCCCGGATCCCCGTGGTGGGGGTCGGCGCCTACTCCGAGTTCGTCATCACCGCCCAGCGCGAGGTGCGCGAACTCCTCGGCTACCGCGACGGCGTCGAACCGCCGCACGAGGCGGCTTCGGGACGGCTGCTCGTCGTCATGAGCTCGGAGCTGAAGCCGGCGGAAGCGGGCTTCACCGTCGTGCGCACGGACAAGAGCGGGCTGGCCTACGTCGAACTGCCGCAGGGTCTTCCGCTCAACTCGGAGTTCCAGGATCGCCACGACTACGACGCGGCGATGGAGTCCGGCGCCGAGGTGTCGAGCTGGCAGGAGTTCGCCTACCGGCTCGCGACCCTCGTCAGCGGCCACCGCTGACGGCTATGTGACCAGCAGAACGGCGGCCCAGTACCTTCGTGAGGTGCTGGGCCGCCGCCATGGAGCCTTCGAGCCCGATGCCTACCAGATGGTGACGCGGGCCTCGGGGGCGAGGTACATGCCGTCGGCCTCACTCACGCCGTAGGTGTCGTGGAACGCGGTCATGTTCTTCACGACCTGGTTGCAGCGGAACTCCTCGGGGGCGTGCGGGTCGATGCTCAGCCGGCGCACGCGCTCCTCGGTGCGCATCTTCGACCGCCAGGCCTTCGCCCAGGCCTCGAAGAAGCTGCGCGCCTGCTCGGCGTCCGGCGTCCCGCCGAGTTCGAGCTCGAGGGCCTTCCACGCGATCGACAACCCGCCCAGGTCGCCGATGTTCTCACCGACGGTCAGGGCGCCGTTGACGTGCTGCGAGGGGTTGAGCCCGGCGGGCACCAGGGCCTCGTACTGGTCGATGAGGGCCTTGGTGCGCTCCTCGAACCGTTCCCGGTCCCCGGCCGTCCACCAGTCGACGAGGTTGCCGTCGCCGTCGTAGCGTGAGCCCTGGTCGTCGAAGCCGTGCCCGATCTCGTGGCCGATGACCGCGCCGATCGCGCCGAAGTTCGCCGCGACGTCACCGTCGGGGTCGAAGAACGGCGGCTGCAGGATCGCGGCGGGGAACACGATCTCGTTCATCACGGGATGGTAGTAGGCGTTGACCGTCTGCGGTGTCATCAGCCACTCGGTCCGGTCGATCTCCTGCCCGATCCGCCGGATCTGCCGGGCGTGCTCGGCCCGGGAGGCCCGGCGCACGTTGCCGACGAGGTCATCGGCGGCAATCGTCGCCGGGTACTCGCGCCACACCTCGGGGTAGCCGACCTTGGGGGTGAACTTCGACAGCTTGACCAGCGCCCGCTGCTTCGTCTCCTCGCTCATCCAATCGAGCTCGGTGATCGACTTGTGGTACGCCTTGATGAGCATCTCGACGAGGTGGTCGATCGCCGCCTTCGCCGCCGGCGGGAACTCGGCGGCGACATAGAGCTTGCCCACCGCCTCGCCGAGGAGGCCCTCGACGAGTCCGACGCCGCGCTTCCAGCGTTCCCGCAGCGCCGGGGTGCCGGAGAGGGTGCGGGAGTTGAAGTCGAAGTTCTCCTCGACGATCTCGTCGGTGAGCAGCGTCGCGTTGTCGGAGAGCACGCTGAAGCGCAGCCACGTCTTGATCGTGTCGATGTCGGTCTCGGCCCACACCTGCGCCATACCGGTGACGTAGGAGGGCTGGGCGACGATGAGCGAGTCGAGGCCCCCGTCGACGTCGGCGGCGAGGGAGGAGAACCAGGAGTCGAAGTCGAACTCCGGGCCGAGTTCGCGCAGCGCCTCGATCGTGTACTTGTTGTAGGTCTTCTCCGCATCGCGGCAGGACACGCGGTCCCAGTGGTGGCGGGCCAGGGCGGTCTCGAAGGCCATCACCTTGGCGGCCACCTCGGCGTCGGGGAGGCCGCTGCGGGTGCCGATGCCGCCGAGGGCCGACATCTTCTTCACGTGCTCGACGAACTTCACCCGCACTTCAGCGTGGTCGTCGTTGAAGTAGTAGTCCTCGTCGGGCAGGGAGATGCCGGCCTGGACGAGGTAGAGGGCGTAGACGTCGGAGTTCTTCGCATCGGCGGTGACGTACCCGCCGAGCAGCCCGCCCATGCCCTCGGTCTCGAGGCGGCCGAGCAGGGCGGCGAGCTCGGACTTGTCCTCGGCGGCATCGATGGCCTCGAAGATCGGGTCCAAGGGGGTGGTGCCGAGTGAGTTGATGCGCTCGAGGTCCATGAAGGAGGAGAACAGGTCGGCGACCTTCTGGCCCTCGCTGCCGGGCTCCTGCGGGGTCTCGGAGACGGCGGTGATGATGTCGCGGACCTTGTTCTCGGCGGTGTCGAAGAGCTCGCGCATCGCACCGTCGCCGGCCCGGTCGTCGGGGATCGTGAACGAGTCGATCCACTCTCCGTTGACGTGGCGGTAGAGGTCATCCTGGGGGCGCGGGGAGGCGGCCGTGGCAGCCGCGGTCGACGTCTCTGCGCTCGCCGAGGCGGTTGCCGCGGTGGTCGTCGCTGCGGGTGCCGGGGCGCTCGTGGTTTCGGAAGTCATGGTGCAACAGTATCGTGATCAGCCTCAATGAACTCAGAGAAATCATTGCGACAATGGAGGGGTTGATGCCAGGAATCAGGCGGCGGCGATCTAGACTCATAGCAAACGCTGTAAGGAGAAACTTCCCATGACTCGAACACAATGGTCCGCTCTCAGGTTCGGCTTCGTCGCCCTGCTCGTGGCTGCCCTGAGCGTCTTCGCCTTCGCCCCGGCCAGTGCTCACGATCAGCTTGTGTCCTCGAACCCCGAGGACGGCGCCAAGCTCGATCAGCAGCCGGAATGGCTCGAGATGACGTTCTCCGGCGAGGTCCAGCAGGTCGGCAGCGAGGTCCGGGTCGAGATCGACGGCACCGACGTCTCCGCCGGTGAGCTCGCCGTCGAGGGCAAGACGCTGAGCGTGGCCCTGCCCGACAACCTCAAACCCGGCGAGTACACCGTGATCTGGAGGGTCGTGTCCTCCGACGGGCATCCGATCTCCGGTGAGTTCGGCTTCACCCTCAACGACGCCGAGGGGGCAGGCGGCTCCGTCGAGCAGTCGACGAAGGCCGGGCTCGGCGGTGCCGTCGTCGACGAACCCGGCAAGAAGGGCGAGGACCGCGGCGAGATCGGCGAAGCCTCCAACAGCGAATCCGGGATGTCGACCCCGATGATCGTGCTCCTGGCCGTCGGCGGTCTGGCGATCATCGTCATCGTCGTCCTCCTCATGCGCCGCAAGTCCCAGGGCCTGCCCGGCACCGGCAACGGTCCCGGAGGCGCGGACACTGA